>NZ_CP012700.1:1942151-2255010 GCF_001307295.1 Sphingopyxis macrogoltabida | reverse complement strand
CGCCCCGCCTCGGTCAGGCTGAGCCCGTGATGGTGGCGGTTGAACAATGGCCGCCCGACGGCATGTTCGAGCGTCTGGATGCGCCGCGACAGCGCCGGCATCGACAGTCCGAGCTCGGTTGCCGCGGCCTTTACCGTGCCGTGGCGGGCGACCTCGAGAAAGGCCTCCATACTGCTGAGGGGAGGAAGACGTGCCATGTTCGTGCCGGGTACAATGATGCCATGGCGTGCGAAGTCACGCCAGAATTATTGTGCGGTGCAGTATAATTTGCTTTCGCACCGATCGCTGCCCCGGGGGTCGCAAATCGGGAACGACCATCCTATCTTTGCCGTTCGTGCCTTATTTGAGGGAGGAGAAACGCCTTGGCGGATGCACCGGTAAAAGAAAAGCAAGTCAAGCTGCAGGTCGCCAATGCGCGCGCCGAAGAAAGCGGCGGCGGGATCGCGCGGATTTCGCGTGCGGCGATGGCGCAGCTCGGCGTGACCGAGGGCGACATCATCGGAATCCACGGCAAGCGCGAGACCGCCTCGCGCGTGATGGCGCCCTATGCCGAGGACGAGGGACTCGAAGTCGTCCGCCTCGACGGCTTGCAACGCGCCAATGCCGGTGCCGGTGCCGGCGACATGGTGACGCTGAGCCGGGTCGAGACGCGCCCCGCGACGCGCGTGGTGTTCGCGCCGGCGCAGGAGAATCTCCGCCTTCAGGGATCGGCGAACGCGCTGAAGCGCAGCTTCTTCGGGCGGCCGCTGGTCGCGGGGGATACTGTCGCGACCGCGGGGCAGCAGCGGGTGTCGGCCGGCGACATGCCGCCGCAACTCCGTCAGATGCTCAACGCCCCGGCCTATGCTCTCGCCGAGGTACGCCTGCTCGTCGTGTCGGCGAGCCCCAAGGGCGTCGTCTTCATCGACGAGAGTACCGAGGTCGAGCTGCTTCCCGAATTTCAGGAGCCGCAGGATTCGCGCCGCACCGACGTCACCTACGATGATCTCGGCGGGCTCGGCGAGACGATCGACCAGCTTCGCGAGATGGTCGAATTGCCGCTCCGCTACCCCGAACTGTTCCGCCGTCTCGGCGTCGATCCGCCGCGCGGGGTGCTGCTGCACGGCCCGCCGGGAACGGGAAAGACGCGGCTGGCGCGCGCGGTCGCGAACGAAAGCGAGGCGCAATTCTTCCTGATCAACGGGCCCGAGATCATGGGGTCCGCCTATGGCGAATCCGAAAAGCGCCTGCGCGATATCTTCGAACAGGCGGCCAAGTCGGCGCCATCGATCCTGTTCATCGACGAGATCGATTCGATCGCGCCGAAGCGCGGGCAGGTGCAGGGCGAGGCCGAGAAGCGCCTCGTCGCGCAATTGCTGACGCTGATGGACGGGCTCGAACCGCGGACCAACCTCGTCGTCATCGCTGCGACCAATCGTCCCGACGCGATCGACGAGGCGCTGCGGCGGCCCGGCCGCTTCGACCGCGAGATCGTGATCGGCGTGCCCGATGAAAAGGGACGGCGCGAGATATTGGGCATCCACACCCGCGGCATGCCGCTGGGCGAGAATGTCGATCTCGACGAACTTGCCCGGACGACCTTCGGTTTCGTCGGCGCCGACATGGCGGCGCTGACGCGCGAGGCGGCGATCGAGGCGGTGCGGCGGATCATGCCGAAACTGAACCTTGAGGAAGGGACGATCCCGCCCGAGGTGCTCGACGAACTGCGCGTGACCCGCGAGGACTTCAACAATGCGCTGAAGCGCGTGCAGCCGTCGGCGATGCGCGAGGTGATGGTGCAGGCGCCGAAGACGCGGTGGAGCGACATCGGCGGGCTCGACGCCGCGCGCGACAAGCTGATCGAAGGCATCGAACTGCCGCTCAAAAACCCCGAGGCGTTCCGCCGCCTCGGCATCCGTCCGGCCAAGGGCTTCCTGCTCTATGGCCCGCCGGGGACCGGCAAGACCCTGCTCGCGAAGGCGGCGGCGCGCGAATCCGATGCCAATTTCATCTCGATCAAATCGTCGGACCTGCTGTCGAAATGGTATGGCGAGAGCGAGCAGCAGATTGCGCGGCTGTTCGCCCGCGCCCGCGCGGTGGCGCCGACGATCATCTTCATCGACGAACTCGACAGCCTCGTCCCCGCGCGGGGCGGCGGGACGTCGGGCGAGCCGCAGGTGACCGAGCGCGTCGTCAACACGATCCTCGCCGAGATGGACGGGATCGAGGAGATGCAGTCGGTCGTCGTCATCGGCGCGACCAACCGCCCGAACCTTATCGATCCGGCGCTGCTGCGGCCGGGTCGGCTCGACGAACTGATCTATGTGTCGGTGCCGAATGCCGAGGGGCGCCAGCGCATCCTCGAAATCCAGACCGGCAAGATGCCGCTGGCGGACGATGTCGATCTGGCGGCGCTCGCCGAACGGACGGATCGCTTCACCGGCGCCGATCTGGAAGACCTGACACGCCGCGCCGGGCTCGCGGCGCTCAAGCGGTCGATGGACAGTGACACGGTGACGATGGCCGACTTCGAAGAAGCTCTGAAGGACACCCGCGCCTCGGTGACCGAGGCGATGGAGAAAGATTATGAAAAGATCCAGGGCGAGATCAAGCAGGCCGCGATGAGCGTCAATCCGATCGGCTTCTTCGCGCCAGGCATGCTCAAGCCCGTCCGTGAGCGGAAGCATGAGGAAGTCGACAAGGAGTAATTCCTAGGCTTTGGGCTGGTCCAGCCGTAGCGCGGACCAGCCCCACAGCACCAGCCAGCCGCAGAATGCCGCCATCAGGCCATAAGCGACCAGCGGGTGCCAGTTGTAGAGCAGCACGCCGATGGCGGGCGAGACGATATAAGCCGAGCCGTTGATCGACGCGGTCATTCCGGCAACTGCGCCCTGATCGCGGCGGGGCACCGCGAGCGACGATCCTGCGGTGAAACCGGGGCGGAAGAGGCCGAAACCGAGCGAGGCGAGCGCGAAGCCGATAACGATACCGTGCAGGTCCTGCGCGACGCCGGTCATCAATATCCCGGCGATGGCGAGCAGGGCGCCCCACAAAACCGTCGGGCGCGGGGTCAGTTTGAACAGCGGAATCAGCCCCCATTGCGCGAGCAGGGTCGCGAAGGCGCCCGCCATCAGCACCGTTCCGGTCAATCTGGCGGCGGTGTCGGGATCAGTCCGCAAATCGAGCCGGTCTAGGATCAGGAACCCGATAACCCCGAGCATCATCGCCTGCGCCTGTCCGCCCCAGAAGCCGGCGAGCAGCCACGGGCGAACGCGCTGGTCGCGCCAACTCAGCGCTTCCTGCGGCGGCGCGTCAGGATCATTCTCTGCCTCGCTGGTCGGTTCGGCCGGTCCGGCGGACAGCGGGTAGGGCGCAATCGCGCCGCGCGCCGCGAACCGCGGCGTGTCGTTCGGCAGGCGCCAGCGCAAAAGGATTAGCACAACCAAGCCGATGACCGCGAAAACGATCATCGGCCCCGCGAGGCCGACGACGGGCAGGATGAAATAGGGGGCGACCGCCGGTCCGATCACCGTTCCGAGGCCGAAGGAGGAGGAGACGAGCGACAGCGCTTGCGTGCGTTCCGCCGGGTCGGTGCGCGAGGCGACATAGGCCTGTACCGCTGGCGGCGCGGCCGAACCGAGCCCGCCGTAAAGGCTGCGGAACAGCGCGAAGACGATGAAGGTGATGCCGGCGCCGATCAGGCCCTTCAGCCCCGCCCAGAGCACAATGCCGCAGAGCGCCATCGACGAAAGGAAGCCGACGACGCCAAGCGCCATCAGCGCCTTGCGGCCGCGCTTGTCCGACTGGCGCGCCCAGTGCGGCGCGGTGAGGACCCAGAGCAGCGCCGACCAGCTGAAGGCCAGGCTGACCCACACGTCGGGGATGTGCAACGTCGTCCCGATCGCGGGAAGGATCGACTGCATCGCGGTATTTCCGGCCGCCGCGACCAGCATGACCGCGAACAGCACCGCCATCCGGTCGGCGGGGATGGAATGCGAAGCGGTCGCCATGTCCTGTTCCCCTGCCTGTGCCTGCCGCCTTCGGCTCGTCGCGTGCGACACTCTCCCTACACCGGCAGGGCGTTCTGTCCAGAGTCAACCCCCACTCTTTCCTTGCGCCCGCGCGCCGATTTTGCCACGCAATTGGCCAGCCGCAACAACGCGAAAGCCATCATGACCAATCCCCGGGCGCAGGCCCAATCGAACGTCGCGCCGATCCGCAAGATCCGCGAAAGGCTGAAGCGCTTTTTCGGGCCGTGGGGCATGTTCGTCCGCGGGTTCATCAAGCACCCGGTGATGGTGGGATCGATCGTGCCGTCGTCGCCGACGCTGATCCGCCACATGCTGAAGCCCGTCGACTGGAAGAACACCAAGCTGTTCGTCGAATACGGCCCCGGTGTCGGCACCTTCTGCCGTCCCGTGCTGGAAAAGATGGCGGGCGATGCGACGCTGATCGCGATCGACACCAACGAGGATTTCATCGACTATCTGCGGGGGGATATCCGCGACAGCCGCCTCATCGCGGTTCACGGGTCGGCGGCGGATGTCGAGGAAATCATCGCCGCGCACGGCTTCGCGCATGCCGATTATATCCTCTCCGGCCTCCCGTTCTCGACGCTGCCTGCCGGTGTCGGCCCGGCGATCGCGGCGGCGACGCATCGCGCGCTGCGCCCCGGTGGCGCTTTCCTCGTCTATCAGTTCCGCGCTCGCGCGCGCGATTTCCTTGCGGCGCATTTCAACCGCATCGACAATGCGTTCGAATGGGTGAATGTGCCGCCCTGTTTCCTCTTCTGGGGCTGGAAAGACTGAGGCCTAAACCTCGGTATCGGGATCGGATTCGGCGAGACCGAAGTTGAGCCTTCGCGTGACGGTATAGTCGGCGACGCCGACGACGAACCACGACAATATCCAGCGCAGCCGGGTCAGCCAGCCAGCGCGTGCTTTCTGGATTTCGGGCGTGATGACGTCGCAATCGCCTTCCAGCCCGGCGATGAAATCGCGCATCTGCTGCGCGAACCCGGCGTCGGCGACGCGCAGCATCACCTCGACATTGACGAACAGGCTGCGCATGTCGAAGTTCGCGGTGCCGACATGGACAACGTCGTCGATGACGATCAGCTTCATGTGCAGCCGGCACGGGAGATATTCCCAGACCGTCGCTTTCTTTCGCAGCAGATAGCCGAACAGCAGACGCGAAGCGCCGATCGTCGCCGGATTGTCGGACTTTGCCGCCATCACGAAGCGGGCGCGGCCGCGCTTCGCCAGCCGCCCGAGCCGTCGCAGCATGCCTTGGCCGGGCGAAAAATAGGCCATCGCCATGTCGAGTTGCTTCGCACCGTCGAGATCGGCGCGCACCGACCGCGCCCAGGGCGACAGCCGCTGGGTCGGGCCGCCGACGAGCCACGACACCGGTCCGCCGTCGACCGGCCATTCGCGGATCAGCCGGCGCAGCATCAGGAGCTTGCCGTCGTGGTGGACGGTGTAGTCATGGATTTCGGCAAACCATTCGACCATGCGCGCGACAGTCGGTCCGCGCACGACGATGCCAAGGTCGAACCAGCAATGCGTCCGCCGGTTGCTGAGATAGGGATCGGCGATGTTGAAGCCGCCGGTCACCGCGACATGGTCGTCGATCAGCAGCAATTTCTGGTGGTTGCGGACCAGATAGCTCGACCGCCAGTGGCGCGAGAAAAAGGTCACGCTGCCCCCCGCGGCGCGGAGCGGGCCGAACACGCTGTCGGAGATGTCGGAGGAACCGAAGCTGTCGATCACCGCGCGAACGCGGACGCCGCGCTTTGCCGCCGCGGTCATCGCGTCGAGCACCCGGCTGCCCGCGGCATCGTGCTTGAAGATGTACATGACCATGTCGATGCTGCGGATCGCGCCGCCGAGCAGCGACAGGATGCGCGCGAGCCGAGCTTCGCCGTCGACGATGACCTCGAGCCGATGCCCGGCCACATCGGCCGTCAGCGTCCTAGCGTCGCCGACGGGGAGGGGATCTGCGGACATGGGTCGCTCATAGGCCGGGCGCGGCGACGGGGGCAAGGGGGCGACGAGCGGGCGGTTTGATTGACATTCGCCCGCGCCGCTGCTAGCGCGCAGCGCTTGCCGCCAGCCCCCCCAAAAGGCTGGCCTCTCCTCTATCAAGGAATTACCATGGCCCGCGTTACCGTCGAGGATTGCGTCGACAAAGTTCCCAACCGTTTCGACCTGGTTCTGCTCTCGGCGCACCGCGCGCGCGAGATTTCGGGTGGCTCGGAGCTGACCATCGACCGCGACCGCGACAAGAATCCCGTCGTCGCGCTGCGCGAGATCGCCGAACAGACCGTGCGCCCGAAAGATCTGTCGGAAACGCTGGTCGGTTCGATGCAGAAGGTCGTCGTCGACGATGACGATACCCCCGATGAAATCAGCTCGATCAGCCGTTCGGCCGAAGCGCTTCGCCTCACGGCCGCGGCTCCGCCGCGCAGCCCGGCCGGCGGTGGCGGCGACTTCGAATAAGCGCCAACGCTCGACCGGACAAAAAAGGGGCCGCGGGAAACCGTGGCCTTTTTGTTTGCGGTTTGAGGACGTCGGCTTTCGGGTGAAAGCTGCCGTAACGGGCATGTGCCCCGGCGAAGGCCGGGGTCCAGGGTGCAAGTGCGCGGCGCTGGTTTTTCAACGCTCTGGACCCCGGCCTTCGCCGGGGTACACAAAGCGGGCGAACGCCCACCGTCCACCTCAAAGCGGACTGGCCCCTCCCGCGCTTTTGTCGCGCAATTGCCTCTGGACCGCTTGGCGCCGCTCCGCCTATAGGCGAGCCCGGTATTCGCGCCCCGGCCGGGGCAGGGGAAGGATCAGCGGTCATGAGCGTCACAACGGTTCCATTGCGTCCGGTAAGCAAGGGCGGCCTGTGGCTGCTGTGGGTTGGTGTGATCGTGCTGCTGATTGCAGGCTCAGCCTTCGCTTGGCAGCAAACAGTCGTTCGCGATTTCGAGGTTGTCAAAGCGGGTGAAGGCAAGAGCCCGACCGATGGCGATCTGGTGTTGATCAAATATACCGGCCGTCTCGGCGACGGGACGATTTTTGACCAGCAAGAGCAGGCGCCGATGCCTGTTACCGGCGTCGTGCCCGGTTTTAGCGAGGCACTGAAAAAGATGCAAAAGGGCGGCAAGTACAAGATCGTCATTCCGCCCGAAAAGGGCTATGGTGCAGAAGCCAAGGGGCCGATCCCCGCCAACAGCACGCTTTATTTCGATGTCGAACTGATTGATTTCCGGTCGGAAGCGGAAGTCCGCGCGATGCAGCAGATGATGCAGCAGCAACAGATGATGCAGCAAGGCGGTCCGGGCGGTCCCGGCGGCCCCGGTGCACCGGCGGGTCCGCCCCCGGGCGCGCCGCAGCCGCAGCAATAAGCGGCCAATCAGGGTTTTCGGAAGCGGCGGCGGGTCAGGGACTCGCCGCCGCTTTCGTGTTAGGCAGCGCCCCCGCGTTGCGTTCGGCCTCGCGCTCCAATGCGACCTTGATCATCGCGACGATCGGGTCGGCGAGGAACAGGCCCATGATGCCGAGCAGCGCGCCGAACAATATCTGTGCGCCGAGGACGAGGGCGGGCGCGAGGTCGACCGTCTGCTTCGCGACCATCGGCACGATCAGATAGCCGTCGACGGTCTGGACGATGAAATAGATGGCGATCGCCCACAGGCCGGTGTCGGTGCCCGCCGAAAAGCCGACGAGAACGAGCAGCACGCCCGAAACGATCGCCCCGATATTGGGAATGAAGGCGAGCAGGCCGGTGAGGAGGCCCATCAGCGCGGCCATCGGAATGCCGACCATCAGGCAGGCAAGCCAGGTTCCGATGCCCTCGACCAGCATGCCGAGCAGGCGTCCCGCCATCAGCCGCCGCAGCGTGAATCCCATGCGCGCGGTGGTGATATAGAAATTCTCGCGGCTTTTCATCGGCAGCATCCACGCGACGCCGCGTTCGTAGAGTCGCGGTTCGATCGCGATGAAGATGCCGAGAACGAGGACCATGACGAGACTGGTCAGCGCGCCGAGCACCGTACCGACTGCCGCCGTGACCCGGCCGAAGGTGCCGGCCAGATTGTCGGTGATCGTCTTTGTGTCGAGTTGCAAATTGCCCATGCCATGCTCGCTCGCCCAAGCGGCGATGCGCTCGACCTGTCCCATCACCACGGTCTGGAGCGTTGCGGCCTGATCGGCGATCTGCGAGCCCGCGAACATCATCGTCCAGACAAGGAAGACGACAAGCGACAGGCAGACGATCAGCAAACGCCAGCCGCGGGCGATCGGCAGAACGCGGCCAAGCAGGCGGGTGCCGCCGTCGAGCATCGACGCCATGACGATGCCGGCAAAGATCAGCAGGATCGGCTGGATCAGGACGACGCAGATGCCGATGAACAGCGCAAGGCCGATCCAGACGCTCGCCTTCAAAAGCTCGCTACGCACGAGCTGGCTGCGGATTTCGGTCGGGCCTGGGGCGTTGGCGGTGGCCTTGGCGCGGGCCTGCGCGCGCTCTTTCCGCTCAACCATGTCCCGCGCTCCTACTTTGCCTTGGCGTCACGCTCCGGCCGCAGATCGGTTCCCGCGCGGCCCGACCGCAGCGCCTGGAACCAGCTCAGCGGATTAAGCCATTTTGCCGTGCCGTCGGTCGAAAAGCTGATGATTTCCGCGCGCCCCGCAATGGCGTCGAACGGGACGGGGCCGCCCAGCCCCTTGCGGTCGGTCGATACGCGGCTGTCGGCGCTGCCGTCACGATTGTCGCCCATCAGGAACACGTGATTGGCGGGCACCGTGATCGGTCCATAATCGTCGGTCGTATAGCCCGGTCCCATGTCGATCGTGTCGAAGGTCGCGCCGCCGGGCAGTGTTTCGCGAACGATCGGCAGCTCGAGGACCGTTCGCCCGTCGGCGCCGCGGGTGATGAAACGGAACAGGCTGCTGTCGGGGCCGGGCGTGTTGGCGTCGGCCGGGATCGACAGCATCGGCTGGACTTCGCGCTTCACCGCTTTGCCGTTGATGCTGAGTTCGCCGTTCCTGAGTTCGATCGTGTCGCCGGGCAGGCCGATCACGCGCTTGATATAGTCGATCCGCGTCACCGGATGCTCGAGCACCACGATGTCGCCGCGTTGGGGCAGCTTGCCGAACAACCGGCCTTCGATCTTGGGCGCGAGGTGGAAGCTGACCGACGAATAGGACCAGCCATAGGGATATTTGCTGACGATCAGCCGGTCGCCGTTGCGCAGCACCGGCATCATCGAATCGGACGGGATATAGAAGGGCTTGGCGACGCAGCTATGGATGCCGAGAACGAGCAGAAGTATGACCACGATATCGCGGATCAGCTTGCCCCAGCTTCCGTCATCCTTGTTCGCCTGCTTCGCCATAACCCGGTCAGCCCCTGATTGCTTCGATAATGACGAAGGCCTGCGCCCAAGGATGGTCGTCGGTCAGCGTCAGGTGGATATGCGCGGTGTGACCGGCGGGGATCATTTGCGCCAGCCGTTCGGCCGCACCGCCGGTGAGCGCGAGCGTCGGCGCCCCCGACGGGGCATTGACGACGCCGATATCCTTCATGAACACGCCGCGCTTGAAACCGGTGCCGACCGCTTTCGAAAAAGCCTCCTTGGCGGCGAAGCGCTTTGCGTAGGTTCCCGCGCGGGTGAAAGGGCGACGCGCCGCCTTGGCGCGCTCGACGTCGGTAAAGACGCGCTTTTCGAAACGTTCGCCGAAACGGTCGAGCGAATTCTGGATACGCTCGATATTGCAGAGGTCGGAGCCGAGACCGATGATCACACCGCGCCTCGCGCCTCGTCCATCAGGTCGCGCATCCGCCGGACCGCGGTATCGAGTCCGGTGAAGATCGCCTCGCCGATCAGATAATGGCCGATGTTGAGTTCGGCGAGTTGGGGGATCGCGGCGACCGGAATGACGTTATCATAAGTAAGACCGTGCCCGGCGTGCGGTTCGATGCCGTTTTTGCATGCGAGCGCAGCGGCGTCGGCGAGGCGGCGCAGCTCGGCGGCGCGCTCTTCGCCCTCGCAATGCGCATAGCGGCCGGTATGGAATTCGACGACGGGCGCCTTTAGCCGCATCGCCGCCTCGATCTGGCGCGGATCGGGTTCGATGAACAGGCTGACGCGGATTCCCGCATCGTTAAGGCGGCCGACGATCGGGGCGAGGTGGTTGTGCTGCCCAGCGGCGTCGAGCCCGCCTTCGGTCGTGCGCTCCTCGCGCTTTTCGGGGACGATGCACGCGGCATGCGGCATGTGGCGCAGCGCGATCTCGAGCATCTCGTCGGTTGCCGCCATCTCGAGATTGAGCGGCAGATCGGTCGCCGCCTGAATGCGGGCAAGATCGTCGTCGCGGATATGACGCCGGTCCTCGCGCAGATGCGCGGTGATGCCGTCGCCGCCAACCGCCGCGACGATCTCGGCGGCGCGCACCGGGTCGGGATGCTCGCCGCCGCGCGCGTTGCGGATCGTCGCGACATGGTCGATGTTGACGCCGAGCCGCAGGCGGGAAGGGGTGGTGCCGGTCAAGCGGCGACGCTCCGGCTGCCCGGCTTGATCGCGGGAGTGCCCGCGAGTTCGGGCGGCAGCTCGTCCGCCGCATAGGTCGGGAAGTTGATCGCGACGAGCGGATAGAAGGGCACGCCAAGGTCGATGTTGCTGCCCGCCGAACGGTCGACGAGCGCGGCCTCGGCGATCACGTCGCCGCCCGCGGCGCGCACGGCATCCATCGCTTCGCGCGAGGACAGGCCGGTCGTCACGACATCCTCGACCATCAGCACCTTGGCGCCGGGATCGATCGCGAAGCCGCGGCGCAGTTCGAAGGTTCCCGTCGGACGCTCGACGAAGAGCGCCGGCTTGCCAAGCGCTCGGCCCATTTCATGCCCGATGATGACGCCGCCCATCGCGGGCGAAACGACGATGTCGATCGCCTGGCGAAGGTCACGCGGCAGCTTCGCGGCGAGAGCGCTCGCGAGCCGGCCGGCGCGTGCCGTGTCCATCAGGACGCGCGCGCACTGCAGATAATATTCGCTGTGGCGGCCGGAGGAGAGAAGGAAATGGCCCTGCAGCAGGGCGTCGGCGGCGCGGAATTCGGCCAGGATTTCATCGTCGGTCATCGGGAGATCGGTCTTTTGTTGCTGCCGTCGTCCATGGTGGACGGCGGGGTTTGGGCGGCCGGGATTTGCCTGCCGTAAAATAGTGTTAGAGATGCTTGAGGCAAGCGGCAAGCGGGTCTATAGCGCCCGCGAGATTCAGCCCGCCGGACGGCGGCCGCGACGCATGTCCGCGGTCGGCGAAGGCGGGAATGAAGCATCAGAATAACAACAAGCAACGGGCGGCACTATCCTTATGAAGAGCTTGAAAACCCTTGTAATCGCGGCGGCTTTGTCGCTCGGCGCCGTGGGCGCCGGCCATGCGCAGGCGCCGGCGGCGGCTCCTGCCGAAGCACCCGCCGCGACGACGGCTGCGACTCCGGCACCGGCAGCGCCTGACTCGGCGGCTCCGGTTGCTGCGCCGGCTGCAAAGGATGCCGCCGTTCCCGCGGGCGACGCGACTTACGTCCCGATGAAGCCGACCCCCGGGGTCGGCCAGCCGGTCGATGCGGGCATCAACTTCCAGCCGCAGGTCACCCCGATCGGCGAACAGGCCTATTGGTTCAACCATGTGATCCTGCTGCCGGTGATCACGGTGATCTCGCTCCTGGTTCTCGGCCTGCTCTTCTGGGTGGTCGTCCGCTACCGCGCCAAGGCGAACCCGGTGCCGTCGAAGACGACGCACAACACCTTCATCGAAATTATCTGGACCGCGATCCCCGTGCTGATCCTCGCCGTGATCGCGGTGCCTTCGATTCGCCTGCTCGCCGCGCAGTACGAACCGCCGAAGAAGGACGCGCTGACGATCAAGGTCACCGGCTACCAATGGTATTGGGGCTATGCCTATCCCGATCAGGGCATCGGCGAATATGTCTCGAAAATCCTGACCGAAGACCAGGCGAAGGCTGCGGGCGAGCCCTATCACCTCGCCGTCGACAACCGCATGGTTGTTCCGGTCGGCCGCCAGGTGAAGCTGATCATCACCGGCGCCGACGTGATCCACAGCTTCGCGGTTCCGGCCTTCTGGACCAAGATGGACGCGGTTCCGGGGCGTGCCAACGAGACGACCTTCACCCCGACCAAGGTCGGCGTCTATTACGGCCAGTGCTCGGAACTGTGCGGCGTCGATCACGGCTATATGCCGATCGCCGTCGAGGTTCTGCCGGTCGACAAGTGGGAGGCTTGGGTCCGCTCGAAGGGCGGTAACCCCGCCGGTCCCGAGGCTGCGGCGCCTGCCGCGGCCGCGCCGGCTCCCGCCGCGGCTGCGCCCGCTCCCGCGCCGGCCACGCCGGCTGCCGCCACGACTGAAGCAGCGCCGGCTGCGGCTCCCGCCGCTGCCCCGGCCGCCAAGAAATAATCCAAGGGGTCCGACAGATGACCGATATCGCAGCGACTGCACCCGCGCACGGCCACGACCATGCGCATGACGACCATGATCACGACACCCCGGGCTTTTTCGTCCGCTGGTTCATGTCGACGAACCACAAGGACATCGGCACGCTCTATCTGATCTTCGCGATCATCGCCGGCATCGTCGGCGGCGCGATTTCGGGCATGATGCGCCTCGAACTCGCCGAGCCCGGCATCCAGTATCTGCCCGGCTGGGCGGCGTTTCTGGGTAGCGGTGCCGACGAGGTTGCGGGCAAGCACCTGTGGAACGTGCTGATCACCGCCCACGGCCTGATCATGGTCTTCTTCATGGTCATGCCGGCGATGATCGGCGGTTTCGGCAACTGGTTCGTGCCGCTGATGATCGGCGCACCCGACATGGCGTTCCCGCGCATGAACAACGTCAGCTTCTGGCTCACCGCCGTCGCTTTCGTCATGCTCGTCGGATCGAGCTTCGTTCCGGGGGGTAGCGGTCATGGCGCCGGCACCGGCTGGACGGTCTATGCGCCGCTGTCGACCAGCGGCTCTGCGGGCCCTGCGGTCGACATGGCGATCTTCTCGCTCCACCTTGCGGGCGCGGCGTCGATCCTCGGCGCGATCAACTTCATCACCACCATCTTCAACATGCGCGCACCGGGCATGACCCTGCACAAGATGCCGCTGTTCGTGTGGTCGGTGCTCGTCACCGCCTTCCTGCTGCTGCTCGCGTTGCCGGTTCTCGCTGCGGCGATCACCATGCTGCTCACCGACCGCAACTTCGGCACCACCTTCTACGACGCCACCGGCGGCGGCGATCCGGTGCTGTACCAGCATCTCTTCTGGTTCTTCGGCCATCCCGAAGTGTACATCATGATCCTGCCGGGCTTCGGCATCGTCAGCCAGATCATCTCGACCTTCAGCCGCAAGCCGGTGTTCGGTTATCTCGGCATGGCCTATGCCATGGTCGCGATCGGCGTCGTCGGCTTCATCGTGTGGGCGCACCACATGTTCACCGTCGGCATGAGCGTGAACCTCAAGATGTACTTCACCGCCGCGACGATGGTCATCGCCGTCCCGACGGGCATCAAGATCTTCAGCTGGATTGCCACCATGTGGGGCGGTTCGATGAGCTTCAAGACCCCGATGGTCTGGTCGCTAGGCTTCATTTTCATGTTCACCGTGGGCGGCGTCACCGGCGTCGTCCTCGCCAACGGCGGTGTCGACACCAACCTGCACGACACCTACTATGTTGTCGCGCACTTCCACTATGTGTTGTCGCTGGGCGCGGTCTTCTCGCTCTTCGCCGGCTTCTATTACTGGTTCCCGAAGATGTCGGGTCGGATGTACAACGAGTTCCTTGGACAGTTGCACTTCTGGGTCTTCTTCATCGGCGTCAACGTGATGTTCTTCCCCCAGCACTTCCTGGGCCAGCAGGGCATGCCGCGCCGTTATCCCGACTATGCGGAAGCCTATGCCTATTGGCACCATATCTCGTCGCTCGGCTATGTGATCATGGCCGTGGGCATGGTCTTCTTCTTCGTGAACATCCTCTACTCGTTGTTCGCGGGCAAGCGTGCCGCCGACAATCCGTGGGGCGAAGGCGCGACGACGCTCGAATGGACGCTGTCGAGCCCGCCGCCGTTTCACCAGTTCAACGAACTGCCCCGGATCGCGTAAGACTATCGCCTGATCGGTTTCGCCCCCTGCTAATCTTCGGCAGGGGGCGTCGCCCCTTAGGGCCGGAAGAAGGGTCAGTTCCTGTGCACTGCGCGGCCGAGGTTTGAGGCCAATTTGTTCAGTGCTAGGAAGAGCGGCGCAGGCATATGAGAATATTCCAAGGCGCTCTGACGCGGCAATGGACAAATTGGGTCAAATCCCGAAGGGACGGCAAAATGGCTTCCATCTCGAACCAAATGCCCCTGGGCCATGGAACCGCCATGTCCGGCGGGGCCTTCGGTCCGATATGTTCGCCATTTTGCCGCCTCGGCCGCGCAGTGCACAGGAACTGACCCTGCTATGGCGCAGAGCCTGACCCATAGCGAAACGGCGCTTCCCGCCGACTGGCGCGACCTGTTTGCGCTGACCAAACCGCGCGTCATGTCGCTGGTGGTGTTCACGGCGCTGTGCGGCCTGCTTGCCGCGCCGGGCAGCGTCCACCCGGTGCTTGCCTTTTCGTCGATCCTCGCGATCGCGCTGGGGGCAGGGGCATCGGGTGCGCTCAACCAATGGTATGAAGCCGGTCTCGACGCAAAGATGAAGCGTACCGCCGGGCGGCCGCTGCCCGCCGGCCGCCTCGATCCGCAGACCGCACTGCAGTTCGGGATCGGCCTGGCGGCCTTCTCGGTCTTTCTGATGCTGTTCGCATCGAACTGGCAGGCGGCGCTGCTGCTGACCGTCTCGATCCTGTTCTACGTCTTCGTCTATACGATGTGGCTGAAGCCGCGGACGCCGCAGAATATCGTCATCGGCGGCGCGGCGGGCGCCTTTCCGCCGCTTATTGGCTGGGTTGCCGCGACGGGTAGCATCGCACCGCTGCCGGTGTTGCTCTTCCTGCTCATCTTCCTGTGGACGCCGCCGCATTTCTGGGCGCTCGCGCTGTTCGTGCGCTCGGATTATGCTTCCGCGGGGATCCCGATGATGCCGGTGGTGGCCGGCGAAAAATCGACGCGGCGCCAGATTCTCTTTTATGCACTGATCATGGCGGTCGCCGCGATCGCGCCTTGGCCACTCGGTTATGCCGGTGCGCTCTATGGCTGGACGGCGATCGGCCTGTCGGCGCTGTTCGTGCTGCTGTCGATCCAGGTCGCGACGCGCGTGTCGCGCGAGGGCGATCCGATGCAGCCCGAAAAGCGGCTTTTCGCTTATTCGATCGCCTATCTTTTCATTCTCTTCGGCGCTGTCGTCGCCGACCATTGGTGGACATTATGACCGAAGAGCCGCGCCAAGAACCGTTCGACCCCGAAACGTTCGACGAAGCAGAATATCGCCGCCGCCAGCGCAGCCGGGCCAATCTGATGGGCTGGCTGCTCGGCGGACTGGCCTTCCTCTTCTTCTTCATCACGATCGCGCGTATGGTGGGCCCCAAATGAAGACAATGTCGCGAAATGCCAAGACGGGCAGCCTTGCCGCCCTGCTCGCCGTAGCGATGGTCGGGCTCGGCTTCGCGGCGGTCCCGCTCTATAATCTGTTTTGCCGCGTGACTGGCTTCGGCGGCACGACGCAGCGCTACGATCCGGTCGCCGCCGCCGAGACGCCGAAGATCCTCAGCGACACTATCTCGGTTCGCTTCGACGCCAATGTCTCGCCGAAGCTGCCGTGGAAATTCTATCCCGAACATCCGACCGATACGGTCAGCATCGGCGCGCGCGACATGGCGATCTTCATCGCCGAGAATCAATCGGCGCATCCGGTCGTCGGGACCGCGAGCTTCAATGTCACCCCCGATCAGGCGGGCAAATATTTCACCAAGATCCAGTGTTTCTGCTTCACCCAGCAACGGCTGGAACCGGGGCAGCAGATGCGCATGCCGGTGCTGTTTTTCGTCGATCCCAAGATCATGGACGACCCCGACGCGCGCGACGTTCAGGAAATCACCCTCAGCTACACCTTCCACCCTGTAGACGAGGACAAAAACGCGAGCTAAGGCCGCGATCGACAGAGTCTTTCAAGACCGGCGGGCGATGGGGAATCGCGATGCTGGGGCTGCAAAAACGGGAAATATGCAATGTCCGGTGCAAAACATCATGACTATCACCTCGTAAATCCCAGCGTCTGGCCGCTGATCGGCTCGGTCGCGGCTCTGGTGATGTTCTTCGGGCTCGTGATGGCGATGCACGCCGATTATTTCGGCGGCGCCGGCAAATGGGTGCTCGGCCTCGGCTTCATGGGCGTGATCGCGACCTTCTTCAGCTGGTGGTCGGACGTCATCAACGAAGCGCATGCCGGCGACCATACCCCGGTCGTCCAGCTCCATCTGCGCTACGGCATGATCCTGTTCATCGCGTCCGAAGTGATGTTCTTCGTCGGCTGGTTCTGGGCATGGTTCGATTTCTCGCTCTTCCCGGTGCCCGTCGAACTCGTCGACGGTGCGGTGACCTCGCTGTTCGGGCAGGACGGCGCCGCCGCCGCGACCATGTGGCCGCCGAAGGGCATCCACGTCATCGACGCTTTCTCGCTGCCGTTGCTCAACACGCTGATCCTGCTCTGCTCGGGTACGACGATCACTTGGGCGCACCATTCGCTGATCCACGGCGACCGCGAAGGGCTGAAGAAAGGCCTGTGGGCGACGATCATCCTGGGCGCGGTCTTCAGCTGCATCCAGGCCTATGAATATGCCGAGGCACCGTTCCCCTTCGGCACGATCAACTACACCTCGGCCTTCTTCATGGCGACGGGTTTCCACGGCTTCCACGTCCTCGTCGGCACGATCTTCCTGATCGTCTGCCTCGTTCGTACCTACAAGGGCCACTTCACCCCGCAGCAGCACTTCGGTTTCGAAGCGGCTGCCTGGTACTGGCACTTCGTCGACGTCGTATGGCTGTTCCTCTTCATCATCGTCTATGTCTGGGGCGGCTGGGGCGCGCCTGTCGCCGCGCACTAAGTGACGGTCGACAACCAGTCTCAAAAGGGGCAGCCGCCGGTCTGGCGCGCTGCCCTTTTTGGTCTGTGTCCCGAATGCGGCGCGCCGACATTGTTCGAGGGGCCGGTAAAGTTCGGCGACCGCTGCCCGGCGTGCGGGCTCGACTATGGCGCCTATAATGTCGGCGATGGGCCCGCCGCGTTCCTGACCCTGATCATCGGCGCGCTGCTGATTGCGGCTGCGCTGACGCTCGATTCCCTGGTCCGGCCGCCGCTTTGGGTGCATATCGTGCTCTGGGTGCCGCTGACCGCCTCGGCGGTGGTCTATGGCCTCAGAGTCGGCAAGGGCGCGCTGCTGGCGAGCGAGCATCAGCGCAAGGCAGCGGAAGGGCGCCGCATGGATGAACCGCATGACTGACGAGACACCGCAGGCCGGAACGCGCTGGCCGCTGATCCCGACGATCCTGGTCCTCGCCGCCGTCGCGGTGATGATCGCGCTCGGCGTGTGGCAGTTGCAGCGCAAGGGCGAGAAGGAAGCGCTGATTGCGCTCTATCAGCGCAACATGGCGATGTCGTCGCTGGTCACCTATCCCGAACTGCCGCCGGTCGAGGACAGGTTCCTGTATCGCAAGAGCAGCGTCGTCTGCCTCGAGCCGTTACGCTGGGACCCGCGTAGCGGCACCGACCGCGCCGGCAAGGCGGGGATCCGGATGGTCGCCGATTGCCGCACCGGCGCCGAAGGGCCGGGCGTGCTGGTCGATATCGGCATCGGCGATGATTTCGCGCCGCCGAAATGGACCGGCGGCATCGTGCAGGGAACGATCGTCCCAGGCCCCGAGCAGCCGACGCTGATCGCGCGGATGACGGGCAAGGCGACGCCGGCGCGCGCGATGCTTGTCGCCGATGCGCCTGTGGCCGGTTTGCGGGCGAGCGCAGTACCGTCGGCCGCCGACACGCCGAACAATCATCTCGCCTATGCCGGGCAATGGTTCCTGTTCGCCGTCGCGGCGCTGGTCATCTATATCTTGGCGGTCCGTCGCCGCTTGCGGCCTTGAGCAGCCGCCGAAGTTTTTCAGCGATTTCCGCGCCGCGGAATGTTCCATTTCGCCTGAAACCGCTCTAGGCGCATCGGCGTCATGGAATATATCAGCACCCGCGGCTCTGCGCCGACCCTCGACTTTCGTGCCGCGACGCTTGCGGGGCTTGCCAGTGACGGCGGGCTTTATGTGCCGGCGCGCTGGCCGCAAATGTCGATCGACGAGATTCGCGCGCTTGCCGGGCTCGATTATGTCGAAACCGCGGTGCGCGTCATGCGCCCGTTCGTCGAGGGCGTGCTGACTGAGGACGAATTGCGCGAGCTGTGCCGCGCTGCCTACGGCCGCTTCGGGCACGATGCCGTGACACCGCTGGTCCAGCTCGATCATCGCCACTGGCTGCTCGAACTGTTCCACGGCCCGACCCTCGCGTTCAAGGACGTCGCGTTGCAATTGCTCGGCCAATTGTTCGAGAAATTCCTTGCGGGCGGCGACACCGACATCACCATCGTCGGCGCGACCTCGGGCGATACCGGATCGGCGGCGATCGAAGCGGTGGCGGGGCGCGAGCATATCCGCATCTTCATGCTCCATCCCGAAGGCCGGGTCAGCGACGTCCAGCGGCGCCAGATGACGACGGTGCTCGCACCAAACGTCCATAATATCGCGATCGACGGCAGCTTCGACGATGCGCAGGCGATGGTGAAGCGGCTGTTCGGCGACGAGGAAGCGCGCGGGCAGATCACGCTGTCGGCGGTGAACAGCATCAACTGGGCGCGGCTGATGGCGCAGGTCGTCTATTATTTCTACGCCGCGGTGCGGCTCGGCGGGCCCGACCGACCGGTGGCTTTCAGCGTCCCGACGGGCAATTTCGGCGATATCTTTGCGGGCTATGTCGCGGCGCAGATCGGACTGCCCGTCGCGCGGCTGGTCGTCGCGACCAACGTCAACGATATCCTCCACCGCGCGCTGACCAGCGGCGACTATAGCGCCGGCACGGTCACCCCGACCGCGACGCCGAGCATGGACATCCAGGTCAGCAGCAATTTCGAACGATTGCTGTTCGACCTGTCCGGCCGCGACGGCGCGGCGATTAGCGGCATGATGGGCGATTTCGACCGCAACCGCGCGATGACCATTCCCGCCGACATGCTCGCGGGATCGCGCGGGCTCTTTTCGAGCGCCAGCATCGACGGCGATGCGATGACGCTGGCGCTGCGCTGGGCGCAGGAGCATGGCGGCCAGATCATCGATCCGCATAGCGCGGTCGGACTGGCAGCGGCGCGCGGGCTCGACATCGATCCGGCGATTCCCGTGGTCACGCTCGCGACCGCACACCCGGCGAAATTCCGCGACGCGGTCGAGCGCGCGACGGGCGTCCGTCCGCCGCTCCCGGCGCGGCTCGGCAATCTTTTCGATCGCGAAGAGCGCTATATGAAGCTGCCCGGCGATTATGACGCGGTAAAGGCCCATATCCTCGCCGAGGCGGCGCGTGGCTGAGCTTGCGCCCCTGCGCACCCTCGTCGGGGAGGCTTGGGATGATTACGGGCTGATCGACAGCGGCGGCGGGCGCAAGCTCGAACGCTATGGCGGCTATCGCTTCATCCGCCCCGAACCGCAGGCGATGTGGCAGCCCGCGTTGGCTGCCAGCGAATGGGATGCCGCCGATGGCGAGTTCATCCCCGCGTCGGACGATGATGGTGGCGGCCGCTGGTATTACAGCAAACCGGTACCTTCCGGAGGCTGGCCGCTCGGCTGGCGCGAAACGCGGTTCACCGCGTCGTGCACGCCGTTCCGCCACCTCGGCTTCTTTCCTGACATGGCGCCGGTGTGGGACTGGTTGCGCGAAAGGCTTGCGGACAAACCCGATTCGGCCTTTCTCAACCTGTTCGGCTATACCGGGGTCGGCAGCCAGGCACTGGCCGCAATCGGCGCGTCGGTAACGCACGTCGATGCGTCGAAGAAATCGGTGGCGCAGGCGCGCGAGAATGCGGCGCTCGCCGACATGGCCGACAAGCCGGTGCGCTGGATCGTTGACGACGCCGGCAAATTCACGGCGCGCGAGGTGCGGCGCGAGCGCCGGTACGACGCGATCCTGCTCGATCCGCCTAAGTTCGGCCGCGGTCCGGGCGGCGAACGCTGGCAGATCGAGGAGGGGCTGGCGCCGCTGCTCGCCGACTGCCGCCGGTTGCTCGACGCCGACAGCCGCGCGCTGTTCCTGACTGTTTATGCCGTGCGTATGTCGGCGCTGGCGATCGGCGAATTGCTGGCGCAATTGTTCGCTGATCTGCCCGGGACGATCGAATGCGGCGAACTCGCGGTGCGGGAGGAGGCGAGGGGGCTGTTGCTGCCTACGGCGATTTTCGCGCGCTGGAGTCGCTGAAGCTTACTGTCAGCAAGATTATGTTGCATACGTTTGCTGCATCAAATGCGCAGCAAAATGTCCGGAAACGGACAGTCGATGCGTTGACAATGATAACGTTCCCATTTAGATAACGTTCACATAACGGGTATGCCGCCACGAAAAGAGCGGTCGATGTGGGAGGAAAAGGGATGCGGGCGTCTCAGCAACAGTGGTTTGCCAAATTTCTGGCCGGGAGTTCCGCGCTGGCCCTGATGGGCATGGCGCAGGCGGCAATGGCGCAGGAAGCTCCCGTCGACGGCGAAGCAGGCGGCGACGAGATCGTCGTCACCGGCATCCGCGCCAGCCTCGAGGCGTCGGCGAACATCAAGCGCGAAGCGCAGGGTGTCGTCGATGCGATCTCGGCCGAAGATATCGGCAAGTTCCCCGACACCAACCTCGCCGAATCGCTCCAGCGGATCACGGGCGTGTCGATCGACCGCTCGAACGGCGAAGGATCGCTGGTCACGGTCCGCGGCTTCGGCCCCGAGTTCAACCTCGTGACGCTGAACGGCCGCCAGATGCCGACCGCGCTGATCGGCGACGGCGGCAGTGCGCCGTCGTCGCGCTCGTTCGACTTCGCCAATCTGGCGTCCGAAGGCATTGCCGCGGTCGAAGTCTATAAGAGCGGCCGCGCAACGAACGAGTCGGGCGGCATCGGTTCGACGATCAACATCCGCACCCCGCGCCCCCTCGACAAGCCTGGCACGCACGGCAGTCTCGCGGTCAAGGGCGTCTATGATTCATCGCGCAACGAGGGCAATCCGGTGACGCCCGAGATTTCGGGTATTGTCAGTTCGACCTTCGCCGACGACCGGATCGGCATCATGATTGCGGGATCGTACCAGAAGCGCAAGGCGAGCGTGAACACCGCCAATGTCGGTTGGCGCGACGGCTATCTGGGCAACGAAAACAATTGGGGGTCGCTGGCCAACCCGACGCGCATCGTCAATGGCGTGGAAGTTCCCGATCCGCGTTACGACAATATCACCAACCGTCCGGGGCCGACCGACGTCTATCAGGTGCCGCAGAACGCCTCATATGACCTCAACGACATCAATCGCGAGCGGATCAACGGGCAGGCGGTCCTGCAATTCCGTCCGACCGACGATCTGACCGCGACGATCGACTACGTCTATTCGCGCAACACGGTCGAAACGCGGAACAGCAACGTCGGCGTCTGGTTCAATCACGAGGATACGTCGAGCGCGTGGACCGACGGTCCGATCGCCGGCCCGCTCTTTTATTCGGAAATCTTCGGGCCGCCATCGGGGACGCCGGGGCCGAACGCGCTCTATGGCGGCAAGGATCTTTCGTACAGCGGCGCGCTGACCGAGAATCGCGGCGAAAACAAGTCGCTGGGCACCAACCTGAAATGGGACGCGCCGGGCGGCGTGACGATCGAGTTCGATGCGCATCATTCGGTCTCGACGGTGAAGCCGGTCAACCGCTTCGGTTCGAGCATGTCGCTGGGCAACGCCGTGTTCGGGGTTCGGGGGCAAGGAATCAATTTCGAAAATGATCTCCCGGTGATTTCGTACGAAATGTATCCGGGGATCGACCCGCTTGACGTCTCGTTGATCACCCCCACCGGCAATGCCTTCCGCAACGCCTATTTCCGCAACCGGATCAATCAGGTCCAGTTCCGCGGTCATTACGACCATGATGCGGGTTTCCTCGACACCATCGATTTCGGGGTCTCCTATATCGACAGCAAGGTGCGTTCGGCCTTCGGCACGATCCAGAACGACGACACCTGGGGCGGCGCGGGGCCGGCGTCGGACATTCCCGACGATATTTTCAAGCTGGTGACGGTGCCCGACAAGTTCCCGGGATTGGCGCAGCCGGGAATGATCGAGAGCTTTTACACTTTCGATTTCGAGCGGATGGCCGACCTCGTCGAACAGAATTACCAGACGTGCAGCAACCCGCTGACCGGTGCTGCGCAGCCGGGCACCTGCCTTGCCGTGTTCAACACCGACCGCCGCATCACCGAACGCACGATCGCACCCTATCTGCAGGTCGCCACCGAATTCGACCTGTTCCAGAATCCGGCGCATTTCGTCGCGGGCATCCGGTACGAAACGACCGATATTCTGTCGGCGGCGCTGGTGCCGGCGCCCGCCACCACCGACTGGGTCGGCGAGAACGAGTTCAACGTCGTCTTCTCGGGCGAAAGTCAATTCACCCGCTTTAAGGGATCTTACGACAACTGGTTGCCGGCATTCGACCTCGACGTTTCGCCGATGGAGAATGTCAAGCTGCGCGCGTCGTATAGCCACACGATCACCCGTCCCGACTATGCCAATATGCAGGGCGGACGGACGCTCGACACACTGTTCCGTGTCGGCGGCGGCACCGGCGCGCAAGGCAACCCGGGTCTCGTCCCATACAAGTCGAAGAACATCGACCTGTCGGCCGAATGGTATTATGCGCCCGACAGCTATGTGTCGGTGGGTTATTTCCACAAGGATGTCAGCAATTTCATCTCGACCACCCGCGTCGACACCAACGCCTTCGGATTGACCACCCCGGTCAACGGGCCCCGGTGGCAGGCGGCAATTGCGGCACTGGGAACCGGTGCGACCGTCGGCGACATTCGGCAATATATCTTCGAGAATTTCCCCGACTCGGTGACGATCACCGGCGGTGGCGGGAACACGCCCTTTACCGGGGTCATCCATGCGGCAGCCGGCGATCCGTTGGTGAATTTCGAGGTGACCCAGCCGGTCAACAGCGACCAGACCGCATCGCTCAACGGATGGGAGTTCGCGCTCCAGCACAGCTTCTGGGATACCGGCTTCGGCGTTATCCTGAACTATACGATCGTCAACGGCAGTGCGACTTATGACAATACGCAGCCGTCGTCGGTGACGCAGTTCGCGCTGACCGGTCTCAGCGACAGTGCGAACGCCGTCCTTTATTACGACAAGGGGCCGATCCAGGCGCGCGTCGCATGGAACTGGCGCGACAAGTTCCTCTCACAGACGGGCGCCAACCCGACCTATATCGAGGAATATTGGCAGATCGACGCCAGCGCGAGTTACGAGTTCATGCCCGGCCTGACGGCCTTCGTCGAGGCGATCAACCTGACCGGGGAAAGCCGGCGCGGACACCTTCGGCACACGAACAACGTGACCTTCGCATCGCCCGGCTTTGCCCGCTATGCGGCCGGGGTGAGGTTCAGCTTCTAGGACGGGCTTTGTCAGCCAGTCCCCCTGGCGAGAGAGCCGCGCCCGCGCCGGGTGCGGCTCTTTTGCGTGACGCGGCGCCATCGCGGGCCTAGGATCGGGTGCAATGAGCGACTTGGTGGAGAGGGTTGTCATCGTCGGCGGGGGGACCGCCGGCTGGCTGGCGGCAGCACTGATCGCGGGTTCGCGCCGCGCGAAGGCGGCGCCGCTCTCGATCACGCTGGTCGAGGCACCCGATGTGCCGATCGTCGGTGTCGGCGAAGGCACCTGGCCGACGATCCGGACGACGCTGGCGACGATCGGCCTCGACGAGAGCGAGTTTCTTGCCGCGTGCGACGGGGCGTTCAAGCAGGCGTCACGCTTCGATGGCTGGGTCGATGGTTCGGCGGGCGACAGCTACCTTCATCCCTTCACCACGCCGCCGGCGCTGCCGACCGGCGAGTTGCTTGCCGCCTGGCAGGTTTCGGCGTCCGACCAGCCTTTCGCCGCGGCGATGAGCGCGCAGGCGGCGGTGTGCAATCTCCACCTCGCGCCGCGCCAGCGCTCGATGCCCGACTATCAGGGCGCGACCAACTATGCCTATCACTTTGCGACGGAGAAATTCGGTGCCTTGCTCGCGCGACATGCGAAGCAGAGCCCGCTGATCACCCATATCCTCGACCATGTCACCGGCGTCCGGCATAGCGACAACGGCGACATCGCGGCGCTGACGACGCGCAGCGGCCGGGAGATCGCGGGCGATCTGTTCATCGATTGCAGCGGCTTCAAGGGGCTGCTGATCGGCGACGCGCTGGGGGTCGACTGGATCGATCGCAGCGATCATGCCTTCAACGACCGCGCGATCGCGTCGCAGGTGCCGGTGCCGCCGGGCAGCCCCATCGCGTCGCAGACGATCGCGACCGCGCACGAAGCGGGATGGATCTGGGACATCGGCCTGCCGTCGCGGCGCGGCATCGGCTGCGTCTATTCGAGCCGCTTCATGGACGCCGAGCGGGCGGAGGCGGTCCTGCGCGACTATATCGCGCGCGAATTGCCCGGAGCGGTGCCGGAGACGAAGGCGTTCGGGGTGCCGTTCAAGCATATCAGTTTTCGCACCGGGCACCGCGCGCGTTTCTGGGAAAGAAACTGCCTGTCGATCGGGCTGGCGGCGGGGTTCATCGAGCCGCTCGAAGCCTCGGCGATCGTGCTCATCGAACTGTCGCTGCGCGCGCTGACCGACAATTTTCCCGCTGACCGCGCCGCGATGGATATCCATGCCGGGCGCTTCAACAAATTGTTCCGCTATCGCTGGGACCGCATCGTCGAGTTTCTGAAGCTCCATTATGTCCTCAGTCGCCGCGACGAGCCCTATTGGCGCGCGCATCGCGACCCGGCGCACATCCCGCCGCACCTTGCCGAACTGCTCGAACTGTGGCGCGGCCAGCCGCCCTCGGCATGGGACTTTCCCTATGTCGACGAGATTTTCTCGGCGCAGAGCCACCAATATATCCTCTATGGCATGGGTTTCCCGGCGCCGGCCGGCTGGCCCGCGAGCGACCGCGCGCTGGCCGCGCTGGCCGAGATGCGGCAGCGGGCGCGCACGCTGGCCGCCGGGTTGCCGACCAACCGCCTTTATCTCGATACGCTGGCGGACGACCGCGCCGCGGCCGAACAGAAAGAAGCTGCCGAATGACCAGTCACGCCGTCCTCGACAGCAACGGCCACCGTGAGTTGCGCGTGCGCGCCGATGCCGGGGCGGAACTGGGCGACGGGGTGATGGCGACGCTGACCGTGCCGAGCGAGTTTCGCAGCGTGCAGGGCCATTTCCCGATACTGTTCCGGCGCGAGACCGGACGCGACGATTTTACTGCGCTGGCGCTGTTCGGCTTTGAACCCGCCGAAAATCTTTTCCTCGACGGTGGCCGCTGGGACGCGCGCTATCGCCCTTGGTCGCTGGCGATCCAGCCCTTCCTGATCGGACGCCCGGCGAGCGGCGAGGGGCCGGGTCAGGTCCATATCGACCTCGATCACCCGCGTATCGCGACCGGCGGAGAAGGTGTGCGGCTGTTCGACGCCGAGGGCGGTCCGACGCCCTATCTCGAGGAAATTGCTGAGCGGATGGGCGACCTCGACGACGGTCACCGGGCGAGCGGCGCATTTTTCGCTGCGCTGCGCGAGCATGACCTGCTCGAACCGTTCAGCCTCGAGGTGACGCTCGACGACGGTTCGCTCCATTCGCTCGTCGGCTTTCACATCATCGACGAGACGAAGCTGCAGGCGCTCGACGTCAGCGCACTGGCGCGCCTGCATGCCGACGGGCATCTGATGCCCATTTTCATGGCGCTGGCATCGCTGTCGCAGCTTTCGGCGCTCGTCGCGCGAAAGAACCGCAGGCTCGCCAGTGGCTGAACGCGATACGCCCATTTACGAGCGCATCGCGCCGGTGCCCGAGCGCATATGGGATAAGGGGGCAGGGCTCGACGCGTTGCTGGAAGGCGCGCGCGAGCCCTTTGTCCTGCGCGAACTGGTCGCCGACTGGCCGCTGGTCGCGGCGGGCCAAAGTGCGGCCGGCCGTGATGGAGCCCGCGCGGCGCGCCGTTACCTGCTCGACCACGCCCGCGATCGCGCATTCAAGGTCTCGATCGGTCCGCCGGGGCACGACGGACGCCTGTTTTACGATGACGCGATGGAAATGAACTTCCGCGTCGGGACGGGCAAGCTCGGCGATATCTTCGCCGGGCTCGACAAGGCCGAAGAGCTCCGCGACATCCGCACCGTCTATCTCGCGTCGATTGATATCCCGTCGCATTTCGACGGACTCGACGAAGCGAATCCGGTCGGTCTTGGCGCGCGCGATCCGTTGAAAAGCATCTGGATCGGGACGCGGACAAGGATCGCGGCGCATAACGACTTTCCCGACAATCTTGCATGCTGCGCGGTGGGGCGCCGGCGCTTCACGCTATTCCCGCCGCAGCAGTTTCCCAATCTCTATCTAGGGCCGATCGACAATACCCCCGCCGGCCGGGTGGTCAGCATGGTCGATTTCGACGCGCCCGACCTCGCCGCGCACCCGCGCTTCGTCGATGCAATGGCCGAAGCGCGGACCGTCGAACTGGAACCCGGCGACGCGATCTTCATCCCGTCGATGTGGTGGCACCATGTCGAAGGGCTCGAAGATTTCAATGTGCTGGTCAATTACTGGTGGCGGCGCAGCCCGGCCTGGCTCGGCCAGCCGCAGGACGCGCTGCATCACGCGATCCTCGCGATCCGCGACCTGCCCGACGCCGACAAGGCGATCTGGCGCACGATGTTCGACCATTATGTCTTCGACAATGGCGCGCATGTGACCGACCATATTCCCGAACCGGCCCGCGGCATATTGGCCCCGCTCACTCCCGAGAGTGCGGGGCGGCTGCGCGCCTTCCTGTTAAGGATGTTCAGCCGATGAATGAAGACAAACCCGTCCGCCGTATCGTGATCGCAGGCGGCGGCACCGCCGGCTGGATGATGGCGGCAGCGATCGCGCGGACGATGGGGCCGACCGTCGACCTGACATTGGTCGAGTCCGAAGCGATCGGGACGATCGGGGTCGGGGAATCGACGATCCCGCCGCTGGTCAATTTCAACCGCATCCTCGGTATCCCCGAACCCGAATTCATGCGCGCAGCGCAGGCGACGTTCAAGCTCGGCATATTGTTCGACAACTGGAAGCACGACGGCCACAGCTATTTCCACAGCTTCGGCCTGTCGGGGAAGGACCATTGGTCGGCGGGCTTCCAGCATTTCTGGCTGCACGGCAAGGCGCGCGGGCACGAGCAATCCTACGATGATTATTGCGTCGAACTGGTCGCGGGGCTGCAGGGCAAGTTCGCGCACTTGCCCGAAGAGCGGATGAACTACGCTTATCATGTCGACGCGACGCTTTATGGCCGCTTCCTCCGCAAGCTCGCCGAGGCGGATGGCGCGCGGCGCGTCGAGGGCAAGATCGCGCGCGTCGAACTCGACAGCGAGAGCGGCGACATTGCGGCGCTATTGCTCGACGGCGACCGGCGGATCGAGGGCGACATGTTCGTCGACTGCACGGGCTTTCGCGGCCTGCTGATCGACGGCGCGCTGCACGCGGGGTTCGAGGATTGGGGGCACTGGCTGCCGAACGACAGCGCGATCGCGGTCCAGTCCGACCATCTCGGCCCGCCGATGCCCTATACGCAGGCGATCGCGCACGATGCGGGGTGGCAGTGGCGCATCCCGCTGCAGCACCGGATGGGCGCGGGCATCGTCTATTCGAGCGGCTACCTGTCGCGCGACGCCGCTTATGAGCGGCTGATGTCGAGCGTCGGCACGCCGCGGATCGAACCGTTCGATATCAAGTTCAGGGGCGGGGTGCGGCGCAAGCAGTGGTTCCGCAACTGCGTCGCTGTCGGGCTGGCCGGCGGCTTCGTCGAGCCGCTCGAGGCGACGACGGTCCACCTGATCCAGCGCGCGGTACTGCGCTTTATCCGCATGATGCCGAACGGCCGGGTCAGCGAGCGCGATGCCGCCGAGTTCAACGACCAGCAGCGGCTGGACATCGAACAGATCCGCGACTTCGTAATCCTGCATTACAAGGCGACCAACCGCCGCGACAGCCCGTTCTGGCGCCATGTCGCGAACATGCCGATCCCCGCCTCGCTCGAGCAGAAGATCGAGCTGTTCCGCGAAACCGGCCGCGTCTTCCGCAAGAATGAGGAGTTGTTCGCCGAGAATAGCTGGGTGCAGGTGATGATGGGGCAGGGGATCGAACCGCAAAGCTATCACCCGATCGCCGAGAAATTGCGCGACGACGAACTCGACCGGCTGCTGAGGATGCTCCGCGAGAATGTGACGAACACCGTCGCGACGCTGCCCGAACACCACGCCTATGTTGCGCGCTATTGCGGGGCGGAGGCTCCGGCGACGGAATGACCGCTGCCGCTGCGATCCTTTTGCTGGCGAGCGGCGCCGCGGCCGGATCGGCCGGGGATGGATGGCGGCTGATGTGGTCGGACGAGTTCGACGGCCCGGCCATCGACCGGAGCAAATGGGATTTCGATGTCGATTGCTGGGGCGGCGGCAATGACGAACGGCAATGCTACACCGACAAGGCCGCCAACGCTGCGATCGAAGACGGCCGGCTGGTCATCACGGCGCGGCGGGAGCGGACGAGGGGCCCGGCTTTCCCCCTGTCGCAGCGGGGCGATGCCGCAAAGGCGCAAGCGACCGCGACAAAGGACTATAGTTCCGCGCGCCTCGTCACGCGCGGCCGGGCGGCGTGGACCTATGGCAAGATCGAGGTGCGCGCGAAATTGCCGCAGGGGCAGGGGACCTGGCCGGCGATCTGGATGTTGCCCGAACGGCCCATCTATGGACCGTGGGCAGCGTCGGGCGAGATCGACATATTGGAGGCGGTGAACCTGGGCGTCCGCTGCGAAAGCTGCGCCGGCGGAATCGAGAACCGCATCCTCGGCACCCTGCATTTCGGCGGGGCGTGGCCAAACAACAAGCATAAGGGCGACGAAACGGCGCTGCCCGCACCGCTCGACGGATTTCATGTCTTCGGCATCGTTTGGGAAAAGGGGAAGATCGTCTGGACGGTCGATGGCCAGCCTTATGCCACGCGCGTTGCGAGCGAATGGTCGACGAGCGGGGCTGGCGATCCGGCGGCGCCCTTCGACCGGCCCTTTCACCTGATTCTGAACCTCGCCATCGGCGGCGGGCTCGCCGAAGGACGCGGAGTGAAGGGCGTTGATGAAAGCGGATATCCCAAAATTATGGAAATAGACTGGGTTCGCGTCTGGCAATGTGGTGACGATGCCATTAGCGATTGCAGCGCAATCGGCCACCGGGGAAGATGATGGGGCGGCGACGTCAATCGGTTACGATCAAGCATGTAGCTGCCGACGCGGGGGTGTCGCTGCAGACGGTGAGCCGCGTCATCAACAACGAACCCAATGTGCGTCCCGAGATGAAGGAGCGCGTGCAGGCGTCGATCGACAAACTCGGCTATGTCCCGTCGATCGCGGCGCAACGGATGAGCGGTTCGCGATCCTATCTGATCCTTGCGATCAACGACCGCGAACGGACGATCGCCGACTGGCGCGGGCGGCAGGGGGTCGACTGGGTCGACCAGATGCTGCTCGGCGGGATGCTGAAATGCGCCGAGCTTGGTTACCGGATGATCTTCGAACTGGTCGACACGCACAGCGATCATGTCGAACGCGAATTGCGCGCGACGATCGCCGCGTTGCAGCCCGACGGCGTGATCCTGACCCCGCCGCATTCGGACAATGTGCTGATCGTCAATCTGCTCCATCACCAGAAGATTCCCTTCGCACGTATCGGGTCGCACGGCGGTGAGGCCGGCATCGCGTTGACGATGGACGATGAGGGCTCCGCCGAACTCGCGACGCGGCATTTGATCGACCTGGGGCACAGGCGCATCGGCTTTATCGCCGGATCGTCGGAATATAATCTGAGCGGGTGGCGGGTCGACGGCTGGCGGGCGGCGATGGCCGAAGCCGGGGTGGCCACCGATGGCCTGCTTGCGGAGGGCGATTTCGGTTTTGCGTCGGGCGAAGCGGCGGCAGCACAATTGCTCGACGGTGCCGACCGCCCGACCGCGATCATCGCGAGCAACGACCAGATGGCGCTCGCGACGCTCGAAACCGCGCGGTCGCGCGGTCTCGAGGTGCCGCGCGACCTGTCGATCGTCAGTTTCGACAACACGCCGATCGTGCGCTTCACGCAGCCGCCGTTGACTGCGGTCGACCAGCCGGTCGCCGACACCGTGTCGCGTGCGGTCGAACTGATCATCGCGGCGCAGCGCGGCGGACCGCGTCCCGACACTCCGACGGTGGTCAAGGGCAGCCTCGTCCAGCGCGGTTCGACGGCTGCCCCGCCAGCGGATCGCAATGACTGAGGAGGGCGCTCCGCAAGCGGATCGCCGTGGCTGACACGGGGGTCTCGCGCCGCCAGTCAATCCGCTTTCTGCTGCTCTATGCGCTCGCTTCGGCTGGCGGTGCGATCGCCTATGTCCCCTTTCTGACGATCTGGCTGCCCGCGCGGATGAGCGGGCTCGCGGGTGCGGCCGACGTGCAGTCGCTCGGCTATGTCACCTTCTTCGGCGCGGTTGCCGCGAGCGTCGGCGGGATCGTGTTCGGCTGGCTGAGCGACCGGACGCAGAGCCGGAGGCCTTGGGTGGCCGCCGGCCTCCTGCTCACCATCGGATTACTGATCGCGATGCCGCTGGCACAGGATGTCGCGACGCTCGTCGGGCTGATCGTCGCCTGGCAACTGGCGCTGAACATGATCCTCGGTCCGCTTGCCGCATGGGCGGGCGATTGCGTCCCCGACGACCAGAAGGGGCTGCTCGGCGGGCTCCTCGCCTTCTCGCCAGCGCTCGGTGCCTGGTCGGGGGCGCTGGTGACGCTGCCCGGACTGGTCTCGGCGAATGACCGGCTGGTTCTGATCGCTGCGCTGGTCGCCGCAGCCGTGCTGCCGGTACTTCTGTTCGGCCGGCCGCGCGCCTTTCCCGAACTTAGCGCGCCGGCGTCGGCCGTCGCGGGCGATCGCGCGGTGCGCCCGACAGGCCCCGCGGTGCGGATGTGGCTTGCCCGGCTGCTGGTCCAGATCGCCGAGGCGGCGCTGTTCGCCTATCTCTATTTCTGGTTCCGGTCGATCGACCCGGATATGCACGACAATGAAAAGGCGCGTATCTTCAGTCTCGCGCTGACGCTCGCGGTGCCGATCGCACTGACGGCAGGGCGCTGGGCCGACCGCCACGACCGGCCCTTTCGTCCGCTCGTCTTCGCGGCGGGAATTTCGGCGGTCGGTATGGTCGGGATGGCGCTGTCGGCGACGCCCGATCTGGCCAAGGCAAGCTATCTGGTCTTCGGCATCGCGACGACCGTATTCCTGTCGCTGCACACCGGCCAGACCCTGCGCATCCTGCCGCGTCCCGAACATCGCGCCCGCGATCTCGGCATCTTCAACCTGACCAACACCGTGCCGTCGCTGATCATGCCCTGGCTGACGATTTCGCTCGTTCCCGGCTTCGGCTTCGATGCGCTGTTCCTGCTGCTCGCCGCGCTGACGAGCGTGGCAGTGCTGTTGCTCGCGACGATGCCCCAGCGCCCCCGGTTCGCCTGAAACAACCGCTTGCTTTCACATCGGGGCTATGCGAGAGGGTGTTTTGATAACGTTCACAATATGAGGCGGGAGAGATTATGCGGCGACAGGCGATGGCTGTGGCGAGCATGCTGCTGTTGGCAGGCACCGCACTGGCGACGGCGCCGGAGCAGGTGGGCACCGAGGCCGCGGCCGTACATTCCGAACTCTGGCCCGCCGCCAAGAGTCCCGCCGCGATCACCGATCCCAAGACCGAAGCGGCGATCGATGCGCTGATCGCGAAGATGACGGTCGAGCAGAAGGTCGGCCAGCTCGTGCAGGGCGACATCAGCACGATTACGCCGAAGGATCTCGAAACCTATCCGCTCGGTTCGATCCTCGCGGGCGGCAACAGCGGCCCCAATGGCAATGAGCGGTCGAGCGCGGCCGACTGGGCGAAGCTCGTCGGCGAGTTTCGCGCGGTGTCGCTGCGCCCGCAGGCGAACGGCGTGGCGATCCCGATCATCTTCGGCGTCGATGCCGTCCACGGACATAATAATATTCCCGGCGCGACGCTGTTTCCGCACAACATCGGGCTCGGCGCGGCGCGCGATCCCGAATTGATCCAACGGATCGGCGCGGTCACAGCTGCGGAGATCGCGGGTAGCGGCATCGAATGGACCTTCGCGCCGACGCTTGCGGTCCCGCAGGACCTGCGCTGGGGCCGCAGCTATGAAGGCTATGCCGCCGACCCAAAACTGATCGCGAAATATGCCAAGGCCATGGTGCTCGGCCTGCAGGGGCCACTGGTCGCCGGAAAGACTGTCGATGCGACGCACGTCGCGGCGACGGCCAAGCATTTCCTTGCCGATGGCGGGACGTTCGAGGGTAGGGACCAGGGCGACGCCAAGGTCGACGAAAAGGAGCTGATTGCCAAGCACGCACAGGGCTATCCGGCGGCGATCGATGCCGGGGCGCTGACCGTCATGGCGAGCTTTTCGAGCTGGCAGGGAATCAAGCACCACGGCAACAAGGGTCTGCTGACCGACGCGCTCAAGGACAGGATGGGCTTTGAAGGGTTTGTCGTCGGCGACTGGAACGGTCATGGTCAGGTCGCCGGATGCAGCGTCACCGATTGCGCCCAGTCGATCAACGCCGGGCTCGACATGTTCATGGCGCCCGATAGCTGGAAGGGGCTGTACGAGACGACGCTGGCGCAGGCGAAGGATGGCCGGATTGCCGCAGCGCGGCTCGACGATGCGGTGCGGCGCATCCTGCGGGTGAAATACAAGCTCGGGCTGTTCGACGCCGGGCATGGCAGCCGCGGCGATTTTGCCGCCGTGGGCGCGCCCGCGCATCTCGAAGTCGCGCGCGAAGCGGTCGCCAAATCGCTGGTTCTGCTCAAGAATAATGGCAGCGTGTTGCCGATCAAACCCGGCGCGAAGCTGCTCGTCGCGGGGCCTGGCGCCGATAATATGGCGATGCAGTCGGGTGGCTGGACGATCAGTTGGCAGGGAACCGACGTGACCCACGCCGACTTTCCGAACGGGCAGACGATCTGGGAAGCGTTGAACAAGGCGGTCGGCGAGGCGGGCGGCAAGGCGACGCTCTCGGCCGACGGCAGCTTCACCGAAAAGCCCGATGTCGCGATCGTCGTGTTCGGCGAGGAGCCTTATGCCGAATTCCAGGGCGACGTCCCGACACTCGACTATCAGCCGGCGGAAGCGAAAGACCTCGCGACGCTGAAGAAGCTGAAGGCGGCGGGTATCCCGGTCGTTGCGCTGTTCCTGTCGGGGCGGCCGTTGTTCACCAACCCTGAGATCAATGCCGCCGACGCCTTTGTCGCGGGCTGGTTGCCCGGATCGCAGGCGGTGGGGGTGGCCGATGTCCTGGTTGCGGGCAAGGACGGCAAGACGGCGCGCGGCTTTACCGGCAAGCTGCCCTTCGCCTGGCCCGCCGACGCGCGATCGCCGTTCGAAAAGCCGCAGTTCGCGGTCGGTTATGGGCTGGCCTATGGTGACAAGACCGCGGTGCCGCAGCTGCCTGAAGCGCCCGGCGTCGACATCGCCGGCATGCTCAACGTCGAGAAATATTTCAGCGGCGGCCGCGCGCGGGCGCCGTGGACCTTGTCGATCGTCGACGCGGGCGGCTCCCGGCAGGTTGGATCGGCGCCGGTCGACAGCAGCTATGGCCTGCTCAAAACGCGCTCGGTCGACGTGAAGGCGCAGGAAGACGGCAAGAGCTTCGTCTGGAGCGGCCCGGCCTCGTTCACCTTGGCGGGCCCCAACGCCGACCTGTCGCGCCAGCTCAATAACAGCTTCGCGCTGCGTCTCGACTGGCGCGTCGACGCGGTTGGGCAGGGGCCGGTCAGTATCGCGCTCGGCGGCCCGGCGTTCGACATTTCTGCGCTGGTCAGCGCCGCGCCGAAAGGGCAGGTTTCGACGATCAAGCTGCCGCTGCGCTGCTTCGCCGACGGGGGTGCCGACCTGACGCGCGTCGCCCATGCGGTGACGCTCGGCGGCGACAAGGGGCTGGCAGTGACGCTGCTGAATGCGAATGTCGAGGCGGTCGGGGAGAATCTGCCCTGTCCGCCAGCCGCGAAATGACCAGACCCGCAAACTAGCGGGCAAGCGTGGAAGGGGAGAAGAGCATGGCACTGGCGCCGAATGTTGCGACGAGCGCAGACCCGAACCCGGCCGGACGGCCGGGCAAGAGCGGTGGCGGCACGCTGGTCGTGCTGATCCTTGCCTTTGCGGTGTTTTTCCTGCTGGGCGGGGTAACCAACATCAACGACCTGCTGGTCGGCAAGTTCAAGTCGATGTTCCATCTGACGCATGCGCAGGCGAACCTCGTCCAGATGGCGTTCTTCATCGCCTATGCGGCCTTTTCGATCCCCGCCGGCATCATCATGTCGAAGCTGGGCTATATTCGCACCTTCGTGCTGGGGTTCGTTCTGGTTGCGGCGGCGGCGTTCCTGTTCGTTCCGGCTTCGGCGGCGGCATCCTATCCCGGTTTCCTTGCGGCGCTGTTCTGCATCGGCGCCGGAATCACGGTTTTGCAGGTGGCGATGAATCCGGTGATCACGACGCTGGGGCCGATCGAAACCTCGCACAGCCGCCTGACCTTTGCGCAGGCGTTCAATTCGATCGGCGTGTTCCTGATGGTCTATGGCGGCGCAACCTTCCTGCTCGGAGATTCCAAGCCTCTCGACCCCGAAACTTCGACCGAAGCGCAAATTCAGGCTTATCGTGTCGCCGAGGGCGCTTCGATCGGTACCGCCTATATGTGGCTTGGTGTGCTGATGCTGGTCATTGCGGCGGTGTTCTGGATGTTCCGCGGCGCGCTCGACCACGCCAAGGCCGACGATGTTAAGCTTGAGGGGACGTGGAACCTGCTCACCCATAATCGCCGTGTGCAGCTCGGCGCACTGTGTATCTTCACCTATGTCGGCGCCGAGGTTGCCATCGGATCGAACCTCATCGCCTATCTCGGCGACCCGAGCGTAATGGGGCTGGGAATGCAGGATGCCGGCAAGTTGGTCGCCATCTATTGGCTGGGCGCACTGGTCGGCCGGCTGCTCGGCGGTTTCATCCTGCGGCTGGCGAAGCCCGGACGCGTACTCGCGACCTTCGCGGCGGGGGCGATTTCGCTGATCATCCTCTCGGCGGTGACGACCGGGGCGCTGTCGGGCTGGGCGCTGATCCTCGTCGGCTTCTGCAATTCGCTGATGTTCCCGACGATCTTCAGCCTCGGGACCGAGGGACTGGGCGAACGGACGCCGCAGGGGTCGGGCATCCTATGCACCGCGATCGTCGGCGGCGCGATCGTCCCCTATCTGTTCGGAACGGTGGCGGATATCAGCGGCAATCTCCGGCTCGCTCTGGCGGTGCCGCTGATTTGCTACGCGATCATCGCGGGCTTCGGGCTGTGGGTGGCGCGCCGGGCAGCGGCCTAGCGATTAGGCGCGGACGCCGTTCGCTCCCAAAATTTCGTGCACGCGGGCGATGGCCTGCGCCGTCGGATCGGGTTCGTCCATCAGGGCATAGCTGCCGCCGAGATGCAGTGCGCAATGCCCGTGCACCGTCGCGATGAGCGAACGGACCAGGCGGCGCGTGGCATCGCCTTCGTCGCGTCCGAGCGCCGCAGTCACTTCACGATCGACGATCGCGGTCAGCCGATGCCGCTCGCGCATGTCCGCCTCGTCGAGCGACAGGCCGGATGGGCGGCGATGGTCATAGATCGCCATCCAGCAGTGGCGGTTCGCCTCGGCGAAAGAGAAATAGCTGCGCACCAATGCTTCGATCCTTGCGTCGCGGTCGTCGCAGCGCGCCAGTGCCGCTTCGAGCCAGTCGGCCCATAGCGTGAAGGTGTGCGTGTTGATCGCGAGCAGGTAAGAATCGAGCGATCCGAAAACGTTGTAGATCGTCCCGACGGTATAACCCGCCCGCCGCGCCGCGGCCCGCGCGGAGAATTTGGCAAAGCCCGTTTCGGCCATCAGCGCATGACCGCAATTCACCAGAAGCTGGCGCAATTCCCGGGGTGTGTGATCGGAGCGACGGGCCATGACCTCGCGCTAGCACCAAAATTGGACACTGTCTAATTTAGATATTGAACAGTGCATAATTAATCGGGTAGAAGTTGCGTCATGTTGATGGGAAGACGAGACATGATCCCGATGAAGATCGCTGGCTGGGGCGCTTACCGTCCCGAGCGGGTGGTGACCTCCGACGAACTCGACGTGCGTTTCGACCGGCCACGCGGCTGGAGCGAGGCCGAGTTCGGGATCGCGGCACGGCATGTCGCCGGGCCGGACGAGACGAGCTCGATGATGGCGGCAACCGCGGCGCAGGGGGCGTTGTCGCGCGCGGGCTGGGACGACGGGGCGTTCGACGTGCTGATCGGCGGCTGCGGTGTGATGGAACAGCCGATCCCGTCGACCGCCGCGCTGGTGCAGGACCGCCTCGGCCTCGGCCGGTCGGGGATCATGGCGTTCGACGTCAACCAGACGTGCCTGTCGTTCCTGACCGCGCTCGACATCGCGGCCATGGGGCTGTCGACCGGCCGCTGGCGCCGCGCGCTCGTCTTCGCGAGCGATATCGCTTCGGCCGGGCTCGACCCGTCGCGGCCCAAGACAATGTCGATCTTCGGCGACGGGGCCGCCGCGCTGGCGGTCGAGGCGGCGCCGGGCGGAACCGCGGGGCTGCTGTCGTCGCATTTCGTTACCAACGGTGCCGATCATGCGCTCGCGCAGCTCCGCGCCGGGGGCACGCGGATTCGCGTCGAGCAAGGCTATGACGCGCTGGTCGCTGGGTCGCGGTTCGAGATGGATGCGTTCGGCATCTTCAAGGCGGCGGCACGCTGCCTGCCCGGCGTGCTCGACCGCGTCCTTGCCGATGCCGGTTGCACAATCGACGATGTCGACACCGTCGTCTGCCATCAGGCGAGCGCGCCGGGGGTGGAGCATGTCCGCCGCCTGTTCGAGCCGCGGCCCGAACGGGTGATCGACATTTTCGCGCACACCGGCAACCAGATCGCGGCGTCGATCCCCACCGTGCTCGCGCACGGGCTGGAGACCGGGCGGATTGCGCCAGGGTCGACGGTGCTGATGCTCGGTACGGCGGCGGGGATCAGCGCCGGTGCGATGGTGCTGCGCGTCTGATGGCGCGGCGCCTCCTCGTCACCGGCGCGACCGGCGGGCTCGGCGCCGCGCTGGTGCGCGCGGCGCGCGCGCGCGGGCATGAGGTGGTCGCAACGGGGCGCTCGGCGGACAAGGGGCAGGCGCTGGAAGCGCTGGGTGCGCGGTTCGTACCCGCCGACCTTGCCGAAGCCCGCGACCTTGCGCCGCTCGTCACAAGTGTCGATTCGGTTATTCACGCGGCGGGCCTGTCGGCGAGCTGGGGGGCGAGGGAGGCTTTCGTCCGTGCCAATGTCACGGCGACCGCGCGGTTGCTCGATGCTGCGCGCGCGGCGGGGTGCCGGCGCTTCGTTTTCATTTCCTCACCGTCGATTTTTGCCTCCTTCCGCGATCGCGAGAATATCGGCATCGACGCCGCTCCTGCCGATCCGCCGCTCAACGATTATGCACGGACCAAGCTCGCCGCCGAGCAGATGGTGCTCGCGGCCGATTCGGCCGACATGGCCTGCTGCGCCATCCGCCCGCGCGCACTGGTCGGGCCGGGCGACCGGGTGATCCTGCCGAAGCTGGCGGAACTTGCGATGCGGCGGCGGATGCTGCTGCCCGGCGGCGGCCATGCGCGCGTCGAGTTCACCGACCTTCGCGACGCCGCCGAAGCGATCATGCTTGCCGAAGACCGCGCCCCCGATATCGGCGGGATCGCGATCAATATTTCGGGCGGACGGCCGGTCGCGGTGCGCGACGTCGCGGTGCGGCTGGCGGCGGCGCTGGGCACCAACTCGGAACTGGTCACGCTCCCGGTGCCGCTCGCGCGCAGTATCGCCGTGGTGGCGGAGGGGTGGGGGCGGCTGACACGATCCGCCGCCGAGCCGGTGCTGACGCGCTATACGCTGGCGACGCTCGCCTGTTCGCAAAGCTTCGACATGGCGCCCGCCGAGCGGCTGCTCGGTTTTCGCCCGCGCCACGATGCGCTGGAAACCCTGCTGGCCGAGGCCGCGCAATGGAAGGCGAAGCGATGAGGCGCGTCGAACTGCAATGGCTGGCGCGCGGATCGTGCCGCCATCCCGAATATATGACGATGCGCGGCGCCAGCCTGTGCGCGACCGACTTTCCGGCGATGGTCGGCGTGATCCGCCATCCCGAACGCGGGATCATCCTGTTCGACACCGGCTATGATCCGGCCTTTATCGAGGCGACGAGGCCGTTTCCCGAGCGCCTCTATCGCTGGACCACGCCGGTGCGGATTTCGCCCGATCTTGCCTGGCAGACGTGGCTCGCGACGCATGGCATCGCGGCGGACGAGATCGCCGCGGTCGTGGTGTCGCATTTCCACGGCGACCATGTCGCGGGGCTGCGCAATCTCGCGGGCTTGCCGATCCATTGCTCGGCGGCGGGGCTGACCGAATTGCGCCGCCCCGGCCGGTTGCGCCGGGTTCGGCAGGGCCTGCTTGCCGATCTGGTCCCCGCCGACTGCGACGCCGATTGCTCTTTCTTCGAGGATGCGCCGGTCGTGGCGCTTCCCGCCGACTTCGCGCCCTTCACCGAAGGCGCCGACATATTGGGCGACGGCAGCCTGATCGCAGTGCCGCTGCCGGGGCATTGCAAGGGACATTGGGGCCTTGCCCTGCGCGATCGGGCCGACCGCGCGGTGCTGCTCGCGGGCGATGCGTCCTGGTCGATCGACGGGATCCGGCGCTGCGTACCGCCACCGCGGCTGACGACCGCATTGCTCGGCGAAACGCGGGCCTATCGCGACACGCTCGCCAGCTTGCACGCGGCGCTGGCGAACAACCGCGCGCTGGCCATCCTGCCGTCGCACTGCTCCCGCGCGGCTGCGGCCTATGCAGACGGCGATGCAGTCTAGCGCTATCCTCGCCTCGATCCTGCGCACGCGCCGGGCGATGCGCATGACGGCGCCCGAACTGGCGCGGCAGCGCGATCGCCAATGGGCGGCGTTGCAGCCCGCGCTGCGGCGGACGCCCGCGCTTGCCGATCTGGCGGGCAAGGAACCGGGCGCCTTTCCCGTTGTCGCTCCCGCCGATATGCGGCGCGACTATGGCGCATGGAACAGCCTCGGCCTCGATCACGATCGCCTGTGCCGCGCCGCCGATGCCGCGGAAACCGGGTCGGCGGAGGGGATCATCGACGGGCTCGGGGTCGGCTGGTCGACGGGGACGAGCGGCCAGCGCGGCCTGTTCATCGCCGATGCGAATGAGCGCGCCGACTATATCGGACAAAGCCTCGCGCGCCTGCTGCCGCTTCGCGCGATGCTCCGGCCGCAGCGCATCGCGCTCCACCTTCGCGCAAACAGCAACCTCTACAGCGACGTCGGCGGCCGCTTCTTTGCCTTTCGCTATTTTCCGCTGGCGGAGCCGGCGGCTGCGACGCGCGAAGCCTTGGCGGCGTTTGCACCGACGATCCTGATCGCACCGCCGCATCGCTTGCTCGCACTCGCCGAGGGTAACGGCTGCGGCGTTAGCATGCCGGCGTTGCGACACATCTTCTTCGGTTCGGAACCGATGAGCGAGGCGGAAATCGATTGGGTGGGGGAGGTGTTCGGGGTGCGGCCGCGTTCGATCTATCAGGCGACCGAAGGATTTGTCGGTGCCGCCTGTACCGCCGGCGCGTTGCACCTCAACGAGCACAGCCTAGCCATCGAGCTCGAACCGGTCGCGGATACCCCCGGTTTTCGTCCGGTCGTCACCGATCTTCGCCGCCACAGCCAGCCGGTCGTCCGGGTCCGGCTCGACGATTATCTCGAACTGGCGGGGGAAAGTTGCGCCTGCGGTTATGCGGGGCGTGTCGTGCGCCCCGTTGCCGGGCGGGTCGGCGATATCTGGCGCTGGGGCAGACAAGCGATCGCACCGGGCGCGGTCGCGGATTGTCTCGACAGCCTGCTCGGCGTCCCCGCGCTCTGGCAGGTGATCGGCGGTCCGCAGACAGTCGAACTGCGCCTCGACCCCCGCGTTCCGGCCGAAAGCGCCGAGCGGGCGGCCGCGCAGTTTCGGGAACGGCTCTCCATTCCGGTTGCCGTCAGCCTGTCGCACGGACGGCCCGCCGAGCCCTTTCCGAAGCGGCGAAGGGTCGTCTGGCATGACTAGGACGGTCCTGGTCACCGGCGCGCGCGCTGCCGCGGCGCTCGATATCGCCCGCGACTTCGTGGCGGCGGGGTACCGGACCTTTTGCGCCGACAGCGCATCGGCACGGATCAGCCGCTGGTCGCGGCGGACCGGGACATTCCTGTCCTATCCCGCGCCGCGCGCGGATGCTGCGGCCTTTGGCAAGCGCGTCTGCGAACTGGTTGATGAACTGTCGGTCGATCTGATCGTCCCGACGTGCGAGGAGGCGTTCCACCTTGCGGCGCCGGGACTTGCAGGGCGGCTGGCGGGCAAGCTTTTCCAGCCGCCGCTCGCGACCCTGCGCGACCTGCACGACAAATATCGCTTCGCCCGGCTGGCGGCGGGTTTTGACCTGCCGGTGCCCGAAACGCATTTGCTGGAGAGCGAGGCCGACGTCGCGCGCTTCGCCGACGAGTCTGCGGGGTGGGTGTTCAAACCCTGCTTCAGCCGCTTCGGCGAAGCCGCGCTCGTCGGTCCGGCGCGTGACCGGCTGGACAACATCCACGCGACGCGCGAACGCCCGCGGATTGCGCAGCGCCGTGTGGTGGGCGGTGAGGCCTGCTTTTACGCCGTCGCCCGTGACGGCGTATTGCGCGCATTCGCCGCCTATCGATCGGACTGGCGCCTCGGCGGCGGTGCGAGTTTCGGGTTCGAGCCGCTCGATGCAGCGAAGGCGGCGGCCTTGCGCGATATTACGGCCGCACTCGCGGAGCGCCTGTCGCTGACCGGGCAGTTCGCCTGCGACGCGATCTTCGACGCAAACGGGCAGCCGTGGCTGATCGAATGCAACCCGCGCGCGACAAGCGGGGTCCATTTCCTCGCCGACGAAGGGCGGCTGGCTGCGGCGATTGACGGCGGCGGCGATGGCTGCCTTGCCGGTGACGGGCAGCCGCGGCATCTGCTTCCCGCGATGCTGAGTTTCGGGCTCGGGGTCGCATTGCGGCGCCGCGACCTTCGCGGTTGGATCGCGGCGTTGCGGGAAGGCCGCGACGTGATCGGTCGGCCCGGCGACCGGCTTCCTGCCTTCGGTGCATTTGCCGATGGACTGGGCTTTACCTTCAGAGGCATGCTGCGCGGGACGAGCGCCAGCGCGATGACGGTCGCCGATATCGCATGGGATGGAGAGGATCTGCCATGATGAAGCTCCCCGACGCGGTGCGCAGTGCCTGGCACCTTGTCGCCTTGTCGCGCCAGCTCAAGGACGGACAGGTGCGCGGGCTTAAGCTCTGCGGCGTGCCGATCGTCCTGTTCCGCGCGGATGGCAGGGCGGGGGCGCTGGTCGATCGCTGTCCGCACCGCAACTTTCCGCTGTCCGAAGGGCGGGTGCATCAAGGCGGCATCGAATGCCCCTATCATGGCTGGCGTTTCGATACGGCGGGCGAATGCCTTGCGGTGCCGGGCTGCCGGATCAATGCGGCGCGCAGCGAGACATTGCGCGCCGACGCGCTGCGCGTTGCCGAGCGGCATGGCGGGATATTCGTGGCGCTGAGCGAGGCGGCGCCGGCCGAGCCCCCGCTGCCCCCGACGCTTGGTGCGGCGGGTCACGATCATTTCTGGTGGCAGCAGGGCACATGGCGCGGGCGGGCGTTCGACGCGATCGAAAATGTGATGGACCCGTTCCACACCAACCACCTCCATCACGGCTTCATCCGCCGTCGCGACAAACGGCTGCCCGTCTCGCTGCTGGTCGAAAGCGACGGCGCGGGCATTGCGATGGTGATCGAGCAGCAGCAGCCCGATCTCGGGCTGATGTCGCGTTTCCTCGAACGCGACCGGTCGCGCAGCATATCGCGCTATTATCCGCCGACCGTCGTGCAGGCGCGCTGGGAAGGACTCGAAAAGCTGACGCTGTGCGTCACCGCCTTCTTCACCCCGTCGACCGACGACAGCTTTATGCCCTTCGCCTGTTTCACCACCCCGCGCGGGATCGCGCCCGGCTGGCTCAAGCAGGCGGCGATCCGGTTGTTCCTGGCGCCCGTCGTTGCGCAGGACCGCCGCGCGCTGGCAAGCCAGTCGGAGGTGATGACGACCTTCGGCTTTCCGCGCTTTACCGCCGGACCCGGCGACATATTGGGCAGCCGCCTGTCGCGGCTGTGGCAGGGCGAGACGATCGCCGCCGGGCAGGATGCGCCGGTCGATGCGATGCTGTGACGGAGCGGGGCGCGCGGCGATTGCCGTCGGCGGACGCCGCCGCTACACGACCAAAAACAGGAGAAGAGGATGACCCAGGCCACCGCAGCCGTGGCGCGCGCGCCGCATGCCGATTTTTCGGTCGAACAACTCGAACTGGAGGGCCCGCGCGCGGGCGAGGTGCTGGTGCGCATCGCGGGGGTGGGGCTTTGTCACACCGACCTGATCTTTCGCGACCAGTTCGTCCCCTATCAACTGCCCGCGGTACTCGGGCATGAAGGGGCCGGGGTGATCGAGGCGGTAGGCGAAGGGGTCGAGGGTCTCGCGGTCGGCGATAAGGTCGTGCTCGGCTTTTCGAGCTGCGGCACCTGCCCGCGCTGCGATGAGGGGCTGCCGAGCTATTGCCGGAGCTTCGTGCCGCTCAACTATGCGGGGATGCGGCTCGAGGACGGATCGAAATCATGGGCCGACGGCGAGGGGCCAGTGGGGTCGCATTTCTTCGGCCAATCCTCGTTCGCGAGCCACGCGATTACGCGCGCGCGCAACGTCGTCAAAGTGACCGGCAGCGCCGCGCCGCTCGAACTGCTGGGGCCGCTCGGCTGCGGGTTCCAGACTGGCGCGGGCGGGGTGATGCGCTCGCTCGCCTGCCCGGCGGGGTCGAGCATCGCGATCTTCGGCGGCGGGCCGGTTGGCCTAGCCGCGGTGATGGGCGCGGTGATCCAGGGCTGTTCGCCGATCATCCTCGTCGAACCTGTCGCGGCGCGCCGCGATATCGCGATCGAACTCGGCGCGACGCATGTGATCGATCCGGGCGCCGGCGACATTGCCGAAGCGATCCGCGCGATCGTCCCCGATGGCGTCGATTTCGCGTTCGACAGCAGCGGCCGGACCGAAGTAATCGAGGCGGGGCTGGCCGCGCTCGGCAGCCATGGCGCGATCGGGCTGGTTGGCGTGCCGGCAAAGGCCGACGCGTCGATCAACGTCAATATCGCGGCGCTGATGACCCCCGGTCACCGGATCATCGGGATCATCGAGGGCGACAGCGATCCACAGACCTTCATTCCCGAGCTGATCGCGCATCATGCCGCGGGGCGTTTCCCCTTCGACCGGCTGATCAAGACCTTTCCGCTGGCCGAGATCAACGAGGCAATCGCCGCGCAGGCGCGCGGAGATTGCATCAAGGTCGTGCTGATTCCCTGACTGTAGCGGTCAGGCAAGTTCGATGCGGTTCCGGCCGGCTTGCTTGGCGCGGTACAGCGCCTCGTCGGCCGCTTTCAGCGCCTCGCGCACCTCGCCATAGCCGAAGACGTCGGCCACTCCGCCCGAGAAGGTGATCTGCCCGAACGGCGCGTCGGTCTTGCGGTTGATCAGCCGCCGTTCGGCGAGCTGCTCGCGCGCCTCGTCGAGCCGCTTCGCCGCTTCGCTGGGGGCGAGGCCGCGGAACAGCATGACGAACTCCTCGCCGCCGTGGCGCGCGACATGGCAATGGTCGTCCGAAATCTTCGACAGCGTGTCGGCGATCAGCTTGATCACCCGGTCGCCTGCTTCATGGCCATGGATATCGTTGACGCGCTTGAATTCGTCGATGTCGCAGAAGGCAACGCTCAACGGTTCGCACGCGGCGCGGGCTTCGGCATGGTGGCGTTCGAGCAGCACCTCGAAGGCGCGGCGGTTGGGCAGGCCGGTCAGATAGTCGATTTCGGCGTCGCGCTTGGCGCGCGCGAGGCTGCGGCGCAGCGCCTTTGCTTCGTCCTCGCTCTTGCGCATATCGTCTTCGGCGCGGCGGGTGCGTTCGAGCATCGCCTTGGCAAGGTCGGCGAGGCTCGAGACGAGCTGCCCGGTCTTTTGCACCTGTTCGAGGTCGAGGACGTGGCGTTCGAGTTCGCTGCCATAGTCGCTGGTGACGCTACGGGCGGCCTTGGTGTGGGTCTGGAAGGCGTCGAGGTTCGATTCGAGGCGGGCGACGATGCGGTCGATTTCGCTATGGTCGAGCCCTGCTGCCTCTTCCTTGGCGAACTCGTCGAGCCATTGCTGGGTAATGGCCTCACCCGATGCGATCCGTGCGTTGATCTGCCGCGCGAGGCCGGGGTTGCTGCCCGAAAAGACGCCATGGGAAAGCGACAGGTTGGACGCCGATATGTCGAGATCATGATCGAGCAGGAAGCCGGTGATCGCCTGCGCGAGTTGCTGCCGAGCCTGCCGCGCGAGGTCGAGCGAGGCAGGCCGCGCGCCGGGTGGCGGACTCTCCTGCATCGGGGCGTTGCCGTGCGGGTTGCGCAGCCCCAGCCAATCTAGGAGCCGCCCTACCGGCTCGTTCGATGATGTCGCTTTTGTGGTCATGCGACGTTTAACGGGCGCTGGTTGCCAGATTTAAGCGGGTTTCAGCGCTTTTCGGCGACGGGTCCGGAGCGGGCGAGTAGGAGAGAATCGCACCCGCAGAAACAGGCTGCAATATCATTGGCTTGATCGTGGTGAATGACTTATTGCGAATCATTCGCAAATATGGCATAGGCTTTGTAACGGGTTTTGAGGGGCCGCAAACGAAGGAAAAGACGATGATGCATGTCGCGATCGACGGCACCGCGGTTTCGCCCGACCGGGCCGAATTGGCGACGGCCGCGGCGCGCTGCTGGCGATCGGCGCGCGACAAGGGCGAAGCGACGCAACCGCGCTTGCACGCCTTGTTGTCGGAAAGGCGCTGCCCGATGCTCGCCGCGGCGTTCGACAGCCTGCTGAACCTGTACGAACAGGCGCTCGACCATCCTTTCGCGGTCGGCAGGGCGGACGGGCTGTCGGAAGACGAAATACGCCTTGCCAAGCTGCTCGGCGGAGGTGGAAGCGTGCCCGGCTGCCTTGCCGTGAGGGAGGGCGCCGCCACGGCGCTCGACTGTGCGCTCTGCTCGACGCGGATCCTCCTCACTCTTGCGCCGCGGGACCTTCAATGAGCGCCATCGATAACCTCGCGGCGCTCGAAGGCGTGATCGGGAAGACGCCGGCACCGGTCAATTTGAAGGTGATCGACCATGCCGATGCCAACGCGCGGTGCTGGCTTGCCGCTTCGCCGCTGATGTTCGCCGGATTCGGGGACGGGCAGGGGATCGCGATCACACTCGGCGGTGGGGATCCGAGCTTTGCTTCCGCCGCGGACCCGGCCGTGCTGGCGATACCGCTCGACCTGATCGACGATCCCGCACTCGCGGTGCCTGGAGCCGGATTCGGATCGCTTTTCCTCATTCCCGGTGTCGGCGAAACTTTGCGCATCAATGGCCGCGTCGCCGGCACCGATGGCGGCATCCTGCGCGTCGCCATCGAGGAATGCTACGGCCATTGCGCCAAGGCGCTCATCCGCTCCGATTTCTGGTCGGCCGCGCCGCTCGGCGAGTGGCCCGGCGACCCGGGCAGCTTCGTCAACGCGAGCCGCTTCATGGCGCTTGCGACGATCGACGGCGGCGGCGGCGCCGACCTCAGCCCGAAAGGCGATCCCGCGGGCAGCATGGCGCGGACGGGTGCCGACGGGCTGTGGTTTGCCGATCGGCCGGGCAACCGCCGCGCCGACAGTTTTCGAAACATCGTCGTCCAGCCGCGAATCGCTGCGGCGCTGCTGATTCCCGGATCGACGGGGGTGGTGTCGGTGCGGGGGCAGGCCCGGCTGACCGCCGACGAATCAGCGCGGGCGGCCTTTGCGGTTCGTGACAAGACGCCGCTGCTGGTGGCGCGCATCGACGATGTGACGATGGAAATGCGCGCCAGCGCGGCGCTCAGTCGCGCGCGGTTGTGGCCCGCGGCCGCCGCGCCCGGCGATATCCGGCCGGCCAGGATGTTCGCGGATCATGTCAAACTGAACAAGAACAAGGGGCTCGCCGCGCGGCTGGCCGGTGCCTTCGTATCGATGCCGGGCCTGATGGAGCGCGGCCTCGCCAAGGATTATAAGGACAATCTCTATTGAGGCCGGGACATGGCGTCAGCAGGTCAGCGCCGCCTCGAACAGGCAGCGGAAGCGTTCGGTGCATTCGTCGCGGTCGGCGCCGCTGCCGCCGAAATTGTCGACCCGCATGATGGTCGACAATACGCCGATGCCCATCAGGATTGCGAGCAGCATGTTGGCGCGCAGCTCGCTATGTTCGCCGCCGATCAGTTCGGCGAGCGGCCCGAGGACGTCGAGATGGACAAGGTCGCGGATGATCTCGCCTGCCTTGGGCGAAGAGGCCGAACGCAGCATGATGATGAACATTTCCATGCGCAATTGGCGGTCGTCGCCTTCGTCCTCGACGACGAGCTGGGCGAGGAAACCCGGCAGTTCGGCGATGCTTTTCGGTTCGCGAAAAACACCCGGTCGGTCGTCATGGCTGACGACTTCGCGGAACAGGCCTTCCTTGCCGCCGAAATAGCGGCTGATCAGCGCGACATCGACGCCGGCGTCGCCGGCGATGTCGCGCAGCCCGACGCTGTCATAGCTTTCGCGCAGGAAACGCTGACGCGCGGCGGCCAATATGGTGGCGCGTGTCGCGATGGCATCGCGCTTTTTGATGGATGTGGTCCGCTCCATGATGGCGCCTTTGCACGGGTCTGGACATAAATCAACATCTGTTGACTTGTTTTGGCTTGCGCATTAGTCGGCGTTGTCCGGCATCGCGCTGCGCTTCCCCCCTCCCTGCGGCGCGATGTCGGAACATGCCCCTAGAAAAAAGACATAGGTCCAAAACCATGCGCTCTCCCTTCCTCGCGCCCGTAATCTTTCTTTCGCTGCTGCTGACCGCATGTTCGGGCGGCGGCGACCAGCAGGGCGGGCCTCCCGCCTTGCCCGTGACCGTCGCGGCCCCGCTCGTCCGCGAGGTCACCGAATGGGACGATTATGTCGGCCGGTTCGAAGCCGTCTCCAGCGTCGAGGTGCGTCCGCGCGCCTCGGGCTATCTGCAGCGCGCCCATTTCACCGACGGTCAATATGTGCGCGCCGGGCAATTGCTGTTCACCATCGACGCGCGCCCGTCGCAGGCGACGCTCGACCAGGCGCGGGCGCAGCTCGCACGCGCGCAGGCTACGCTTGCCAATGCACGCACCGAACTGGCGCGTTCGGAAACGCTCGCGGCATCGCAGGCGGCGAGCAAGGAAGAGGTCGAGCAGCGCCGCGCCGCGGTGCGGACGGGCGAGGCCGATGTCGCGGCCAATCGCGCCGCGATTCGCGGTGCCGAGCTCAACGTCGGCTTCACCCGCGTGACGGCGCCGATTTCGGGCCGTGTGTCGCAGCGGCTGGTCGACCCCGGCAACTCGGTCACCGCCGACCAGACGATCCTGACGACGATCGTGTCGACCAATCCGCTACACTTCACTTTTCAGGGATCGGAAGCGAGCCTGCTCGAATATGAGCGGCGCGGCGACACGATCGACGGCTCGCCGGTGCGCATCCGGTTGCAGGGCGAAGACGATTACCGCCTGAACGGGCGGATCGACTTCGTCGACAATGCCCTGAGCAACGGATCGGGCACGATCGCCGTGCGCGCGGTCGTCCAGAACCCCGACGGCAAGCTGCGCCCCGGCCTGTTCGGCCAGCTCCAGCTCGCGGCGTCGGCGCCGCGGTCCGCGATCCTGCTGCCCGATACGGCGATCGTCACCGACGCCGCCCGCCGCCTCGTCTATGTCGTCGGGCCCAAGGATGTGGTGCAAGCGCGTCCGGTCGAACTCGGTCCGGTGGTCGACGGGCTGCGCGTAATCCGTTCGGGCGTGACCGCCAAGGACCGTGTCATCGTCAACGGTATCCAGCGCGCGATGCCGGGCAAGCCGGTCAAGACGCAGCAGGGCCGGATCGCGCCTGACGGCAAGGTGCTGATGCCCAAGGGCGCAGCGCCGGCAGGGCAGGCGAAGAAGGCGCCGGCGAACAAGGAAGCCGGCAAGTGAATTTCAGCCGCTTCTTCGTCGACCGCCCGATCTTCGCGGCGGTCATCGCGATCTTCATCACGCTGATCGGCGCCTTCGCCTATCCGCAGCTTCCGCTCGCCCAATATCCGGAGATCGCCCCGCCGACGATCAGCATCAACGCCGCCTATCCCGGCGCCTCGCCCGACACGATCGCCGAAACGGTCGCCTCGACGCTGGAGCAGGAGATCAACGGCGTCGAGAATATGCTGTATATCCAGTCGTCGTCGACGCAGGGGGCGGCGCAGATCACCGTCACCTTCCAGCCCGGCACCGACCTCGATGCCGCGCAGGTGCTGGTACAGAACCGCGTTGCGCTCGCCGAACCGCGGCTGCCCGAACAGGTGCGCCAGATCGGCGTACAGGTGAACAAGCAGGAATCGGGCTTCCTGATGATCGTCGCGCTGAAGTCGACCGATCCGGCGATCGATATCGACTATGTCGGCAACTATGCGAACTCGACGCTGCGCGACCGCCTGCTGCGGCTCGAGGGCGTCGGCGGCGTGCAGATTTTCGGTGGCGGCTTCTATTCGATGCGCGTCTGGATCGACCCCGACAAGGCGGCGGCGCGCAACATGACCGCGACCGAAATCGTCGCCGCCCTGCAAAGCCAGAACGTGCAGGTTGCCGGCGGTTCGGTCGGTGCGCCGCCGTATGGCAAGGGCAATCCTGCCTTCGAATTGCCGGTCGAAGTCCCCGGCCGCCTCGTCACGCCCGAACAGTTCCAGAATGTCGTCGTCAAGACCGATACGACAAACGGCGCGATTACCCGCCTGAAAGATGTCGCGCGCGTCGAACTCGGCGCACAGGATTATGGCGTGCGCGGCGTGTTCAACGGGCAAAAAGGCGTCGGGATGGGGGTGATCCAGCAGCCCGGTGCCAATGCGCTCAACGCCGCCAATCTGGTGCTCAAGGAAGTCCAGGACGCGTCGAAGGATTTCCCGCCCGGGCTCGAATATGAGATTCCGTTCAACCCGACCGAATATGTCCAGGCGTCGGTGACCGCGGTGCAGGAAACGCTGCTCGAGGCGATCGTGCTGGTTGTGCTCGTCGTGCTCGTTTTCCTGCAGACATGGCGCGCCGCGATCATCCCGATCGTTGCCATTCCGGTCGCGCTCGTCGGCACCTTCGCTGTCCAGCTCGCGCTCGGTTTCTCGATCAACTCGCTCTCGCTCTTCGCTCTGGTACTTGCGGTCGGGATCGTCGTCGACGATGCGATCGTCGTCGTCGAGGCAGTCGAAAAGCACATCCGCGAGGGGCTGACCCCGCGCGAGGCGGCGCACCGGACGATGGGCGAGGTGTCGGGCGCGCTGATCGCGATCGGGCTGGTGCTCGTCGCGGTGTTCGTGCCGACCGCCTTCGTGCCCGGCATTCCGGGTATCTTCTACCAGCAGTTCGCGGTGACGATCGCGGCGGCGACGGTTTTCTCGCTGCTCACCTCGCTGACGCTGTCGCCGGCGATGGCGGCACTGTTCCTGAAGCCGCACGAAGAGCATCACGCCGAACCGAAGAACCCGGTGATGCGCTTCGTCCGCCGCGCCGCCGACAAGTTCAACAGCGGCTTCGACAAGCTGTCCGACCGTTATGGCCGGACGACGGCGTCGCTGATCCGCAAGACCGGAATGATGCTGGTCATCTATGCGGTGCTGCTCGCCTTCACCGGCTGGCGCCTCACTGCGACCCCGACGGGCTTCATTCCTGATCAGGATCAGGGCGTGCTGATCGGCGTCGTCCAATTGCCGCCGGGCGCATCGCTCGACCGCACGAGCGAGGTCTTGGCGCGGGCGCGGACGACCGTGTCGGGCATCGACGGGGTCGAGAGTATCGCCGCCTTTTCGGGGCTCGACGGGTCGAGTTTCTCGACCGCATCGAACGCCGGTACGATGTTCATCCGCCTGAAGGACTGGGAAGAGCGCGGCAAGGATTTGAGCGCTGCGGCGCTGTCGGGACAGCTTTCGGGCGCGCTCGCCAATGCACTCCCCGAAGCCAATGCCTTCGTCATCGCACCGCCCGCGGTGCAGGGCCTCGGCAACGGCAATGGCTTCACGATGATGCTGCAGGCGCGCGGCGGCGAAAGCTATCGCGAGCTTGAACAGGCCACAATGGCGATGATGGGCGGGGCGCAGCAGGTGCCCGAGGTGACGCAGGTTTTCTCGCTCTTCAACACCGGCAGCCCGCGCATCTTCGCCGAGGTCGACCGCGACAAGGCGCAGATCCTGGGCGTCGACCCGACGCAGGTCTACTCGGCGCTTGGCACCTATCTGGCGTCGACCTATGTCAACGACTTCAACTTCCTCGGCCGCACTTTCCGTGTGACCGCGCAGGCCGAACCGTCGGCGCGCAGCAAGATCGAGGACGTCGGCCGCCTGCAGGTGCGTTCGACGTCGGGTGAGATGGTGCCTTTGTCGTCGGTCGCGACCTTCCGCAACGACAGCGGGCCGACGCGCGTCGTGCGCTACAATCTGTTCCCCGCGGTCGAATTGCAGGGACAGGCGGCGCCGGGCGTCTCGTCGGGGGCGGCGCTGACCGCGATGGAAGGGCTGGCGGCGAAGACGCTGCCTGCCGGGTTCGCCTATGAATGGACCGGCCTTGCCTATCAGGAAAAGGCGGCGGGGAGCAGCGCGGTGCTGATCTTCCTGCTCGCGGTGGTGTTCGTCTTCCTCGTGCTTGCGGCGCAGTATGAATCGCTGCCGCTGCCGCTCGCGGTGATCCTGATCGTGCCGATGTGTATCCTCGCGGCGATGCTCGGCGTGAATCTGCGCGGGATGGACAACAACATCCTGACGCAGGTCGGGCTGGTCGTGCTCATCGCGCTGGCGGCGAAGAATGCGATCCTGATCGTCGAATTTGCCAAGCAGGCCGAGGAACAGGACGGCATGAGCCCGCTCGACGCGGCGGTCCACGCGGCGCGCTCGCGCCTGCGGCCGATCCTGATGACCAGCTTTGCCTTCATCTTCGGCGTGATCCCGCTCGCGATCGCGAGCGGGCCGGGGCAGGAGATGCGGCAGGCGCTGGGCACCGCGGTGACTTTCGGTATGCTCGGCGTCACCATCTTCGGGCTGATCTTCACGCCTGTCTTCTACGTCGTCTGCCGCAAGCTCGGCGACAAGGCGAAGCGGCTGATGGGGCCGCGCGACAAACACAAAGATACGCCGCTGGAGGCGCAGTGATGATCCGTAATCTGTTTATCGGGGCCAGCGCGCTGGCGCTTTCGGCCTGCACGGTGGGCCCCGCCTATGTCTCGCCGACCCCTGCGGCGCCGTCGCAGGCGCCGTTCCTCGAAACCGGCAAGTCGCCCGCCTTCACCGGCGACCAGCCGCCGGGCGAATGGTGGAGCCTGTTCGCCGACCCGACGCTCGACGCGCTTGTCGAGCAGGCGCTGACCGCCAACACCGACCTGCGCGTCGCCGCCGCCAATCTGGCGCAGGCGCGTGCGGTGCTGCGCGAGTCGCGAGCCGGGCGGCTGCCCACCACCAGCGTCGGTGCCAGCGGCACCTATGCGCGGCAGCGCAATCCGCTGGGGCCGGGGACGGTCGAGGGCGAAAGCTACGACGTCGGCCTCGACGTCGGTTATCAGGTGGACCTGTTCGGGCGTGTCGGCAGCGCGATCCGCGCCAGCCGTGCCGATGCCGAGGCGGTGCAGGCGGCGTTCGACCTGACGCGCATCACCGTCGCCGCCGAAACGACGCGCGCCTATGCCGACGTCTGCTCGTTCAACCGCCAGATCGCGGTCGCCGAAGAAACGCTGCGCATCCAGCAGCAGACATTCGACCTGACGCGCCGCCTTTATGAGGGCGGCCGCGCGACGCGGCTCGAAACGGGACAGGCGGGGGCGCTGCTCGAACAGACGCGCGCGACGATCCCGACGCTGAACGCGCAGCGGTCGGCGGCGCTTTACCGGCTCGCGGTGCTGACCGGCAAGCCGCCGGCGGAAGCGCCCGCTGCGGCGGTTCTCGCCTGCGAGGCGCCGCCCGAACTCGACCGGCCGATTCCGGTTGGTGACGGAGCGTCGCTGCTCGCGCGCCGGCCCGACATTCGCCGCGCCGAACGCGAACTTGCGGCGGCATCGGCGCGGGTCAATGTTGCCACTGCCGACCTCTATCCGAGCATCAGCCTCGGCGGCTCGATCGGATCGACCGCGGATTCGATCTCGGGGCTCGGCAAGTCGGATGGCTTCCGTTTCTCGCTCGGGCCGCTGATTTCGTGGAACTTTCCCAATATGGAGGTCGCGCGGTCGCGGCTGAAACAGGCCGAAGCCGGCGCCGATGCGGCGCTGGCGAGCTTCGACGGGAGCTGGCTGTCGGCGCTCGAGGAAACCGAAAGCGCGCTCGCCGCCTATGCCGGTGAACTCGACCGGCTTGCGGCGCTGCGCCGTGCGGCGGGCGAGGCGGGCGAGGCGGCCCGCATCGCACGGCTGCGCTATGAAGCCGGGCGCGAGGATTTCCAGGTCGTCCTCGACGCCGAACGCTCGCTGGCGCAGATCCAGGCCACTATCGCCCAGTCCGAACAGCAACGCGCGACCTATCTCGTGTCGCTGTTCCTCGCGCTTGGCGGCGGCTGGCAGGACGCGGCCTGAGGCGGCTTTCGGCCGGTTGCGGTTATCTCCTTCTTCGTCACCCCGGACTTGATCCGGAGTCCATGACTTCGACGCCGCAGTGGATCCCGGATCAAGTCCGGGATGACGAAACTGGGGTGGAGCTACGTCGGCTCCCACCCCGAAACCGACGACATTCTGGTCCATGACGGCATCGGCCAATCCGCCATATCGGCCGCGTTTCATTTCCCGTTTGACAATTTTCCAATCAGGATCATTATGTCCCTATCGGGCCAATATGTGTTGGCGTGGATAATGGGGCTGCGCGGCTGCGAAAGGCCGGCGCGGCGGGAACAAGGGGATGACGATGCGTTTCCTTCGCAAGTTGATGATCGGATTGACCGCGCTGGTCGCGCTGCCGCTGGCGGCGCAGGGACCGATACCGCCCGAGCCGGCGAAAAAGGCCGTAACTGCGGCGGCGCCGGAGACTCCGAAAACGGGCCAGCCGGTCGCGCTCGACCGCGCCGACCTCGAGGCATGGCTCGACGGCTATCTCCCCTATGCGCTGGAACGCGCGAATATTCCGGGGGCGGTCGTCGTCGTGGTGCGCGGCAATCAGGTCGTGCTCGAAAAGGGCTATGGCTATAGCAACGTCGCGAAGCGCGCACCGGTCAACCCCGAAACCACGCTTTTCCGGCCGGGTTCGGTGTCGAAGCTGTTCACCTGGACTGCGGTGATGCAGCAGGTCGAGGCGGGGAAGATCGATCTCGACAAGGACGTCAACACCTATCTCGACTTCAAGATTCCGCCCTATCAGGGCAGGCCGGTGACGATGCGTAACATCATGACGCACACCGCAGGCTTTCAGGAATCGGTCCGATATCTGATCAGCAGCGATCCCAAGGCGGTGATGGCGCTGAAGCAGCAGATGCCGCTCGCGCTCCCCGACCGCGTCTTTGCGCCAGGCACCACGCCGGCCTATTCGAACTACGCGACCGCGCTTGCCGGCTATATCGTCGAGCGGGTCAGCGGCGAGCCGTTCGACAATTATGTCGAGAACCACATCTTCAAGCCGCTCGGCATGAATTATGCGACCTTCCGCCAGCCGTTGCCGGCGCGGCTCGCGCCCTTCATGTCGAACGGTTATCCCGATATCACAAAGAAGGCGCAGCCCTTCGAGATCGTGATCCCGGCCCCGGCGGGCAGCCTGTCGGCGAGCGGCGCCGACATGGGCAAGTTCATGATCGCGCACCTCAACGACGGCGCGGGGCTGCTGAAGCCCGAAACCGCGAAGATCATGCATGATTTCAAGGCGCCCGGCGTCGGCCCGCTCAACAGCATGGCGCTCGGCTTCTACGAACAATGGGTCAACGGCCACCGCGCGATCGCGCATGGCGGCGATACCGTGTGGTTCCACTCCTATCTGTGGCTGTTCCCCGATGCCGACATCGGCGTCTTCATCTCGATGAACAGCGCTGGCAAGGCGGGCGATGCGGGCGCGGTACGCAGCGCGCTGTTCCACAAATTCGCCGATCGCTACCTGCCCGGCACTGCAACGCCTGGCACCGTCGATGCCAAGACCGCCCGCCAGCATGCACAGATGATGGTCGGCCATTATGAGAGCAGCCGCGGCAGCTTCACCAACTTCATGAGCCTGTTCGGCCTGCTCGGGCAGGCGCAGGTCGGGATGACCGAGGACGGCAAGCTCAGCATCCCGGGTCTCGATGGGCTTGGCGCCGGCGCGCGCGACTGGGTCGAGGTCGAACCCTTCGTGTGGCGCGACACCGGCACCGGCGAACGCCTTGCCGCCGAAGTGAAGGACGGCCGGGTTACCCGCTGGAGTCTCGATCCCGGATCGCCGTTCATGGTGTTCGAACCCGCGCGGGCAAGCGCCAATGCCGCCTGGCTCATCCCGGCGCTGATCGCGGCACTTGGCATCGTGCTGCTCGCGGCACTCGCCTGGCCGGTCCGGGCGCTGGTCCGCCGCAACTTCGGCGCGACCTTCGCGCTCGAAGGGAACGCGCGGCGCGCTTATCGCCTATCGCGCCTGTTCGCCTGGCTGGTGCTGGCGGCGCTTGCCGGCTGGATCGGCCTGATCGCTGCCTTCTCGGCCGATATCGGCAGCATCGGCGGTCCGCTCGACTGGCTGATCCACCTGCTGCGCATCCTGACGCCGGTCGCTGCGTTCGGCCTGCTCGCCACTGCCGGCTGGCATCTGTGGCTCAGCATCAAGGACAAGCGCAAATGGACGATGAAGTTCGGCGCGGCGCTGCTCCTGCTCGCAGGACTGGTGCTGGTCTGGGTGACGCTGGTCTTCCACCTCTACGGTTTTGGAATGGTATATTGATGACGACGCAATCGGTACGAAATCTGGCGCTCGACCTTCGGGTCGAGCGCTTTCCCTATCACCGGCCGTTCCGCATTTCGGGGCATGTCTTCACCGAAACCGAGCTTCTGGTCGCCGAAATTTCGGATGGGACGCACAGCGGGCGCGGCGAGGGCGCCGGCGTCTATTATCTCGGCGACGACATTGCCCATATGACGTCGGAGGCCGAGCGCGTGCGCGGTGCGATCGAAAGCGGCGCAACGCGCGAGGATCTGCAGCAGCTCTTGCCGCCGGGCGGCGCGCGCAATGCGCTCGATTGCGCCTATTGGGATCTCGAGGCGAAACAGGCCGGCCGGCCCGTCTGGGACCTTGCGGGGCTCGACGCGCCGAAACCCCTGCGCTCGACGATGACGCTCGGCGCCGACCGGCCCGAGCTGATGGTGGAAGGGATGCTGGCATTCGATCCCGAGACCCCGATCAAGGTCAAGCTGACCGGCGATGTCGAGGAGGATATTGCGCGCGTCATCGCGATCCGCTCGGCGCGTCCCGATGCATGGATCGGCGTCGATGCGAACCAGGGCTATAGTATCGAGACGTTGCCGGGTCTGCTCCCGACGCTCGTCGCGAACGGCGTTTCGCTGCTCGAACAGCCGCTCCGGCGCGGGCGTGAGGCGGACCTCGACGGCTTCGCGCGGCCGCTGCCGTTCGCTGCCGATGAAAGCGCGGTGACGCTGGCCGATACGGCATCGCTGGTCGGGCGTTTCGACGTGGTGAACATCAAGCTCGACAAATGCGGCGGGCTGACCGAGGGGCTGGCGATCGCGCGCGAGGCGCGGCGGCTCGGGCTCGACGTGATGGTCGGCAACATGATGGGCAGCAGCCTGTCGATGGCGCCGTCCTATGTGGTCGGGCAGCTCTGCGACATCGTCGATCTCGATGGACCGATCTTCCTGGCCCGTGATCGCGAGCCCGGGGTCCGTTACGCCGGCGGCATGGTCCATTGTCCGGCAGAAATTTGGGGCTCTCCTGTCACCCCGGCGCAGGCCGGGGTCTCGCCTTAGGGTCAGGACGCCCCGGCGAGATCCCGGCTTTCGCCGCGCTGACGAAATAAACTGTAACATTTGTCCTAAATGGGTTGACATTTTTCTGATCAGGACAATAGTCTTGAGAGTGAAACTTACCTGAGGTGGAGGGTGGAATGACATCATCATTCCCGATGACGCGCCGCGCACTGGTTGCGGGCGCGGTGGGTGCGGCTGTGTCGATGCCGATGATCAATCGCGGTGCTTATGCCTTCGCTGCGGCGCCGGGGCGCAGCTATTCGCGGCGGGCGGTCGACCTTGTCGGTTCGTCGCTGGTGATCGACATGCTGGCGCCGCTCAAGATCACGCTGTCAGAAGACTATGTCGCGCATCGCCTGACCGATGCCGAGGCGGAGGAGTTTCGCAGCAGCGGCATCACCGGTTTCCATAATGCCTATGGGCTTGGCGGACCGAATGCGAAGCAGCAGGCACTTGAATTTCTCGCCGGCTGGCAGGGTTTTGCCGGGCGCAACAGCCATGTGTTGACGCTGGTCGACGGCGTCGCCGATCTCGATCAGGCGAAAAAGGACCGCAAATGCGCGGTCATCATGGGTATCCAGAATGCGGAACAGTTCCAGAGCATCGAGGATGTCGCGCTGTTCCGCCGCCTCGGCCTGCGCTGCGCGCAGCTCACCTATAACAGCCAGAACCTGATCGGGTCGGGCAGCACCGAGCGCGTCGACGGCGGCGTCAGCGATTATGGCGCCGCGATCATCGCCGAAATGGAAAAGCAGAAGATGCTGGTTGACGTGTCGCATTGCGGCGACAAGACCACATTGGATGCCATCGAATTGGCCAAAGGGCCGATCGCGATCACCCACAGCAACGCCCGCGCACTGATCGACCATCCGCGCGTCAAGACCGACGAGGCGATTAAAGCGCTCGCGGCGAAAGGCGGGGTGATGGGAATCACCGGGGTGCGCATGTTCATTCGCGCGACCGATCCCACCAATGTGGGCCATATGGCCGATCATATCGACCATGTCGCGAAGCTGGTCGGGATCGACCATGTCGGCATCGGTTCGGATGCCGACCTCAACGGCTATGACGATATGAAGCCCGACGAATATGCCGCCCTGAAGGGCAGCTACAAGGGCAGCTACGCCTTTCGCGACAAGATCGACATCGACGGGTTCGATCATCCGAAGAAGGTCTTCGACCTGACCGAGGAACTGATCCGTCGCGGATATTCCAACGAAAATATCACGGCCGTGCTGGGGGGCAATTTCCGCCGCCTGCTCGCTCAAGTCTGGGGGTAAGACGATGAATAAGGGATTTCTTATTGCAGGAAGCATGGCCGCGCTGACGGCGGCGATGCCGGCCGGGGCGCAGGAAGCGGAACTCGCCGAAGCTGAAAGCGAAGTGATCGTCGTGACGGCACAGAAGCGCGAGGAAGCGCTTCAGGATGTTCCGATCTCGATCACCGTCGTCAACGGCGAAGCGCTGCGCGATCAGGGTGCCGGATCGCTGGTCGACTATGCCGGCTATGTTCCCGGGATGACGGTGATCAGCTCGCAGCCCGGTACGTCGATCATTTCGCTTCGCGGTATCGCGCCGGTGGGCTCGGCACAGGCGGTCGGCATATACCTCGATGACGCGCCGGTAGGATCGAGCAGCCTTTACGCCCGCAGCGCGACCTATTCGCTCGACCTGATGCCGTACGACATCGCCGGGCTGGAAATCCTGCGCGGGCCGCAGGGCACGCTTTACGGTGCAAGCTCGATCGGCGGTTTGCTGAAATACCGGACCGTCGCGCCGAGCACGACCGATTTCAGCGTCAAGGCCGGCGGCGAACTCTTCACGATCGATCATGCCGGCAATCCCGGCTGGGCGGCGCAGGTGATGGTTAATGCGCCGATCGTCCAGGACAAGCTCGGAATGACGGGCAGCTTCTCGTGGCGCAAGACTCCGGGTTATGTCAGCTCGGTCAACAATCCGGCGCTCAACGATGCGAATTCGGTCGAGCAGGTCGGCGGCCGGGTAAGCCTGCTCTGGAATGCGACCGAGGATTTCACCGTTCGCCTCGGCGGCATCTGGCAAACCATCGACGCGAACGCGACCAACAATATCGTGTCGACCGTCGCGGGCGTCCCGATCGGCGACGGCTGGTCCTACAACGCCTTCTTGCCCGAGCCTTTCCACAAGAGCATCGATTATTATTCGGCGGTGCTCGACTATGACCTCGGCTTTGCAACGCTGACCTCGGTTTCGACCTATAGCGAAACCAAAACCACCAGCGTGCAGGATGCCTCGCTCGTTTTCGGTGTCGCGTTCCCGGCGCTGAGCGGCGGGGCGGTGCCCGAAGGCCTCGCGCCGTTCAGCATCGAGCTCGGCCTTGAAAAGTTCACGCAGGAAATCCGCCTCGCGTCGCCGAGCAACGACCGCTTCGAGTGGATGATCGGCGCCTTCTACACGAAGGAGACGAGCGAGAATCACCAGCTGGTCCGCACCTTCGACTTCTCGGGCGAACCGAATCTATTCGATCCGGGCGCCATCGTGTCGCTGCCCTCGACGTTCAAGGAAATGGCAGTGTTCGCGAATGCGACGGCCTATTTCGGCGACGTGTTCGCGCTGTCGGGCGGCCTGCGTTACGCCAAGAACAAGCAGAACTTCCAGCAGATCAGCGAAGGCCCGTTCATCGGCGTTGCCAATTTCACCGGCTCGTCCAAGGAAGATGTCTTCATCTACAGCATCAGCCCGCAGATCCACATCAGCGAAGATGCCATGCTCTATGCGCGCGTCGCCAATGGCTATCGTCCCGGCGGCCCGAACGTCGTGTTCCCCGGGGTGCCGCCGCAGGTCGCGGCAGACACGCTGGTCAATTACGAAATCGGCTTCAAGGGCAATCTGGGCAGCACGCTCGCGGTCGAAGTGGCCGGTTTCTATATGGACTGGACCGACATCCAGGTGGTGCAACCCTTCGGCGGCGTGACGGGGCAGGCCAATGGCCCGTCGGCGGTCAGCAAGGGCGTCGAAGGCACCGTGACCTGGCGGCCGGTGCGCGGACTGTCGCTGGTGGCGAGCGCCGCCTATGCTGATGCGAAGCTGACCGCCGATGCGCCCGAAATCTCCGGCGTCGACGGCGCGCGCCTGCCCAGCGTGCCGAAATTCACCGGGTCGGTGCAGGCCGATTACAGCTTCGGGATCGGCGAAAATGCGTCAGGCAAGGTCGGTGTGGGACTGCGGCATTCGTCGCGGTTGGCGTCGCTGCCGTCCAGCAGCCCGAACAATCTGTGGTCGGACCCCTATACCGCGCTCGATGCCAATGCCGCCGTCACCTTCGACGACCATTGGACGGTGCGCGTCTATGCACGCAACCTGACCAACAAGCGGGCATCGACGCAGCGTAGCTATACGTTGAACGCCTTTGGTGCGCAGGCCTATCAGACGAACGTGCCGCTACAGCCGCGCACGATCGGCGTCGCGCTCGACATGGCCTTTTGAGCGAATTGGAGTTGAACCAGATGAACGCGCCGACCGGCAGGCTTGCCGACAGCCTTGTGCTGCCGCAGCCCTATCTTCTCTTCCTCGGCGACACGGTGGAGGCGAGCTATGCCAAGACCGCTTTCGGCCTTGCCGACTGGGCGCCCGATCGCTGCGTCGGCGAAATGGCGATCGGCGGCTGTACGGTAACCACCGGCCTCGAACGCCTCTCGCCCGCCGATGCGCGGGCGGCAGGTGCGCGGTCGGTGGTGATCGGGGTCGCGAACCAGGGCGGCGTGCTCGCCGATAGCTGGGTCGCGGCGCTGATCGAGGCGATGGAAGCGGGGCTCGACGTGATCAGCGGCCTGCACGTCCGGCTCGCAAGCGTGCCTGCGCTTGCCGAGGCGGCGCGCCGTACCGGCCAGCGGCTGATCGACGTGCGTACGCCGCCTGCGGGCATTCCGATCGGCAACGGGCGGAAGCGCAGCGGCAAGCGGCTGTTGACCGTCGGGACCGACTGCGCCCTCGGCAAGAAATATACCGCACTTGCGCTACATCGGGCGTTCGTCCAGCGCGGCCTCGACGCCGATTTTCGCGCGACCGGCCAGACCGGGATCATGATTGCCGGCGGCGGTATCCCGATGGACGCGGTGATTTCGGATTTCGAGGCGGGAGCCGCCGAAATCCTCAGCCCCGACGCGCCCGACGCTCATTGGGATGTCGTCGAGGGACAGGGCTCGATCTTCAACCCCGCCTATGCCGCGGTGTCGCTGGGACTGCTTCACGGCAGCCAGCCCGACGTCTTCGTCGTCTGCCACGATCCGGCGCGCACGGTGATCCTCGGCATGGAAAGCTTCGCGATGCCGAGCATCGACGAGGTCATCGACCTGACCATCCGCCTCGGCAGCCGGACCAATCCGGCGATCCGTTGCGGGGGCGTCAGCCTCAACACCTCGGCCTATTCGGCCGAAGCGGCCGAAGCGCTGATGGCGGCGGAAAGCGAACGGCTCGGTCTGCCCGTTGCCGATCCCATTCGCGGCGGCGCGGCGTTCGACGCGCTGGTCGACAGCTGTCTCGCATGAGTGTGGGCGAGACGGGCGGCAGGTCGAGCTGGTTTCAGCGCTTCCTGCTGCCCGGTTTTGCATTGAAGGCCGTCATCATCGGCGGCGGCTATGCGACCGGACGCGAACTGGCCGAATATTTCGTGCCATCGGGCCCGTGGGGTGGGCTCGCTGCGATGCTGCTTGCAACGTTGATCTGGAGCGTCGTCGCGGCGCTGACCTTTGCGCTCGCTCGCAAGCTCGGCGCCTATGATTATCGCGCTTTCTTCAAAGGGCTGTTGGGCCCGGCCTGGGGAGCGTTCGAGGCCGCCTATATCATTTTCGTCATCCTGATCCTTGCGGTGTTCGGCGCCGCCGCAGGCGCGATCGGCGCCGCGACCTTCGGCTGGCCCGAATGGACGGGCTCGTTGCTCCTCGCCGTATCGATCGTCGCGGTCACCGCGTGGGGCACGGGTGCGGTCGAGCAGATGTTCAAATATGTCTCGATCCTGCTCTACGCCGTCTACGGCTTGTTCCTGATCCTTGCGCTTGCGAGCTTCGGCGGGCTGATCGGGCAGGGCTTCGCGAGCGCGCCGCCGCCGTCGGGCAACTGGATGGCGGGCGGGCTGACCTATGCGAGCTATAATATTGTCGGCGCCGTCGTGATCCTGCCGGTGCTGCGCCACCTGACCAGCCAGCGCGACGCGGTCGTCGCCGGGCTGATCGCCGGCCCGTTGTCGATGCTGCCCGCGATCCTGTTCTTCGTCGCGATGATGGCCTTTTATCCTGCAATCGGCGACGAGACGCTGCCGTCGGACTTCCTGCTGCGCCAGATGACGGTGCCGGGTTTCCACATCCTGTTCCAGGTGATGATCTTCGCGGCGCTGCTCGAAAGCGGCGCCGGTGCGGTCCATGCGATCAACGAGCGTATCTCGGGCGCGGTCGAAAGCTGCGGCCGGCGCGCGCTGACGCCGGGAACGCGTGCCGTCATCGGCGCCGTTATCCTCGCGGGATGCATGTTCGTCGCCGGCCGCATCGGGCTCGTCGATCTGATCGCCAGCGGATACCGCTTCCTCGCCTGGCTGTTCCTCGCCGTTTTTGTCGCACCGCTCCTGACTATCGGCGTCTGGCGCCTGCTACGCGGCACCCCGCTTTCCCAACTGGAGACTGCATCATGACCTCCGCCCGTCTGATCACCCTGTCGCTTTTGCTCGGCGTCGCTGTGCCGGCATGGGCGGAGCCGCCGCAGGACCTCGTCGAAAAGGTCGAGGCGCTGCGGCAGGAAATCGGCGCCACGGGCGTGTCGATCGCGATCGTCGAGGATGGCAAGACGACGCTGTCGCGCGGCTGGGGTGTGCGCAAGCTCGGCGAGCGCGCCGCGGTCGACGGCCAGACGATCTTCCAGACCGGTTCCACCGGAAAGGCAATGACCGCGGCGGCGCTAGCGATCCTCGTCGACGAGGGCAAGATCGGCTGGGACGACCCGGTGATCCAGCATATGCCATGGTTCCGCATGTACGACCCCTGGGTTACGCGCGAGATCACGATCCGCGACCTGCTCGTTCACCGCAGCGGGCTCGGGCTGGGGCAGGGCGATCTGATGTTCGTGCCGCGCACGCACCTGAGCCGCAAGCAAACGGTCGAGCGTGTCGCCTACCTTAAACCGCAGACGAGTTTCCGGTCTTCCTACGCCTATGACAACATCCTCTATGCGGTCGCAGGGCAGTTGATCGAGGAGGTCACCGGGCAGACGTGGGAAGCCTTCATGCGCGACCGCGTGCTGCGGCCCGGCGGGATGAAGAACGCGACGAGCGACAGCGAGGATCGCTTTCGCATCCCGAACCGTTCGTGGCCGCACGCGCGGCTGTCGGGGCCGCTGCGCGGGCTCGGCGACCAGCAGGCGCTGAACGAACGCGATGAACTCGGCCGCAACGGCGCGCCCGCCGGCGGGCTGGCGCTCAGCGCCGACGACATGGCGGCGTGGCTGAAGATACAACTCGCGCACGGCGCGCTGCCGAACGGCAAGCGGCTGTTCAGCGAGGCGCAGGCGGCCGAGATGTGGAAGCCGGTGACGATGATGCCGATCACCCCGCTGCCCGACGCGCTCAAACCCGCGCAGCCGACGATGCAATCCTATGCGCTCGGCTGGCAGGTGCAGGATTATCGCGGCCACCAGATCATTTCGCACGGCGGCGGCGTGTTCGGGTCGATCACCCGCGTCGTGGTGATCCCCGAAAAAAATGTCGGCTTTGCGATCATGATGAATAGCGAAGAGAGCGGCATGCTGCTCGGGCTGACGTACAAGTTGCTCGACCATTATCTCGACCAGCCCGACGAAGGCTGGACCAAAAAATGGCAGGATTGGTACAAGGAACGGCTTGCCGGCGGCGTCGAATATCTGAAGCAGGCACAGGCCGCCCCGGCGAAGGTCGGCCCGTCGCTCGACCCCGCCCGCTATGCCGGGCGTTATCGTGATCCGTGGTACGGCGATGTCGTGGTAGCCTCGACGCCGCAGGGGCTGACGATCGACTTTACGTCAACGCCGCGGATGGCCGGGCGGCTCAAGCATTGGCAATATGACAGCTTCGTCACCGATTTCGACGAGCCGGCGATCGAGCCCGCCTATGTGACCTTCGCGCTCGACGCCGACGGCAAGGTGACCGGCGTGACGATGAAGGCGGTGAGCAAGATCGCCGACTTCAGTTGGGACTATCACGACCTCGACCTGAAACCCGTGGAGGACAGGAAGTGAAGCGGATCGCGATTCTGGTGACCGCCGCCGCGCTGTCGGCGTGCTCGACCGGCGGCGACAAGCCCAAGGCGCCTGAAGCGCCGCTCCACAGCCGGATGCTGGTGCTCGACACCCATCTCGACACGCCGCTGCATTTCGAGCGCAAGGGCTGGAATTTCGCTGATCGCCACGACCTCGCGACCGACCTGTCGCAGCTCGACATCCCGCGGATGAAGGATGGCAATCTCGATGGCGGCTTTTTCGCTATCTATACCGATCAGGGGCCGCTGACCCCGGCTGGCTATGCCGCGGCGCTCGACCATGCGCGCAAACGGTCGGACCTGATCGACCGGACGATTGCGGTGCACAAGGATGCGATCGGCCCGGCGCTGACCGCCGACGATGCCCGGCGGCTCAACAAGGAAGGCAAGCTGATTGCCTTCAAGTCGATCGAGAACAGCTATCCGCTCGGCGAAGACCTGTCGCTGCTCGAGGAATTCTACCAAAAGGGCGTCCGGCTGGCGGGGCCGGTGCATTCGAAGGACAACCAGTTCGCCGACAGCGCGACGGGCGAGGGGCGCTGGAAAGGGCTCAGCCCGCTCGGCAAGCAATGGGTCGCCGAAATGAACCGGCTCGGCATCGTGATCGACGCGAGCCATTCTTCCGACGCGACCTTCGACCAGATCCTCGCGCTGTCGAAATATCCGATCCTCCTCTCGCATTCCAGCCTGCGTTCGGCGAACGACCATCCGCGCAACCTCGACGAGGGGCGGCTGAAGGCGCTGGCGGCGAAGGGCGGCGCGATGTGCATCTCGACGATCTTCCTATCCGATATGAAGATGTCGCCCGAACGCGCGGAATTGTTCGGAAAATATGAGACGATAGGTACATTGTCGCCGGCCGAGCAAGCGGAACTCACGCGCCGCTGGCGCGAACTCGACAAGACCGAGACGCTGTGGGCGGCCGATTTCGAAAAATATATGGCGATGGTGCTGCGCGCGATCGAGGTCGGCGGCGTCGATCATATCTGTTTCGGCGCCGACTGGGACGGCGGCGGCGGACTGACCGGGATCGAGGATATCTCGGCGCTACCCAAGGTCACCGAACGGCTGAAAGCGGCGGGCTATTCGGACGCCGACATCGAAAAAATGTGGAGCGGCAATATTCTGCGCGTCTTGGCGGCGCAGGGAAAAGCCGGGTGATCCGTTCGGTTGCCCCGTTCGCGGCGCTGCTGCTGTTTGGCGCCATCCCGGCGCTGGCACAGGATGCGAAGCGCTCCGATCCGGTGCCGCGGGCCGACCATCATATGCATATCCAGAGCAAGCTGATCGTCGATCAGTTGCGCGCAATGCAGGCGGCCGAACCCGATATATTCGACGGCATTTCCGCTGACCTGTTCGCCGAACGCACCGGGGCCGATGCGCTGCGCGAACTCGACCGGGCGGGCATCGACAAGGGCGTATTGCTGTCCACCGGCTATATGTTCGGTTTCACCGCCGTGCCGATGGAACCGGCGGTCAGAGCCGAAAAAATGCGCGGCGAAAACCGCTTCAACGTCGATGCGGCGCTGGCATCGAAGGGGCGGCTCTTCGCCTTTGTGGGGATCAATCCCTTCGCAGCCAATGCGTTCGACGAGCTCGAATATTGGTCGAAGCAGCCCGGCGCGTCGGGGGTCAAGCTGCACCTCGGCAACAGCGGGTTCGATACCGCCAACCGCGAACAGGTCGAAGCGCTCGGCCGCTTCTTTGCCGCGGCGAACAAGGCTCGGATGCCGCTCGTCGTCCATCTTCGCGGTGCGGCACCATTCAGCACTGCCGGCGTCAATATCTTCCTCGACCGGGTTGTTTCGCAGGCGGGCGATTTGCCGATCCAGATCGCTCATGGTGGCGGCTATGCCGGGATCGATCAGCCGACGCTCGACGCGCTGGCCGCTTATGGTGACGCGATCGCGCGCAAGGCCCCGGGTACAGCCAATCTCGTTCTCGATATTTCGGCGGTGATGCAGTTCGATCCGTCCAAGCTGCCCGACGCCAAAACCTCGACCGAGAAACGCAGCTATGACGAACTTCGCGGCATTTATGTCGCGGGAATGCGCAAGATCGGGCTTGATCGGTTCGTTCTCGCCAGCGACTGGCCTGCGATCGCGCCGCCCGCCGAATATTTCGCCGCGGAAAAGCTGGCGCTTCCGGTAACGCCGGCCGAATGGAAACAGCTTTGCGAGAATGTGGCGCCCTATCTGCGCCCCGAATGGCTGGCAAAGCGGGAGACGGCCGGCGAGGCCGCGACGCGCTAGTTCAGTCCGCCTGTTCGGCCATGCGCAGGCCGAGCGTTGCGGCGTTCTGGACCGCTTCTTCGCGGCTTGTCGCGCGCAGCTTGCGCATGACATTCTTGAGGTGCCATTTCACCGTTTCGGGCGCCAGATTCAGCGTCCGCGCGATCTCCTTGTTCGACTCGCCCGCTTTCAACGCCCCCAATATGTCGATTTCGCGTTCGGTGAGGAAAGAGAAGTCCTCTCCCGGCGCGGTCGCATGATGCCCTTCCAGCCGGTGGTCGCGGCGCGACGGATCGGCGAGTTTGAGCAGCGCGAGGAACGAGCCCGACGAATAGGCCTCGCTGCAGAAATTCTGCACCGCACGAACGCCGGTGACGTCGAGAACGTCGACGATCGTACGCCGGAAACCGGTGCTCGCGGCGTGATTGAGGAACCGCACGGTTTCGAGCGCGACCATCTTGTCGCAGCGCCCGCTGAGCTGGGGCAGGATGTTGAACAGCGTTGCCGAAGCACGCAGTTCGGCATCGTCGGCGTTCGAAGCGAGCCGCAACAGCCGTTCGGCGACCAGCGTCAGGCGCGGACGATCGCCAAGGGCAATCGCTTCATAAGCACGCATTTCGGACAACAGGGCAAAGGCGCGGCCGGGCGCCGACAGGGGATCGCATACCGCCGCGTCCTCGTCGGCGATGGCAATGACCGCTTCGGGGTCGATCGTCTGCGGCAGGCGAAGGCGCGCGCGCTCGATGACGCATAGCGCCTTCAGCGGGGCCCAGTTGCGTTCGAACGCGATCACTTCGGCCCGGTCGATCAGCGAGGCCGCGCGATCGGGCTGATCGAGCCCGGCCGCAGCGCGGATGCTGACGAGAAGGGTCTGGATCAGCGCGTCCTGAAAACAGCTTCGCGCAAGGTGAGGGAGCGCATCGGCCGCCAGTCCGGCGGCCTTGCCGACCTCGTCGCGTTCATAGGCGCATCGCGCCAGCGCGGCGTCGACCAGCGCGGTGGCGAGGGTGGGTGCGGCGGCGCCACTCCGCGCCTCGCGAAGCACGCGTTCTGCCTCTCCCAACTGGCCCTGCGCGCGTGCAGCGGCGGCACGAGTGCAAACCGCCAGCGCAAAGGGCAGGTCGAGCGGGCTTCCGGCGCTGCGCAGCGACAGGGGACGGATCGCGTCATGCACCAGCCCGAACAAACCGCGTTTCAGGGCGCCTTGCGCCTGCATGACGCGGATCATCGACACCGCGAAAGCCGATGCGTCGCCCGATGCGGCCAGAAACCGGTCGCATGTTTCGATCACCGCCTCGGGCCGGTCTTCGACGCAGGCCCGGTGGAACAAGGCCAGCGCGCGGGCTTCCGCCGCTCCGGTGCTTTCCAGCGCGGCAATTGCCCCGTTGGCGTCCCGATCCGCGGTCAGGGTCAGGAGCCACGCATGGGCTTCCGGAAGGCCGGGCGTCGTCTCGATCTGTGTGGGCGCGAGTTGCCCCATCCAGCCGGAAAGCATGGCAATTTCGCCGCGTTCGAGCATCGAAGCGGCGAGGCCGGCGATCAGCGTTGCCGCTTCGCCGGCATCGCCGCACGCCAGAAGCTGTTCGATCGCGTCCGCCGTCATGCCCTGCGCCGCATAATATCGTGCGGCCACCCGGTGCAACTGGCGCGCCTGGCCCGGTTCGGCGATATCGAGGCGCGATCGCAGCGCGGCGCGAAAGGCGGGATGGAGGCGGTACCAAGTGCCGCCCGGGCGCGGCGCGTCGACGAAAACACCCCGCGCCGCGAGGTCTTCGAGCAGCCTAGCGGGCTGCTTTTCGCCGCCGAGCAGGCGGCACAGATCGGCGCTGAGAGAGGGGGCGATGCCGTAACGTTGCAGGAGCAGTTGCGCTGTGGGGGGCAGTTCGTCGAGCAAGGCGGCAAAATAGGCGTCGAGACGGCCGGTCAGCGCCCGTGAATCGGTGAGGTCCGGAGAGGACGCCGCGCGCATTGCAAACCTCAGTCCCGCCGGCCAGCCTTCGAGGGCATTGTTGAGCGCCGTGCAGCCGGGCGCATCGACCGGCGTTCCGGCGTTCTGCAGGAACTTATGGACCTCCTCGTCGGTCAGCCCCAGATCGGTGCGTCCGACGTGCAGCACCATGTCGCGGCGCTCCGCCGCTTCGATCTGCACGGCGGGCTGCGCGCAGCCCGCCAGCACGAGGCGCAATTGCCGCGGCGGATGGCGGAGCAACCGATTGAGCACGTCGATCGCGCGCGCGTCGGTCAACCGGTCGACATCGTCGAGGACGAGGAGCAGCGGCCGGTCTGCCGCATCGATCCGCTGCGCGAGGATATCGGCGAGGATCGGGGCGGAAGCCGGTGCGGACGGCTCCCCGGCGATGCTGTCCTCGGCGGCCGCATGGCGTGCGATGCGGACGGCTTCGAAAACATGGGCGATGGCGGCCGGTTCATTGTCTTCGGGATCGAACGAAACCCAGCCGGCGTCCCATCCGATGCCCTCGGCTTCGGCAAACAGCGTCGCGCAAAAGGCGGTCTTGCCATATCCTGCGGGCGCCCGGACCAGACAAATCTCGCGCTCTGCCAATGCCTCGAGCCATCGGGCGCGCCGGTCGCGGCCGACGAGGTCGGAGGGAAAACGCGGCGGCATGAACTTGCGGTGGGCGAAGGGCGTGACGCCGTGCGCCTTTGCCGTTTCATGCTGCGGCCTGATGTCTATCCTCGATCCCGGCTGGATGGTCATCGCTTGCCCTCCATCTGTTTATGCTGGCTATCGCGCCCGCGCGCGAACGGCAAGGCGAAGCCGCCATCCCCCCCATCGCTCCCCCCGCCGCCTTGTCTGTCGTACCCGCGCCCGTCGCCATAGCCTCCATCCCGACGAAGGCCTTGCACAGAACGGGCCTCCAACCACGGGAGAGAAGGCGTGACCAACAAAGCTTTTCTGGCAACCTGCCTGTCGACCACGATGCTGATGGGATGGCATGACGCCGCATCGGCCCAAGAGGCGCCCGTGGCTCCCGAAGCCACCGGGACGGAGAGCGGCGGGATCGCCGAGATCGTCGTGACCGCGCAGAAGCGCGAACAGAGGTTGCAGGATGTTCCCGCGGCGGTGTCGGCGATCGGCGGCGATGCGCTCGCGGCGCGGGGCATCAACGAAACCTCCGACCTGATGGGTGCGGTGCCGAGCCTCCAGATCTCGACCCCCTACGGCAAGACCCAGCCGAACTTCTCGCTGCGCGGGATTTCGGTGGCGAACGAATTCTCCGCATCCACCGCGTCGCCGGTCGGCGTCTATGTCGACGAGGTCTATCAGAGCTTCCGCGCCAGCCATGGCGGGCAGCTTTACGATATCGACCGCGTCGAGGTGCTGCGCGGTCCGCAGGGCACGCTCTATGGCCGCAATACCACCGGCGGCGCGATCAGCTTCTTCACCCGGAAACCGAAGCTGGGCGAAGACGAGGGCTATTTCACCATCGGCTACGCCAATTACGACACCAAGACGGTCGAGGGCGGTTTCGAAAAGACGTTGATCCCCGACGTCCTCGGCATACGCATCGCGGGGACGGTCGCGAAGGGCGACGGCTGGCAATATAATCCGGCGCAGGATCGCCATGTGGCCACCACCGATTCGATGGCCGGCCGTATTTCGTTGCGCTGGAAGCCGACCGACACCCTCGACATCAACCTGAAAGCCTATGCGGCGAAGGACGATCCCTGGACGGCGAACGCCTATTCGATCGGCCAGTTCGCGAACGGCGAGGATATCGTCGGCTATTCGCGCTTCAATCCCGCGCAGAACGGCGGCCGCGCGCTCGGCAAGAACGAGGTCTCCGCCGATCAGGGCGGCAAGTCGCTCTCCTCGTCGAAGGGGGTCGCGCTCAACATCGAGCTGGAACTCAATGACTATTTCACGCTGACCTCGATCACCGGCTATGACACGGGCAAATACAGCATCTCGCCCAACGACTGCGACGGTTCGCCGCTGGACGTCTGCTCGATCCGGTTCAACAGCACCAGCAAGAATTTCAACCAGGATCTCCGCCTGAACTACTCCGACGACAACATCGATTTCGTCGGCGGGCTCTATTATGGCAAGGACACCATCAAGACGCGGAACGAGCCCGACTTCTTCGGTGCGCTGAGGCCGATGCTGCTGGGGCTGGGGGTTCCCGGCGGTTACAACAACGCCCCGATCGGGACGCCGGACTCGATCCGCGTGCTCCCTGCGTTTGCGCTCGATCCGACCCTGACCCCGGGCTCGGCGGGCTTTTGCGATCCCGTCGTCGTCAATCCGAACGGCTTTTTCGATGCGCGGACGCTGGTCGCGTACCAGACCGATGCCGCGATCAACAATTCGGGCAATTTCCCCGCTGGCGGTGCCTATTATCAAGGGTGCCTCGCCGCTGGCGCCGGCCCGTTTGGCCCGATCCTGGGCGAGCAGAAGTTCGATGTGCAGCGGCCGTCGAAGGCGATCTACGGCGACCTCACATGGAAGGCGACCGACCAGCTGACGGTCGCGATCGGCCTGCGTTACACGATGGACAAGGTGAAGTTCCGGAACGGCAGCACGATCATCTACGCCCTCGATGGCGTGACGCCGGTGGTCAACCTGATCCCCTATGCCTTCCCCTACGACCCCGACCTGCCGACGATGAACCTGCAGGAAAAGGCGAACCGTCTGACCGGCCGCGCCAATATCAGCTACAAGTTCACCGACGATGTCATGGGCTACATCCAGTACAGCCGCGGCTATCGCAGCGGCAGCTATAACGGTCTCGCGTATCAGGGCACGAACCAAGTCTATTATATCAAGCCCGAAAAGGTGAACGCTTATGAAGGCGGTTTGAAGACCCAGTTCCTCGACCGCCGCGTCCAGCTCAACCTTGCGGGCTTCTATTACGACTATTCGAACCAGCAGACGACGCAGGTCGTCGGTGCGACCACCTTCACCCGCAGCGCCAACGGCCGCGTCTGGGGCGGCGAGGCCGAACTGACCGTCGCGCCAGCCGACGGCCTTCAGCTCAACGCATCCTTCGGTTACCTCAACAGCAAATATAAGGGCAATGTTGTCGACCCGGCCGATCCCGCGACGCAGTTCACGCGGAACGTCAACGGCAATCCCTTCCCGAATGCGCCGAAGGTCACCTTCAACGCGGGCTTCGACTGGGATATCTTCGAGCGCGGCGACAGCAAGCTGACGCTGCGCGGCGACGCCAGCTATATGGGCAAATATTATTTCGATGCCTTTGGCGACTACGGGCTTGATCCGTGCGACAAGCCCGGCGCCCCCGGCGCCGTCCGCCCTGCCGGCGTTGCCTTTACCTGCGGCAATCCGGGTTACTGGCTCTTCAACAGCCGCCTGACCTATAAGGCCAACGACAATCTGTCGGTCAGCGCGTGGGTCAAGAACCTGACCAACAAATATTACTACACCTACGGCCTCAATATCGATGTCTTCGGGCTCGATTATCTGAACCGCGGCACGCCGCGCACTTACGGCGTCGAAGCGACGTTCAGTTTCTGAACCTCCGGAGCAGGGAACGGCGGGCACCCCCTCCCGCCCGTCGTTCCCGATCCCGATATTTACGAGAGGAGCGTCGCATGATGCGATTTACGGGCAAGAGCGTACTGATCACGGGCGCAGCGCGAGGGATAGGCCTCGCGGCCGCGCAGGAGTTTGCGCGCGAGGGCGCATCGGTGACGATCACCGATATCGATGCCGAAGAAGCGGAACACGCGGCTGGCGCAATCCGCGCCGAGGGGCTGAAGGCAGAGGCGCGCCGTCAGGACGTCGCCGACGAGACCGCGTGGGAAGCGCTGGTCGCCGAGGTCGTGGCGCGCGAGGGCAAACTCGACATTCTCGTCAACAACGCGGGCATGGGGTTTCTGAAATCGGTCGTCGATACCGATATCGCCGAATGGCAGCGCTTGATGGCGGTCAACCTCGAGAGCGTGTTCCTCGGCGTTCGCGTCGGGATCGCGGCGATGAAGGAGCGGGGCGGGGTGATCGTCAACGTCGCGTCGATCGCGGCGAACGTCGCCGAGCCGCTCTTCCCCGCCTATAACGCCAGCAAGGCCGGGGTCGCGATGCTGACCAAGGCGGTCGCGGTCGATTGCGCGCGCAATGGCTGGCCGGTGCGGATCAACTCGCTGCACCCCGGCTATTGCGAGACCAAGCTGGTCGCCGATGCGGTTGGGGCGCTCGGAGAGGAGGCGGCGGGCTTTGCCGCCGCGACCGCCGCCGCCATTCCGCTGGGCCGCATGGCGACGACGCGCGAGATTGCGCGGCCGCTGCTGTTCCTCGCCAGCGACGACGCGGCGTACATGTGCGGCAGCGAGCTGATCGTCGACGGTGGCTACACCGCAATTTGACCAATGAAATCAATGAAAGAGGGATCGGGGTTATGAGCAAGAAGAAACCTGTCATCGTCTATGGCGCCTCGGGCTACACCGGCCGCCTCGTCTGCGAATATCTGCGCGAACTCGGCATCCCGTTCATCGCGGCCGGGCGCGACGCGAAGCGCGTGCAGGAGGTGATGGACAAGATCCCCGGCATCGAAACCGCCGATTATGAGGTCGCGGAGGTCGACCATAGCGTCAAGGCGCTGACCAAGCTGTTCAAGGACGCGAAGGTCGTGTGCAACATGGTCGGGCCGTTCATCAAATATGGGCCCGAAACGGTCGAGGCGTGCCTTGCCGCGGGCGTCCATTATCTCGACACCACCGGCGAGCAGGACTGGATGCTGTTGGCGCAGGAAAAATGGGGCGACGCCTTTGCCAAAAAGGGCCTGCTGCTGTCGCCCTGCGTCGCGCAGATGTACACGGCCGGTGAGATCGCGGCGAACATCGCGCTGGAGACGATGCCCGGGCTCGACACGCTCGACATGCTCGTCCTGTGGAAGGGGTTCCCGACCTATGCCTCGGTCCAGACGATCTTCACGATTCTGAAGGCCGACTGGTATTATCTTGAAAACAATAAATATGTTCAGTGGCCGACCCTGACCGCAACCGAATGCCAGGTGCCGGGCCAGCATGCTACAGCGCTGACCCTGCCGTGGGGCGGCACCTCGCACCCGATCTGGTTCAAGGACGACCCGCGCGTTTCGACGGTCAAGGTCTATGGCGGCGTGTTCGCGCGCGAGGTCATGGACAATGTCGTCAACATGACGAAGATGATCGATACCGACATCAAGCCGCTGCCCTTCGCCGAGCAGGAAGCGGCGCTGTCGAAAATGGCGGAATCGGTACAGGGCGACATGCCGCCGCGCGAAAATCCGCGGCTCAACACCAGCATCGATTCGGTCTACGCCTCGGGGCCTCTCGGCCGCGTGCATGTGCTGATCCACGGCAACTGCAATTACAAGCAGACCGGGCTGATGCAGGCGTGGTGTGCGGCGAACCTGCTGCAACAGCCGCCGCGCCGCGCCGGCTTCGCTTCGGCCTGCCAGGCGTTCGGGCATCGCGAGATATTCGGGGCGATGCGCCAGTTCGGACTGGTGCTGAAACCGATCGTCACGGTCCACGACTGAGGAGAAGGCCTGATGCGGCTGGTCGACTGGCTCGACAAGGGGGCATCGCTCGGCGCCGATGCGCCCTGCCTGACGATGGACGGCGAAAGCCTGTCCTATGGCGAGGTGCAGGCGTTGACGCACCATGTTGCGCGCGGGCTCCACGCGTCGGGGATCAGCCCCGGCAAACATGTCGCGATCCTGTCGGGCAACGATCCGGCCGCTTTCGCCTGTGTCTTTGCCATCTCGCGCGCCGCCGCTGTCTGGTGTCCGATTAACCCGCGCAACGAAGCCGCCGAGAACGCCTATGTGCTCGACAATTTCGACTGCGCGGCCTTGTTTTTCCACAGCAAATTCGCCGAACTGGTCGATGTGCTCAGGAAGGATCTGCCCAAGCTCGAGCTGCTTGTCTGCCTCGATGCCGAACAGCCCTTCGCTCCGTCGCTCGACGAGTGGCTGGCGGGCGCCCCCGACACCCCATTCACGGCGGCGCCCGTCAGCGATCTGGCGATGATCCCCGGCACCGGCGGTACGACCGGGCATCCCAAGGGCGTCATGCTGACGAACCGCAATCTGGAAGCGATGACCGCGCTCACCCTGATGGGTTATCCGTTCGAGGGGCGGCCGGTCTATCTCGCGATGGCGCCGCTCACCCATGCGGCGGGCGTGCTTGCTTTCCCGATCATGGCGCATGGCGGCGAGATCGTGATCATGCCCTATCCCGATATCGGGCAATTTCTGGCGCTCGCGGCGCGGCACCGGGCAACGCATACCTTTCTGCCGCCGACGCTGATTTACATGCTGCTCGACCATCCCGACCTCGCGGCAACCGACCTCTCTTCGCTGCAATGTTTCTGGTACGGCGCGGCGCCGATATCGGCGGCGCGGCTCGAAGAGGCGATCGGCAAGCTCGGTCCCGTGGTGGCGCAGCTTTTCGGCCAGACGGAAGCGCCGATGATGATCTCGATGATGGCACCGAAGGATCATTTCAATCCCGACGGAACGATCGCGCGCTATCGCCTGTCGTCGGCCGGCCGGCCGGGGCCGCTGGTGCAGGTCGCCATTCTGGACGGCGGGGGCCATCCGGTTCCGAAGGGCGAGCGCGGCGAAATCGTCGTGCGCGGTTCGCTGGTGATGGACGGCTATTACAAGAATCCCGCCGCGACCGCCGAAGCGACCGTGGACGGCTGGCACCGCACAGGCGACATCGGCTATCTGGATCCCGACAATTTCCTGTTCATCGTCGACCGCGCCAAGGACATGATCATCACCGGCGGCTTCAACGTCTATTCGGCCGAGGTCGAACAGGCATTGCTGGCGCATCCGGCGGTGCAGGACGGCGCGGTGTTCGGCCTGCCCGACGACAAATGGGGCGAGCGCGTCTGCGCGGTCGTCCAGCTTCGCGCGGGGCAGAGCGCCGATCCGCAAGCGATCATCGCCCACGTCAAGGCGGCGATCGGCAGCGTCAAGGCGCCGAAAGAGCTCGAGATCTGGGACGACCTGCCGCGCTCGAAGGTCGGCAAGGTGCTGAAGAAGGACATCCGCGCGGGCAAGCTCGCGACCCTCGATCAGCCATAGCTCGATTGTGGTGCCGGCGGCATTCCGGCCGCGGGCGCGCACAGTTCGACGATATCCTGTCCCAGCGCCCGGACCACCGCGATGTCCGAATCCCACGCGAACATGAAGCGGGCGCTGCCGCCGATGAAGGTGTAGAACAGCCAGCCGCGCTCGCGCAGCCCGTCGAGCACCGTGTCGGGAGCGCTGAGGAACACCGAATTGGCCTCGACGGGGAAGGCGAGCCGGACGCCGGGGAGACCGGCGATCGTTGTCGCGAGGCTGGCGGCGCAATCATTGGCGTGGCGGGCGTTGCCCAGCCAGGCGCCGCTTTCGAGCAGCCCGATCCACGGCGCCGACAGGAAGCGCATCTTCGAGGCAAGCTGTCCCGCCTGCTTGCACCGGTAGTCGAAATCGGTCGCGAGGCTCGTGTCGAAGAAGATGATCGCCTCGCCTGCCGCCATGCCGTTCTTCGTGCCGCCGAAGCACAGGACATCGACTCCGGCGCGCCACGTAATGTCCGCGGGTGTGCAGCCGAGCGTCGCGCAGGCATGCGCGAAGCGGGCGCCATCCATATGCAGCTTCAGCCCCAGTTCGCGGCACGTCGCCGAGATCGCGCTGATTTCGTCGATAGAATAAACCTGCCCGGTCTCGGTCGGCTGGGTGATCGTCACCACGCGCGGCTTGGGGAAGTGAATATCCGACCGGCCGCAGGCGAGGGCGCGGATCGCCTCGGGGTTCAGTTTTCCGTCGGGGGTTTGCGCGACGAGCAGTTTCGACCCGTTGGAGAAAAATTCGGGCGCGCCGCACTCGTCGGTTTCGACATGCGCCGACGAGGAACAGATCACGCTGTGATAGGATTGGCAAAGCGCGGCGAGCGCGAGCGAATTGGCGGCGGTGCCGTTGAAGGCGAAAAACACTTCGCACTTCGTCTCGAACAGCGTGCGGAACGCGTCCGCGGCGCGCTGCGTCCATATATCGTCGCCATAGGCCCGCGCCGAACCGTCATTGGCGGCGGCCGTCGCCGCCCAGGCTTCGGGGCAGATACCGGCATAATTATCGCTGGCGAATTGTTGCGGCTTTCCTGTCATGTCGAACTCCCTTTCGAAATATCGAGAAGCGGTTCGACGCAGGTGCGGCTGATGGTCCCGTTTTTTGCCGGTCCGGCCACATCCCCCGTCGTTGACGGGGTACCACCTTGCTCGGGAGCAGGTTGGTGTCAGGCGTCGGCCCGACTCTTGATGTATGGCCGCCCCCTAGTCGGCAGCGCGGGCGGCGTCAATCCATGCGGCGCAATGGTCCGTGGTCAGGACAATTTCGGCCGCGGCGGCTGATGCCCGGCATAGCCGGTGAACGCCTGATGGAGCTGTGTCAGCCTTTCGAGCCGCTGTTCGACGCGCGTCCCGATCGTCTTGATCACGCTGTTGACGAGCAGATTGACCGCGCAGACGAGCGCGACGGGCGAACTCCAGAACATCCCCGTCTGCGTCGGCACGGCCAGCACATGCGGCGTAAACCGCGGCGCCCAGTCGCAGAACAGGTCGGTGAGGACGATCAGCGGGATGCCCTGCTGGCTCGCTTGCTCGGCGAGCAGATAGGATTGGCGCGAATAGCGCCGGATATCGATGACGACGAGGCAGCGGTCGGTCTCGTCGGCGGCGAATACGTCGGCATAATTGCCCGCGCTGAGGTCGACCAGGCCGACCCCGTCGCGCATGAATTGCAGATGGTTGGCGAGCAGCATCGCAATCCCGCGTTCGGTCTGGAATCCCGCGATCTGGACGCGCTGCGACCGGGCGAGCAGTTCGACCGCCTTCGCGAATTGCGGGGTCTCGGCAAGCCTGTAAACTTCGATCAGCGACTTCATTTCGCGCTGGATGCTCGTTTCGCTTTCGTCCCCGGCATCGCCCGATTCGACGAACTCGGCGAGCTGGTCGCCCATCAACCAGGGAAAACCTTCTTCGCTATTGTCCTTCAGTTCATTCTTCAGCGCCTTGAAGTTGCGATAGCCGAGCCGGCGGGCAAAGCGGCCGATGGTGATTTCGGCGACCCCTACCTTGTCGGCCAGCGAAAGCGCCGTCTCGAACGCCAGCGTCGCATAATGGCCGAGGATATAGGCCGCGATCGCGCGTTCGGCCGGTGAATAATGTTCGAGATCGGCCTGCAGCCGCTGGAGCAGCGGCACGTTGGGGATCGCTGGCCGATCGGTGTTCTGGTCGCTCATGTCCCGATTTCCTTCGGCATATGTTAGTAATTTTGTCAAAACTATCAATTGACAGAAATATGTCAAATCACTTTTAATTAAGTCACACCGGCCCCGCATCTCGCGAAATGGGGCCGTTCGATGATCACTGGTCGTTTGAGGGGAATGGGCAATGAACGGACTTTGCCGGAACGGGTATCGGGTTGGATCGGGCCGCACACGGCTGCGGCTGGCAGCAGGGGCGCTGGCGATGCAGGCGGCGCTCGCAGCCACGGGCGCCTATGCGCAGGAAGCGGGTGACAAAGGCGGCCAAGGCGATGCGATCGTCGTCAGCGGCTATCGCTACCTTGCCGAGGACACCAGCGGCACGACCGGGCTTCCGGTGCCGATCGAGAAGGTCCCGCAGTCGATCAGCCTCGTCAGCGAAGACTTCATGGACGCGACCGATGTCCGCTCGCTGGGCGATGTTGCGCAATATACGCCAGGCGCGCTGTTCGACGGCAATCCGGGCGGCACCGCGTCGATCGTCAAGCTGCGCGGCTTTGCCGCCGGCAATGCGATCGACGGGCTGAACGTCGGCGCGCTCGATTACGAGCCCGACTTCGCGACGCTCGAACGGCTCGAAATCGTCAAGGGCCCGACGTCGGTGGTCTATGGCGCTGCCAATCCCGGCGGCATCATCAATCAGGTGACCAAGAGCGCGAAAGCGAACACGCCTTCGCATATCGAACTGCTCGGCGGTTCGTGGGATCGCTGGCGGATCGAGGGGCAGGTCGCCGCTTCGCTGAACGCGGCGGGCACGGTAAATGTCATTGGTATCGCCGCCCACGAAGAGGCGGGCAGTTTCATGCAGCGCGTCGATTCGACGAAGACGGTGCTCTACGCCGGGATCGATGCCGAGCTGACGCCCGGCCTCACCGGCTATATCCATGGCGGCTACGAACGCTATCGGCGTACCTCGTTCGACGGCATCCCGACCTTTCCCGACGGATCGCCGGCGCCGGTCGGCCGGTCCTTCTTCATCGGGTCGGGCGATTTCGACCTTGTGACCCCGGTCGTGCGCGTGAACGGCGGGCTGGACTGGGAGGCGTCGGAGGCGCTGTCGGTCAGCTTGAAGCTCAACTATCTCCGTTCGAACACGACGGGAGAGAGCGGGTTCGGCTTCGGGCTCGAAGACAATGGCGACTTCTTCCTCGCGATCAACAACATCACCAAAAGCGTGACCAAGGCGTTCAGTGCCGGACTTTCGGCAGTGTACAAGCTCGACGACCTCGGGCTGGCCGACAGCTTCGTCACCGTCGCTGCCAATTATCAGCATTACGACACGAAGCAGGCCGGGACGATCCCCGATATGCCGGAAGGCGATGTCGCGAACATTTTCGACGGCGTCGACGCGATCGAGGCGCTGTTCAACACGCGGACCTATCCCGGGATCTTCGATTACAGCCTCAATCGCCGACTCCGCTATTTGACCCTGTCGACGCAGGCGAACATCAAGGTCGCGGAGCCGCTGACGCTGCTCGGCGGCATCAGCTGGGCCAAGCCCGATGTGAGCAAGCAGTCGGGCACGGCGCCGTGGGAGGATTTCAGCGGCGACAGCCAGACCAGCCTGCGCCTCGCCGCGACACTGGAGCCAGTCCAGGGCCTCAATTTCTATCTGTCGTACAGCGAATCCTTCCAGCCGCAGTTGTTCATCGACGCGGTCGGCGACGTGCTGCCGCCGCTGACCGGCGAGCAATATGAAGCCGGGGTCAAATATGTGTCGCCCGACCGGCGGCTGTTGCTCACCGCGGCAGTCTTCGACGTCCGGCAGGCCAATCAGGCGCGCTACGACCAGACCATCGACCTGATCGATCGCTATTCGCCGGTCGGCAAGGTGCGGCACCGCGGCTTCGAATTGCAGGCGGTCGGCGAGGTTGTGAAGGGCTGGCAGGTCAACGCCGGGCTCGCCATCCTCGATCCGACAATCCGCGAGGATGACGATCCGACGCTGATCGGCAAGACGGTCGCCTTTCTGCCCAAGAGCACGGCGAGCCTCTACACCAGCTATGAATTCGGCGGCGGCGCTTTCGTCGGGGGCGGCATCCGCTATGTCGATTCGGTGAAGACCGACATCGACCGCGCGACCCGCGACCTGCCGTCCTATGTATTGGCCGACGTGTCGGCGGGCTATGATTTCGAGCGTTTCCGTGTCCAGCTCAACGTCAAGAACCTGTTCGACAAGCATTATTTCGTGAACAATTATCAGACGCTGTTTTACGGCAATGTCGTCGGTGAACCGCGGAGCGTGACGGTTTCGCTGCGCGCGAACTTCTGATCGTCATGGCTGGCGGCCGGACGGCGATGATAGTGCGCGGGGCGATGCTGCTGGCGGCCGCCCTCTCGGCAACCGGCGCGCGTGCCCAGCCGGTCCACGACATCGTCTTTACCGGCGCGCGCGCGATCGATCCCGAAACGGGGCTCGACGCCATCCGCAACGTTGCGGTTGACGGCGACCGGATCGTCGCCGTGACCGCGGCCAGGCTCGACGGGAGGCGGATGATCGACGCGCGCGGGCTGGTTGCGGCGCCGGGTTTCATCGACCTCCACTCGCACGCAACGACGCGCGAGGCGGCCACCTATCAGGTCAGGGACGGGGTGACGACGCGGCTCGAGCTGGAGATCGGGACCTGGCCGGTGGCCGACTGGTATCAGGCGAAGCGCGGCCGCGAGTTGCTGAACTATGGCACCAGCGTCGGGCATACCGCCGTCCGCTATTATCTCCAGAAGGGCGAGGGGGAGGCGGGCCTTGCAGCGCTGCGCGATCCGGCCGAAAAATTCGCGGCGCCCGAAGCCGACCGGCCGATCGCCGATACCGCCTATCCGCGACTCGCATCGCTCCTCGAACAGGGGCTTGAGGAAGGGGCGATCGGGATCGGCAGCGGCACGCAATATGCGCCGGGCATCACACATCGCGAGCTGCTCGACGTCACGCGTGTCGCGGCGCGGAGCAAGAGCTGCCTCTTCACCCATATCCGCTTCGGCAGTCTCGTCGAGCCCGACAGCACGCTGGAAGCGGTGCAGGAAAATATTGCCAATGCGGCGATCACCGGCGCTTGCGTCCATATCGCGCATATCAACAGCATGGCGATGTCAGAGGCGCCGGCGATGGTCGCACTGATGCGCGACGCGCGCGGACGCGGCGTCGATATCTCGACCGAAACCTATCCATGGGGCGGATCGGTCGACGCGGTACGCAGCCATTTCTTCGATCCGGGGTGGGAAAAGCGCTGGGGCGTCGGCGTCGGCGATCTGCAGTCGCGCAGGACCGGCAAGCGGCTGACGCAGGCCGACTTCGACGTGTTGCGCGCGGGCAGCGGCGATGACGGCATCATCATGCATATGAACAGCGAGGCGACGATCGCCGCGCTGCTCGCCGACCCGACGGTGATCGTCGCGAGCGACGGCGGCCGGATCGAGGGGCCGAACGGCCACCCGCGTTCCGCCGGCACCTTTGCGCGCGTGCTCGGCCATTATGTGCGCGAGACCAAGGCGCTCGGGCTGAGCGAAGCGATCCGCAAGATGACGCTGGCACCGGCGCAGCGGTTGCAGTCCTTCGTGCCCGCGATGGCGCGCAAGGGGCGGCTCCAGCCCGGTGCCGACGCCGACATCGTCCTGTTCGATCCCGCCACCGTCGGGACGAAGGCGACCTATGGCGACGCTGCGCGGCCGTCGGAGGGTTTTCGCTATGTGATGGTCAATGGTGTGTTCGTGGTCGACGGGGGCGAACTGGTCGAGGGTGTCTCGCCCGGGCGGCCGATACAATCGGAGATCGCACGATGAGCGACGTCATCGATATCGCACCGTCGGTCGCGGGCGTCCGGATCGACCTGCCGCAACCCTATCTCCTCTTTCTCGGCGACGCCGACGACACCACCTATCTGAAGACCGGACAGGGCCTGATCGACTGGGCCCCGGGGCTCTGTATCGCCGAGTATAAATGCGCCGGCGCTGCCGCCTCGCTCGGCCTGCCGGTCATGCGGCCGCGCGAGGCCTATGCGGCAGGGGCGCGGGGGCTGGTGCTTGCCGCGGCGTCGATCGGCGGGGCGATCCGGCCCGGCTGGATTCCCTGCCTGATCGAGGCGCTCGAAGCGGGGCTCGATATCGTCAGCGGCGCGCACGATCGCCTTGCCGACGATCCGCGCCTGAAGCGCGTCGCCGAGGCCGAGGGGCGGCGCCTGATCGACGTCCGTTCGCCGCCGCCGGGGCTGCCGATCGCGACCGGCCGCCGTCGCAGCGGTAGGCGGCTGCTCACCGTCGGCACCGACTGCGCGCTCGGCAAGAAATATACCGCGCTGGCGCTCACCGGGGCATTCCGCACCCGCGGCCTTGCCGCCGATTTTCGTGCGACGGGCCAGACCGGGATCATGATCGCCGGATCGGGCATCCCCATCGACGCGGTGGTGAGCGATTTCGTCGCCGGCGCGGCCGAACTGCTCAGCCCCGACGCCGATCCCGCGCATTGGGACGTGATCGAGGGGCAGGGGTCGCTCTTTCATCCTTCCTATGCCGGCGTGTCGCTCGGCCTGCTTCATGGCTCGCAGCCCGACGTGCTTGTGCTATGCCATGCGCATGGGCGCGAGCGGATCGTCGGCCTGACGGGCTATCCGCTGCCGTCGATCGCTCGTGCGATCGAGGTGACGCTCGATCAGGCGCGACTGACCAATCCGCGTGTGCGCTGTGCGGGGGTCTCGCTCAACACGGTGGGGCTGCGGGCAGAGGAGGCCGAAGCGGCGATGGCGGCACTGTCGATCGAGTGGGGCATGCCCGTTGCCGACCCGATGCGGCGCGGGGCGGCATTCGATCGGCTGGTGGATGCATGCCTCGCATGACCCGTCTGTTCCTGTTTCTCGCCTCGATGCTCGGGCTGGCGAGTGCGGCTTTCGGCCAGACCGCGCTTTCGCAGCAGGCACTCGACGATGTCCGCGCGATGGTCGAGGGGGCGCCGAGCGAATATGGGTTGGTGGTCGCGGTCACCGATCGCGAACGGATGCGGCTCGTCGCGACCCACGGCTATGCCGATATCGCACGCAAACAGCCGGTGACGGCGGACACCCGCTTCGCGATCGGGTCGATCTCCAAATCCTTCACCGCGATCGCGCTGATGCAGATGGCCGACGAAGGGCGCTTCGACCCCGACGCGCCGGTCGCGCGCTATCTTCCCGATTTTCGCCCGGCACCGACATCCACGCCGATCACCGGCCATTCGCTGCTGCGGCATACGTCGGGGTTCCCCAATTATCTGGCGCATGCCGCCTCGATGCGCTTCCTGATCAAGGCACTCGACGGTTTCGAGCCGCGCTACGCCCCGGGCGCACATTTCTGGTATTCGAACTCGGGATACCAGTTGCTTGGCTATATCGCCGAGCGGATCGACGGCGAGCCCTTTCCGCTGATCCTGCAACGGCGCGTGCTGGGCCGGCTCGGGATGGCGGCGACCTCGCCGCAGATCGACGACCGGCTGCGCGGGCAGATCGCGACCAGCTACGCGCGGACGCCCGACGGCAAGTTCGCCGAAGCGCCGTGGTTCGACTATCTATCGGCCGATGGCGCGGTGGTGTCCGACGCGGCCGATATGGGTGCTTATGCGCGGATGCTGCTGGCACGCGGGGATACGCCGAACGGGCGGCTGATATCCGACGCTGCCTTCGATCGCTTCGCGACCCCCGGGCTCGACGATTACGGCTATGGCGTCGACGTGCTGGAAGGCGGACGCGTGCTCGCGCACAGCGGGTCGATCGCTGGTTTCCAGGCCTATCTCTCGGCGCATGTGGCGGACGGCTTCGCGGTCGTTTTTCTCGGCAACGGGCCGATCGACAAGGCATTGCGCGACCGCATCGTCGCGCGGCTGGCGGGTGGCGAACCCCACACGCCGCAAGCGTCCGCCGCATGGCGGGACGCGAACAGCTTTGCGGGCAGCTTCGCAGGGGCAGGGGGACGCAGGCTTGCATTCCGGGCCGACATGTCGGGCGGGCTCGGTCTCGTCGAAGGCGACAAGACCGTACCGCTCGACCGCCTCGGGAGGGAGACCTGGGGGCTCTACCAGACCGCGACCGGCCCCCGCGCCTTCCTGTTCTTTCGCGATGCCGCCGGCGCGGTAACCGATGTGTCCGACGGCGCCGCGAGCTACGCGAGGCAAGGCACGCCGCCTGTCGAGGCGCCCGCTGCCGCGCTGCCGCTCGTCGGCCGCTATGCCGCGCATGGCGAAGAGGGGCCAAGCGTCCGCGTCTTCGTGCGCAAGGGCCGGCTGACCTTCGCCTATGCCGACGCAAGCCTCGCAACCGAACTGGTCGAAGAGGCGCCGGGCCGTTTTCGCTTCGCCGAGCCGGCGCACGCGCCCGAATGGCTGGCCTTCGACACGATCATCGACGGACAGGCGCAGCGGCTGATCTTCAGCGGGGTGCCGCTGTACCGGATCGATTTGCCGTGAGGTTGCTCGCCGCAGCCGGGCTCGCGCTTCTGGCGATCGCGCCGGCCCGGGCTGCGGACGATGCCGCCTTTGTCGCATGGGCGCGGGCGAACGCCAGCCCGCTGTCGCTTTGCACCCGCCTTGACGCCGCCGGCAAGGTCATCGGCGATGCGCCGGTCGTCGCGCTGGGCGAACCCTTGCACGGGGGGCACGAACCGCTCGCCTTTCGCAACTGCCTGTTCCGTTATCTGGTCGAGGAGCGCGGTTTCACGGCAATCGCGCTGGAAACGGGGCTCAGCGAATCGCGAGCGCTCGATAATTATGCCGCGGGCGGCGGTGGAACCGCGCGCGACGTGGCGCGGCACGGTTTCACGTGGGGTTTCTGGCGCTTCCCTGAGAATATCGAGCTGCTGGAGTGGGTCCGTGCCTATAATGCCGATCCCCGGCATGGCCGGAAGATCCGCATCTACGGCATCGATATGAGCGGTGGCGAGGCGAGCGGCGAGTGGCGCAACGCGCGCCGGACGCTCGACGCCACCATGGCGTTCCTTGCCCGCGCCGCGCCATCGGACTCCATGGGGCTTCGCGGGTCCCTCGCGCCGTTTGCGGGCCGGTTCAACCTGACCGGATACCGGGAACTGCCGGCGCGCGAGCGGGCGCGATTGCGATCGGCGATCGGCGAGCTTGGCGCTTTCTTCGACGCGCACCGCGCCGCGCTGATCGCCGCCGCGTCGCAGGCCGATTATGACTGGGCGCGGCAGAATGCGGTCGCGGCCCGGCAGCTCGAAACGCTGTTTGCGGTATCGGGCAGGCCCGATCCCGACGGCAATCTGTCGCCCGGCGATTATCGAAGCGACGCCGCGCGCGACGCCGCAATGGCCGCCAATGTTCGCTGGGTTATCGACCGCGAAGGCGCGGCGGGCCGCATTCTCGTCTTCGCGCACAACGGCCATGTCATGAATGGCCGGACCCGCGGCGGCATCTGGTCGGTCTATACGCGCCCGCCCGCCGCGATGGGGGAGCATCTTCGCGCTGCACTGGGCCAGAAACTGGTGATTATCGGGACCAGCGGATCGGTTCGCGGCGGCGCTCCGGAGGGGAAGCCGGCAACGCTGGACGCCGCGCTGGCGAAGGTCGGCGCCGATCATTTCCTGCTGGATATCCGGCAACCGGACGGTCCCGTCGCGCGATCCTGGCTGCGGCGGACACAGTCGCTGCAGGTCAATTCCAGCACCGAAAACCTGATCGTTCCGGCAAGGGCGTTCGACGCGATGCTCTTCTTCCGGACGATCAGCCCGGTTCGGCGTCTCGACGACGGAGGCTGACGCCGGTTTCGATCCGGCCGGCGAGACGGGATGATGGCGGAGCGGGAGGGATTCGAACCCTCGATACGCTTTTGACGTATACTCACTTTCCAGGCGAGCGCCTTCGACCACTCGGCCACCGCTCCGCATGCTCTGGAGAGGGCGCCCTAATCGCTCGGCAGGGGTTTCGCAAGTCGCATGGCGATGGCAGACAGGGGCGATGAAACATATGCTTCTGGCGGCCGCCGCCGTTTCGTTCGCTGTTCCTGCGCTGGCCGAGGATGCGGCGCCGCCTCCGTCGCCAGGCGAGATTGCGGCGGCTGCACCCGCGAGCGATTGGGTCGCGATCGCAGCGTCTGACCTGCTGGTCATGGACCTTGCGCCCGATGCTGCCGGCAAGGCGCGGCGCGTCGTCATCCAGTTGATGCCCGCACCCTTCAGCCAAGGCTGGATTGGCAATATCCGCAAGCTGGCCACCGCGCACTGGTGGGACGGGACGAGCGTCAACCGCGTGCAGGACAATTATGTCGCGCAATGGGGCGATGCGACCGAGAAAAAGCCGTTGCCCGAGGGGTTGGCGGTGGTGCCGGAGAGCGAATATGACGTGCAGGCCGAGCATATTCTCGTGGGGCGCGGCCCGGTCGCCCACATGCCCGATGTGAAGCATATCCGACGCACGGACCCATATGCGAAAGGCACCGGCTTTTCGGGCGGGTGGCCGGTCGCCTTCACCGATGATTTCGGTCGCTTTTCGGCACGCGATCTGAAGGCCGACCCGCAAGCGTCGGTCAACCGGGTTTGGTCGCCGCATTGCTACGGTGCCGTCGGCGTGGGGCGCAACATGTCGCCGGACACCGGCAGCGGCGCCGAGCTTTACGCGGTCATCGGCCATGCGCCGCGTCATCTCGACCGGAACATCGCGCTGGTCGGCCGGGTGACCAGCGGCATCGAACATCTGTCGAGCCTGCCGCGCGGGACTGAGGCGCTGGGATTTTACGCCGAGGAGAAGGAGCGCGTGCCGATCGTGTCGATCCGGCTCGCCAGCGACTTGCCTGCGGCCGAACAGCCGAAGTTCGAATATCTGTCGACCGAGAGCGAGAGCTTCGCGCGTTACGCCGATGCCCGCGCCAATCGCCGCGACCCGTTCTTCATCAAGCCCGCGGGCGGCGCCGATATCTGCAATATCCCTGTGCCGGTGCGCGCGGTGACCGCCAAGTAGGGCAGGGTGGAGGATTTCACCGTCACGACGCCGCTCTGGCGCTGGCAGGCCGCGACGGCGCCCGCGGCGTGGTTCTTCGTGACCATATCGGGCGACGTCGCCGACGGCATACGCCTTGCCGCGATCGGCGGGCAGTGGCTCGACGGGCGCAAGGGCTTCGGCTCGGCGCGGGTCGAGGCGGCGATCGGCGATACGCGGTGGAAAACGTCGGTGTTTCCGCACCGCGAAAGCGGCGGCTGGCTGCTGCCGGTCAAGGCGGCGGTGCGCAAGGCCGAGGGGCTGGCCGAGGGCGATATGGTGACCGTGACGGTCAGTCTTTAGGTTGCACCCGGTCGACGAGGTCCATGAAATCGCGCGCCGAATCGCGCTCGGCCTCGTCCTTGAACGCCACATCGAGGTCGGGCGCAGCGCCGAGCATATACATGAACGTCCACAGCGCGAAGCGGCGGCCATTGTTCGTTTCGAGCCCGAAATCGACCTGCATGCGTTCGGTGCCAGCCTCCAGCGCTTCCGGACGCAGCGAGGCGAGGTCGGTCGTGCCGAAATAGCGGCGCAATTGGTCGTCGAAATCCATGCGCCTTCCTTGGCGTTCGGGCGCCGCTTGGCAAGATGGCAAAATTCGGCTGCCGCGCGGCGCACTCGGTTGTCATCGAGCAGGCGGACCGGTAGGGCGGCGGCGTGAGCAGCAGCATCGAAATCGGGACCGACGGCACGGGCAGGGCGGTGCATATCGACGTCCACGAACTGCTGGCGACCCGCCTGCTCGTCCAGGGCAATTCGGGCTCGGGGAAATCGCATCTCCTGCGCCGCCTGCTCGAGGAAAGCGCCGGGCTGGTGCAGCAGGTGATCATCGATCCCGAGGGCGATTTCGTTACGCTTGCCGACGCCTACAACCATGTCGTGATCAACGCCGGCGACTATAACGAGCGCGAAATCGCGGCGATCGGCGCGCGCATCCGCGAACATCGCGCGTCGGTGATCCTCGCGCTCGATACGCTGGAGATCGAGGCGCAGATGACCTGCGCCGCCGCGTTCCTGAATGCGATGTTCGATGCGCCGCGCGCGCACTGGTTTCCGGCGCTGGTCGTCGTCGACGAAGCGCAGATGTTCGCGCCGAGCGCGTCGGGCGATGTGTCCGATACGGTGCGCCGCGCCAGCCTTTCCGCGATGACGAACCTGATGTGCCGCGGCCGCAAGCGCGGGCTCGCCGGCGCGATCGCGACGCAGCGGCTCGCCAAGCTCGCGAAAAATGTCGCGGCGGAGGCGAGCAATTTCCTGATGGGACGCACCTTCCTCGACATCGACATGGCGCGCGCCGCCGACCTGCTCGGCATGGAGCGGCGGCAGGCCGAGACAATCCGCGACCTCGAGCGCGGTCATTTCCTTGGGCTCGGCCCCGCCATCTCGCGCCGCCCGGTATCGGTGCGGATCGGCTCGACGCGCACCTCGACGCAATCGGGAACGCACGAGCTGCTGCCGCTGCCCGCTGCCGAGACCGCCGAGATGCGGACGATGCTGTTCGCCGAGATGGAGCTGGCACCCGCGCCTGCGCCGGCATTCGAACCGGCGCCCGTCGAGGCGAGCGAACTCATCCGCCGGATTGCCGAACGGGAGGGCGAGGCGGACCCCGCACCGCCCGGCGATCTTGTCGAAGCGGTGCAGGACGCGGTCGACGCCGAAGCGATCGTCATTGCGACGCTGGAGGATATGCTCGCCGATCCCGACTGCGCCTTTCATCCCGAAGCCTTCCTGTATCAGGATTTCTCGGTGCGCTGCCGGATGCAGAGGATCGGGCGCGTGCCGCTCGACCTTGCGGCGTTCCGCCGCCGCTTCGCGCTGGCGAAGGGTGGGGTGTTCGACCCGGCTGATCCCAGGTGGCGCGCGCCGCTCGACGCCGCGGCGCGGCTTCCCGACGACATGCTCGCGCCCTTCCTGCAGATCGCACGCGCGGCGATGGAGGGCAGCGCCTGCCCCGACGACGACGCGCTCGGCCGCGCCTATGGCACGCGTTCGCCCGGCCGCATCCGCCGCCTCGTCGAATATATGGAAAAGCAGGGCGCGATCGTCGTGCGCTCGGATTTCGGCGGGCGGCGCTCGATCGGCATTCCCGAACTGGGGCTCAGCACCGAAGCGGAGTGATACTTCGTAATAGAGCAAAAGCTACGTGCTCCCGCGAGGGCGGGAGCACGTAGCTTTATGGTGCTTGGTTGCTCTGGATCCCCGCCTTCGCGGGGATGCACGAATTAGATATCCTCGGCGAGGCGCCCGTAAAGCTGCGGGCGGCGGTCGCGGAAAAAGCCCATGCCGGCGCGGTGTTTCGCGGCGCGGTCGAGGTCGATCGTTTCGATCAGCACGCCGGTTTCGTCGGCCCCGAACTCCTGCGTCAGGTCGCCCCATTCGTCGCTAATGAAGCTGTGGCCATAGAAAGTCGCATCGCCCTCGGCGCCGATACGGTTTGCGGCGATCACCGGCATGCAGTTCGACACCGCATGACCCTGCATTGCGCGGCGCCACATGCGGCTGGTGTCGAGGTCGGCATCATAGGGTTCCGACCCGATCGCGGTCGGGTAAAAGAGCAGTTCGGCGCCCATCAGCGCCATCGCGCGCGCGCATTCGGGATACCATTGGTCCCAGCAGACGCCGACGCCGATCCGCGTGCCGAAGACGTCCCAGACCTTGAACCCGGTATTGCCGGGCCGGAAATAATATTTCTCTTCATAGCCCGGGCCGTCGGGGATGTGGCTCTTGCGGTAAATGCCCATGATCTCCCCGTCGGGGCCGATCATCGCCAGCGTATTGTAATAATGCGGCCCGTCCTTTTCGAAATAGCTCGTCGGGATCGCGACCTTCAGCTTTGCCGCGAGCGCCTGCATCGCGATGACGCTGGGGTGCTCGGTCGTCGGGCGTGCGCTGGCGAAGAGTTCTTCCTCCTCGACTTGGCAGAAATAGGGCCCCTCGAAAAGTTCGGGCGGCAGGATTACCTGCGCGCCCTTCGCGGCCGCTTCCTCGACGAGCGCGGTGACCGCGTCGATATTCGGCGCGACGGGACCGGGCAGGGGAAGCTGCAGCGCGGCGACGGTGATGGTGCGGGTCATGGCGCCCCTATGCCGGAAGCTGCTGGCTCGAGCAATGGAAGCTGCCGCCACCAGTGATGATCCCACGCGCATCGACCCCGACGGCGCGGCGATTGGGGAAGAGCGCCGCCAGCGCATCGACCGCGGCGTGGTCGTTGGCGACGCCATAGGTCGGCACGACGACGACGCTGTTGCCGATGTAGAAATTCATATAGCTCGCCGCGGCGATTTCGCCGCCCACCTCGACGCGACCGGGCGAGGGGAGGTCGACGATCTCGACGCCGCCGAACGCTTTGGTCCGCGCGCGCGCGTCGGCGTAGATATGCGCGTTGGGATCGTCATCGCCCGCCGCGACCGGCAGCGCGAGCCGTCCTTCGCCGACGAAGCGCGCGAGATTGTCGACATGGCCGTCGGTGTGGTCGCCGGTGAGCCCGTTCCCGAGCCAGAGCAGCCGGTCGATGCCGAGCGACTGGTGGAGCCGCACCGCGATATCCTCACGCGTCAGCGTCGGGTTGCGGTTCGTGTTGAGCAGGCACTCTTCCGTGGTGACGCAGAGGCCGGTGCCGTCGACGTCGATGCCGCCGCCTTCGAGCACCCAGTCCTGATCGTCGACCGGCAGGCCCGATCCGGCAGCGAGCGCCGCGCCGACTTCCTGATCCCCCGGCATGACGAATTTCTCGCCCCACCAGTTGAATTCGAAATTGCGCGCGCGGCGTGCTGCGCCGGTGCCGGCGATGATCGGCCCGGTGTCGCGCAGCCAGATGTCGCCGAGCGGCTGGATCAGGATGCGGACGCCGGGATCGACGAGCGCCGCGGCGATATCGGCCTGCCGCGCATCGTTGACGACCAGCCGCACCTCCTCGCCGCGGCCGCCGTCATGGACAGCGTTGGCGAAAGCGGCGACGTCGCGCCGGCCGGCGTCGATCTGTCCCGACCATTCCTCGGCAAGGTGCGGAAAGCCGATCCACACTGCTTCGTGCGGCGCCCATTCGGCGGGCATCGTGAGGGTCATTATGTTTTTCCTCTTTCGTCATTGCGAGCGAAGCGAAGCAATCTAGGGCGATTTACACCCACTCTGGATTGCCGCGTCGCTTCGCTCCTCGCAATGACGAGGGAGACTATTTCGCGGGCCGCGACTTGTCGCGGGCGGCACGGAATTCGTCGCCGGGGGCCCAGTTCGGCCATGCATCGCTCATCGCCAGCATCCGGCCCGCGACATAATAGAGGCGCAGGTCGGCGAGCATGCCGTCCCAGTTAGTGATCGCCTCATATTCGTCGCCGGGGGCGTGATAGCGGTTCTTCTCATAATCTTCCGAACCCTTCTTGCCCGCTTCGACACCGCCCGTGACAAGATCCTCGCCGCTGCCGAAGTTGAACATCGGCACGCCGAGCTTGGCAAAGCTGAAATGGTCCGAACGATAGTAGAAGCCCTTTTCGGGGGTCGGCTCGTCCTTGATCACGCGCTTGTCGAGCTTGGCGAGCTTTTCGACATAGGCGTCGAGCTCGGACTTGCCGCGACCGACCACGACGATGTCCTTTGTCGGACCCACCGCATTGAGCGCGTCCATGTTGACCCCGCCGACGGTCTGGGCGAGCGGGAAGACCGGGTTTTCGGCATAATATTTCGACCCGAGCAGGCCCGATTCCTCGGCCGTAACGGCAAGGAACACGATGCTCCGGTCGGCGGCACCGGCCTTCTGATAGGCCTGCGCCAGGGTCACGAGACCGGCGGTGCCGGTCGCATTGTCGACCGCGCCGTTGCAGATGTCGTCACCCGCAACCGGCTGGCAGCGACCGAGATGATCCCAGTGCGCGGTGTAAAGGACATATTCGTCGGGCCGCTTGGTTCCCGGCAGCACGCCGATGACGTTGCGCGACATCTTCTTCGAAATCGTGTTGTCGAAGCTGAACGACGCTTTGACGCCGGTCAGCGCGACGGGCTTGAAGCCCTTCACCTTCGCCGCATCGCGCAGCTTGTCGAAATCCTGCCCGGCGCTGGCGAAGAGTTCCTTCGCCTTGCCAAGCTGCATCCAGCCGTTGGCGACGGTTTCCTTGGCGCCGCCATCCTTGCTGTCGGCGAGGTACTGGGTACCGGTGTTGCTCGATTCGACGACGTTCCAGCCATAAGCGGCGGGTTCGGTGTCGTGGACGATCAGCGCTGCGGCAGCGCCCTGCCGCGCCGCTTCCTCATATTTATACGTCCAGCGGCCGTAATAGGTCATCGCGCGGCCTTTGAATTCGCCCTTGGCTTCCTTGGTCTGCCAGTCGGGGTCGTTGACGAGGATGACGACGGTCTTCCCCTTCACGTCGAGCCCGGCATAGTTGTTCCAGCCCTTTTCGGGGGCGTTGATGCCATAGCCGACGAAGACGACGTCGCTGTCCTTGATCTCGGTCTTCGGCTGGACGCGATAGCTGAAGCCGACATAGTCCTTCGCATATTGCAGCGTGACCGGCGTCTTGCCGCCGGTGAAGGAAAGCGGCGTCGCGTTCTTCGCGGCGATCTCGACCAGCGGCACGTCCTGCGTCCACTTGCCGTTGTTGCCGGGCTTCAGCCCCGCTTCCTCGAACTTCTTGATCAGATAGGCGACGGTCTTTTCCTCGCCCGCGGTACCGGGCGAGCGGCCTTCGAACGCGTCCGACGACAGTTCCTTCGTCACATCCTGCAACGTGGTCAGCGACAGGTCGGGCAGCGCGATGTCGGGAATGACCGGAGCCGCGGTGGGGGTGTCGCCCTGTTTGCAGGCGGCAAGCATCGCGAGGCCCGCAAGCCCGGCGACCTTCAGCGTGGAAGAAATGCGCATATCGTTCCTCTTTGTAATAATGTTGCGAACCCTGCCAGACCCGGGCGGCGGGCGCAAGCGAGCAGGCGGTGATTTGGCCTTGCCTCCATCGCGGCCGGGCGGCAGATATGGCGCCAACAGGGGGAGTATCATGCTGAGAAACGGGTTTTTCCTTGGCGTGCTGGCGGTGCTGGGCGCGTCGCCGGCATCGGTGGCGGCGCAGGCCGACAACGCAACGCTTTACGGCATGCGCGAAAGTATCGGCGACATCAGCATGTCGCCCGACGGAACGCAGCTCGCTTTCATCCAGCCGGCACGTGATCGCGGTCTGGTTCTGTTCGTCGCGAGCACCGAGGGCGGCGCGCCGAAACCGGTTTTCCAGTCCGACGGCGCGCCCTGGCATCTCGCCTGGTGCAACTGGGCGTCGAACGTACGGATCGTGTGCTATCTTTATGGCGTGTCCGACCCGGGTCATGGCCAGGTCTTGCCGTTCACGCGGCTGGTCGCGGTGGGCGCCGATGGCAGCAACGTCAAACAACTTGGCCAGAACAGCCTGAACAGCGCCTATGGACTGCGGCAGTTCGATGGTCAGATCATCGCCTGGCCCGCCGCTGACAATGGTCAGGTCGTGATGACCCGCGAATATCGTCAGGAAGAGCAGACGAATACACGGCTTGCGAGCGTGACCGAGGGCGTCGGCGTCGATATGGTCGACACCGCCAGCCTGCGGGTCCGGCGTATCGAGAATCCGCGCATCGACGCTTCGCGCTATCTGGCCGACGAGACGGGCGCGGTCCGCATTGTCGGGGTGCGTTCGACCGACGCGCAGGGGATGATGCGCGACCTGATGATCTACAGCTACCGCAAACCCGGATCGCGCGACTGGAAACCGCTGTCGCGGGTGACGAGCGAGGGCGATGCCTTCGATCCCGAGGCGGTCAATGCCGAGCGAAACCTTGCTTATGGTTTCAAGAATAAGGACGGGCGCCGCGCCGCCTATGCCGTGACGCTTGGCGAGACCGCACCCGAAACATTGCTGTTCGCGCACGACCGCGTCGATGTCGGCGAATTTATCCGGATCGGGCGGACGGGCCGGGTGATCGGCGTGTCCTACACGACCGACAAACCCGAATATAAGCTGTTCGACGAGGAATATGCCGCGCTGGCGGCGAAGCTGCAGAAGGCGCTGCCGGGTCTGCCGATCGTCAATTTCATCGATGCGAGCCGCGATGAGAGCCGGCTGCTGCTGTTCGCGGGCAGCGATACCGATCCCGGCCGCTATTATGTCTATGACAAGGCAAGCCGGAAGCTGGGAGAGGTTGCGCTGGCGCGCCCGGACCTCGAAGGAAGGCCGCAGGCCGAGGTCAAGCCGGTCAGCTATCCGGCCGCCGACGGTACGTCCATTCCCGCCTATCTGACCTTGCCGCCGGGGAGCGACGGCCGCAAGCTGCCGGCGATCGTGATGCCGCACGGCGGCCCCTCGGCGCGCGACGAATGGGGTTTCGACTGGCTGGCGCAATATTATGCGGCGCAGGGCTATGCCGTCATCCAGCCCAATTTTCGCGGATCGGCGGGCTATGGCGACGACTGGTACGTCGAAAACGGCTTCAGGAGCTGGCGGGTCGCGGTGGGCGACGTCAACGACGCGGGGCGCTGGCTGGTGAAGGAAGGGATTGCCGACCCGGCGAAGCTCGCCGTCGTCGGCTGGTCCTATGGCGGCTATGCGGCTTTGCAGTCCGCCGCGCTCGATCCCGACCTGTTCAAGGCGACGGTTGCCATCGCCCCGGTAACCGACCTCAAGGCACTCGTCGGCAAGGCGCGGAACTTCACCAATGCGCGGCTGGTTAGCGACTTCATCGGGACCGGGCCGCATCTGGTCGAGGGTTCGCCGGTGCAGCAGGTGGCGAAGATTAAGGCGCCGGTGCTGATGTTCAGCGGCGACCAGGATCTGAACGTCGATATCTCGCAGGCGCGGTCGATGGAAGCGGCGCTGAAGGCGGCGGGCAAACCGGTCGAGATGGTTACCTATCCCGGGCTCGATCACCAGCTTTACGATTCGTCGGCGCGCGCCGATATGCTGCGGCGCTCCGACATGTTCCTGAAGAAGACGCTGGGCCTGCCGTAAACGCGGCCCCCAACGAAAAAGGGGCGGCCCGTACAGGCCGCCCCTTTGCGTTCGATATCGAAGGAAATCCGATCAGCGCGAATAGAATTCGACGACCAGATTCGGTTCCATCTTCACCGGATAGGGCACTTCGTCGAGCGTCGGGACGCGGACGAAGGTCGCCTTGGTGCCGTCGATGGCGAGATATTCGGGCAGGTCGCGCTCGGGCAGGCTCTGCGCTTCGGCGACCAGCGCCATTTCCTGCGCCTTCTTGCCGAGGGTGACTTCGTCGCCCGGCTTCACGAGGCGGCTGGCGATGTTGCACTTCACGCCGTTGACATAGACGTGGCCGTGGCTGACGAGCTGGCGCGCCGAGAAGATGGTCGGGGTGAACTTCGAGCGGTAGACGACCGCGTCGAGACGGCGCTCGAGCAAGCCGATCAGGTTCTGGCCGGTGTCGCCCTTCATCCGCGACGCTTCGAAATAGTTCTTCTTGAACTGCTTCTCGGTGATGTCGCCGTAATAGCCCTTGAGCTTCTGCTTCGCGCGGAGCTGGATGCCGAAGTCCGACATCTTGCCCTTGCGGCGCTGGCCGTGCTGGCCGGGGCCATATTCGCGGCGGTTGACCGGGCTCTTCGGGCGACCCCAGATGTTTTCGCCCATCCGGCGGTCGAGTTTATACTTGGCGCTCTGGCGCTTCGACATATGTCGTCTCCAATTTGCTGTGTGCCGAAGGATTTCGGCGGGTCCCGGGTCGCACCATATGGACCGATGCCATATGCGACCGCCGCTTCACCGGGGTGCGGGGTCCATTGCGAAGGCGCGCGACTAGACGGCGGCCGGCGTAAAGTCAAGCCTTGCAGCCGCGGCTCGACAGGGCGGAAAAAGCCGCTAAAGGCAGCGGCCATGACGTCCGCCAAACTTCCCGAACAGTGCGAAACGATGATCGAGGTCCGCGCCGGGGTCGACCAGGTCGACCGCGAACTGGTCACGCTGCTCGTCCGCCGCTTCGGCTATATGGATGCGGCCGCCCGGATCAAGCCCGACCGCGAGGCGGTCCGCGACGAGGCCCGCAAGGCCGAGGTGCTCGACAATGTCGCGCGCGCGGCCGCGGCTGCGGGGCTCGAACCCGACCGGCTGCGCGCGGTGTGGAACGAGCTGGTCGAACAGTCGATCGCCTATGAATTCGACCGCTGGGACCGCGAACGGGCTTAATCCGCGGTTCGTGCCGATTTGCGCGCTTTACCCAGCGTCGCAACGATGCCGTGCATCATCCTGATATCGTTATAGGACCAGCCGGTCTTCGTCAGCATGGTTCGCAGCGTCCGCAGCGTCGCCTCGGTGCGGTCGGCGGGGAAGAAATAGCCCGTCTTGTCGAGGTCGCGGATGAAATGCTGGATCAGCTGCTCCATCTCGCCATGATCCGCCGGCGGGTCGAGCGGGACTTCGGGGGGGCTCGCCAGCGCGACGCCCTTCGACCATTCATAGGCAAGCAGGATCACCGCCTGCGCAAGGTTGAGCGACCCGAATTCGGGATTGATCGGCACCGTGACGATGCTGTGCGCGAGCGCGACGTCGTCGGTTTCGAGGCCGGACCGCTCCGGACCGAAGATATAGGCCGATCGCCCGGCGGTCGCATGGACCTGTTTCGCCGCCGCTTCGGGGGTGAGCACCGGCTTGGTGACCCCGCGTTTGCGCACCGTGGTCGCATAGATATGCGTGCAATCGGCAACCGCCTCGGCGACGCTGTCGAATACCTGCGCCCCGGCCAGCACGATATCGGCGCCCGACGCGGCCGGCCCGGCATCGGGATTCGGCCAGCCGTCGCGCGGTGCGACGAGGCGTAGCTCGGTCAGCCCGAAATTGAGCATCGCGCGCGCCGCCTTGCCGATATTCTCGCCAAGCTGCGGACGGACGAGGACGATGACGGGGGGCGGGGCGAGGTTCAACTTTTTTTCGCCGCCTCGGCGACGCTCGAGGCGAATTCCTCGAAATCCCTGGCCTCGGTGAAGTCGCGATAGACGCTGGCGAAGCGGATATAGGCGACATTGTCGAAGCCCTTCAGCGCTTCCATCACCATCGCGCCGATCTGCGCCGCCTGCACCTCGCTCTCGCCCGAGGTTTCGAGCTGGCGCTGGATACCCGACACCAGCCGCTCGATCCGCGCGCCGTCGATCGGCCGCTTGCGGCACGCGATCTGGACGCTGCGCATCAATTTTTCGCGGTCGAACGGCTCGCGGCTGCCGCCTGCCTTCAGGACCGCGACTTCGCGGAGCTGGATACGCTCGAAGGTCGTGAAGCGCGCGCCGCAATCCTCGCACTGGCGGCGACGGCGAATCGCGGCGCCGTCCTCGGTCGGACGGCTGTCCTTCACCTGGCTGTCTTCATGGCCGCAATAGGGGCAACGCATCGGTTAGCGCTTCACCCGATTGAACAGCACGACCGCCGCCCCGACAAAAAGGCCGACCGGCCAACTCACCACCGGCAGCGCCGCACCCAGCACGGTACCGATCCCAGCTCCAACGAGCACCGGGCGCGTCGAGGGATGGTCCAATCCTTGCTTGCCCATCGCTTTGACCTCTTCGATCGTCAGTTCGACCAGCGTCGGCTCTTCGGGGTGCTGCCGCGCCATCGCCTTATCCCTGATAGATGGGGAAACGCTCGCACAGCGCGCGGACGCGCCCCCGCACATCGGCCTCGACATCGGCATCGCCATGCTCGCCCTTGTCGCGCAGCGCTTCGAGCACGTCGGCGACCATATCGCCGATTTCCTCGAACTCGGCGACGCCGAAGCCGCGCGTCGTGCCCGCGGGCGAGCCGACGCGGATGCCGCTGGTCTTGATCGGCGGCAGCGGATCGAAGGGGATGCCATTCTTGTTGCAGGTGATCGCGCTGCGTTCGAGCGCCTCGTCAGCATCGCGGCCGGTGACGCCGAGCGGGCGGAGGTCGATCAGCGCGAGGTGCGTGTCGGTGCCGCCCGCGACCACGTCAGCGCCGCGTGCCTTGAGCCGGCCGGCGAGCGCCTGCGCATTGGCGACGGTCGCATGCGCGTAATCCTTGAATTCGGGACGAAGCGCTTCGCCGAATGCCACTGCCTTGGCGGCGATGACGTGCATCAATGGGCCGCCCTGCAGGCCCGGGAAGACCGCCGAGTTGATCCGCTTGGCGATCGCTTCGTCGTTGGTCAGGATCATGCCGCCGCGCGGACCGCGCAGCGTCTTGTGCGTCGTCGTCGTGACGACATGCGCGTGCGGGAGCGGCGAGGGGTGCGCGCCGCCGGCGACGAGGCCGGCGAAATGCGCCATGTCGACCATCAGCAGCGCGCCGACATCGTCGGCGATCTGGCGGAAGCGCGCGAAGTCGAGCGTGCGCGGATAGGCCGAACCGCCGGCGATGATCAGTGAGGGACGATGTTCCTTCGCCAGCGCCTCGACCTGGTCGAAATCGACAAGATGGTCGTCGGGGCGGACGCCGTACTGAACCGCGTTGAACCATTTGCCCGACATGGCGGGCGGGGCGCCGTGGGTCAGGTGGCCGCCGGCGTCGAGGCTCATGCCGAGGATCGTCGCGCCGGGCTTGGTCAGCGCCAGCATCACCGCGCCGTTGGCTTGCGCGCCCGAGTGCGGCTGGACGTTGACATAGCCGCAGTCGAAAAGCTGCTTGGCGCGGTCGATCGCGAGCTGTTCGACCTCGTCCGAGGGGGCGCAGCCCTGATAGTAGCGGCGGCCGGGATAACCCTCGGCATATTTGTTGGTGAAGACGCTGCCCTGCGCCTCGAGCACCGCCTTCGAGACGATGTTCTCCGACGCGATCAGTTCGATCTGATGCTGTTCGCGTTCGAGTTCATGCTTCATCGCTGCCGCGACGGCGGGATCGGTCGCGCCGACGCCATCGGTGAAATAGCCGGCCGATTTGATGGGCTTGTCGAGCGTGTTGGTGGTCATCGGCTGGTCTCCAGTTGTGGCGGATTGGAAAGCTTGTCGACGCGGCGCGCGTGGCGGTCGCCGGCGAATTCGGTCGAGAGGAAGGCGTCGAGGCAGGCCTTTGCCATGTCGATGCCGGTCAGGCGCGCGCCCATCGCGATGACATTGGCATCGTTGTGTTCGCGCGACAGCTTCGCCGACAGCGGCTCGGAAACGAGGGCGCAGCGCGCGGCGGGGTTGCGGTTGACCGAGATCGAGATGCCGATGCCCGAACCGCAAAGCGCAACGCCGCGCTCGGCGCGTCCGTCGGCGATCGCTTCGGCGAGGCGGTAGCCATAATCGGGATAGTCGACGCTGTCGGGACCGTTAGTGCCGAGATCCTCGACCTCATGCCCCTGTTCGCGAAGCCAGTCGGCGAGCAGGGCTTTCAGCTCCCAGGCGGCATGGTCAGAGGCTATGGCAAGGCGCATCGGCGCGGCTCCCGCAAGGGTTAGGGAATCGATGAGCGCGCTTTAGGCGAAGCCGCCCGGCTTGGCCATAAGCGGCGGCGCCTTTTTGACCGTATTTTGTCACAAAGCCGGTTTGACCACTTGGGAGTGCTCGCATAGAGCGTCGCCATGGGCGACCTTCTGCTTTCGATCGTGATGCTGACCGGGCTGGCATTGCTCGGCGGTGCGGTGATGGTGTTCCGGCATGGCGACCGGCGCCGCGCGTTGCTGATGGTGATCGCGGCGCTCGTCATGTTCGCCAATGTGGCGATCTGGACGATCCCGACCAAGGAAGCCGCCGCCAGCGTCCACGGCGGCGAATGACCGCCGATTGCGCACACCGGCGGGTTGGGCGATATTGCCCCGATTGCGGCAAGGATTTGCAACCCCAACCGATCGACCGCCGTACCGTGATGAGCGAACTCGCCGAAAACTGGTGGGAAAAGGGCGTCCTCCACACGCTGATCGGGCTGTTCCGGCAACCCGGCGCGCTGATCCGCCGCTACATCGAAAGCGACCGCGACATATTGGTCAAGGCGGTGCCCTATATCGCGGTTGCGCTCGCCTTGAATTACGCACTGCGCGCGCGCTTTCTGCCGGGCAGCACGACGACCGAGCTGTCGGTGATCGAGACGCTGCAGCAGGAGCCGCTTGTCATCCCGCTGCTCTCGGCACTGATTTCGGCGCTGGTGCTGCACTTCGTCTTCTATCGCGGCGGGTCAGCCGGCCTGTTCGGTACGATGGTGATGCGGCTCTACGTCCTCGCACAGGCGACATTGCTCGTCGTCGCGGTCGATCTGGCGATGCAATTGTTCCTGACCGACCGCAGCATCGGGCGCAACCTGACGCGGCTTGCCTTTGGGCTCGGCTTCACCATCTTCGCCGTCCGCCAATATTATGCCGGCGAAGGACGCGGCGGTTGGATCCGCGCGATCGCCGCGATCCTCTGCGGCGAGCTTGCGCTAATCCTGTTCGTCTATATGCCCGCCGCGATGATCGAGCAGGCGGGCCTGCTCGATTAGCGTTGGTCAGCGGATCGGCGAATCGGGCGCGAGCCGCATATCCAGATAGTTGTCGAGCGACTTCATCAACTGGTCGAGCTCATGCTCGAAGAAATGGTTGGCGCGCGGAATCTCGTCGTGATGGATCGTGATGCCCTTTTGGGTGCGCAGCTTGTCGACCAGCTTCTGCACCGCCCCCGGCGGCACGATCTCGTCCTGTCCGCCCGCGACGATGATGCCCGACGAGGGGCAGGGGGCGAGGAAGCTGAAGTCGTACATGTTCGCCGGCGGTGCGACCGACAGGAAGCCGCGGATTTCGGGGCGGCGCATCAAAAGCTGCATGCCGATCCATGCGCCGAAGCTGAAGCCCGCGATCCACGTCGTCTGCGCTTCGGGGTGGATCGACTGCACCCAGTCGAGCGCCGATGCGGCATCGGAGAGTTCGCCGATGCCGTTGTCGAACGTGCCCTGGCTGCGGCCGACGCCGCGAAAGTTGAAGCGTAGCACCGCAAAGCCGCGCGCGACGAAGCTCTTGTACATCGCCTGGGTGATGCGGTCGTTCATCGTGCCGCCGCCCTGCGGATGCGGGTGCAGGATCAGCGCGACCGGCGCGCGCGGCCGCGGCGGCGGCGAGAAACGGCCTTCGATACGGCCTTCGGGGCCGGGGAAAATCACGTCGGGCATGGGCGCACCTTTATGTTTCTGGGGCTTGCCACCGATTCGCCGGACGGCGGGGTGGCGGAGCGAGGATGGCGCCTATATAGAAAATAGGTCTCAACATGCAAATTTTGCGAATGGTTCGCAATAAGGACTCTCGCGGCGAATGATTTACCTCGACTATCAAGCCACTACGCCGCTCGCTCCCGAGGCGCGCGAGGCGATGCTGCGCTGGCTTGAAGGAGCCGGCGCCGACGATTTCGGGGGGGATGGCTTCGCAAACCCGTCGAGCACGCACAAGGCCGGCCGTGCCGCCGCCGCCGCGGTCGAGGTCGCGCGCGATCAGGTCGCGGCGCTGCTGCCGCAGGGCGGGCGCGTCATCTTCACCTCAGGCGCGACCGAAGCGCTCAATTGGGCGCTGTTCAACGGCGCCAAGGCGAAACCTGGAGGCGTCGCGGGGCTCAGCATCGAGCATGCGGCATCGCTGCAATGTCTCGAACGGCTGAGCGCCCAAAACCTCCCCGTCGACAGCGCGGGGCTGGCGCTGCCGCCCGACGCGGCGCTGATCCCCGAAAACGGCATCGTCGCGACGATGCTGGTCAACAACGAGGTCGGCACGGTACAGCCCGTCGCTGATTTTGCTGCCGCTGCGCACGCGAAAAACAGCCTTCTCCTCTGCGACGCGGTGCAGGGCTATGGCCGCGTCGCGATCCCCGACGGCGCCGACCTTATCGCGCTCTCGGCGCATAAGATCCATGGCCCCAAGGGGATCGGCGCGCTGTGGGTGCGCGACGGGATCGATCTCGAACCTCTGATGTTCGGCGGCGCGCAGGAGCAGGGAATGCGTTCGGGAACCGTCTCGCCCGCGCTATGTGCCGGCTTCGGCGCCGCCGCGGCGCTGGCGGCCGAGCGTTTCGACGCGGACGCTGCGCATGTCGAACGCCTCTGGTCGCTCGCGCTCGACATGCTCCCCGAATGGACGATCAACGGCGATGCGGAGCGCCGCTATCACGGCAATCTCAACGTGCGGCGGGAGGGCGTGAACGGTCTCCGGCTGATGTCCGACGCGCGCGAAGTCGCCTTCTCGCTCGGCAGCGCGTGCGGCAGCGGGTCGGGCAAGGTCAGCCATGTGCTGCGCGCGATGGGCGTCAGCGAAGCCGACGCGCGCGCCTCGATCCGCCTCGGCTGGGGACGCTATACGTCGGAGCAGGACCTGCGCGACGGCCTGACTGCGATCAGGGAAGCCGCGCGTCTTCAGGGGGTGAACTGATGCGCGTCACTTTCATCCATGCCGACGGCAAACAGCGCACCGAGGCTGAGGCCGAGCCCGGCTCGATCCTGCTCGACGTCGCGCAGGCGCATCTGATGCCGCTCGAGGGCACCTGCGAAGGCCAGATGGCCTGTTCAACCTGCCATGTCATCGTCGCCAAAGAGGATTTCGACCGGTTGCCCGAAGCGAGCGAGATGGAAGAGGATATGCTCGACCTCGCCGCCGGGGTGCGCCGCACCAGCCGGCTCGCCTGCCAGATCGTGCTGACCGATGCGCTCGACGGGCTGACGGTCCATATTCCGGCCGAAAGCCGCAACATGCAGGGGCCGCGCTGATGCGGATACTTTTCGCTGCCGTTCTGCTCGCGACGTCTGCCTGCGCCGCGTTGCCCGGCGAGCCGACCGGCGATTCGGTGATCCAGGCCAAGGCGATCCGCGATCTCGAAGCGCGCAGCGGCGGCCGGCTCGGCATCGCGGTCGTCGATGCGCGCGGCAAGCTGGTCTCCGCCGACCGCGGTCACGAACGCTTCGCGATGTGCTCGACCTTCAAGCTGCTGCTGGCGGGGCAGGTGCTCGAACGCGCGGCGAAGGGCGTTTCGCTGCGGACGCCGCTCGCCTTTACCCGCGCCGATCTGGTGTCCTGGTCGCCGGGCACCGAGAAACGCGTCGGCCCCGACGGGCGCGGCGAGCAGCAGCTCGGCATGGCGGCGCGCGACGCGGTGGTGCTCAGCGACAACAGCGCCGCGAACCTGATCCTGAAGCAGATGGGCGGGCCCGCTGCCTTCACGGCCGCGCTGCGCCGGGCGGGCGACAGCGTCACGCGGCTCGACCGGATCGAGCCGGAACTCAATGAAAATGCACCGGGCGACCAACGCGATACCACGACGCCGATCGCGATGGCGACCAGCGCTGCCGGCTATGTTTTTGGCAACCGGCTGGGCGCCGGGCATCGCCAGCAGCTCCGCGGCTGGATGATCGAAAGCGAAACCGGCCGCAAGCGTATCCGTGCCGGATTGCCGCAAGGCTGGATCGCGGGCGACAAGACGGGAACCTGCGGCAACGCCTATAACGACGTCGCGTTTGTCGAGGCGCCGGACGGGCGCAAATATGTCATCGCGATCTACCTCGACCGGTCGGCAGTGACGGGGGATGAGGCCAGCGCGGTGATTGCCGAGGCGACACGCCTGACGGTGGAGACGATCGAAACCACCGGCTGACCGCCATCCGCGAACCTGACCGGCCTCTGGCAGGCACGCCTTGCAATTCGCCGTCTTCCCCGCCATATGCGCCGCGGGAGTCGGGCGGACGCAGTCTTCGCCAACCCGGTCAGGTCCGGAAGGAAGCAGCCGCAACGAATTCGCTGCGGGTCGTTCCGGCTCCCACCCATATCACCCTTCGACAAGACCGCGGCGCGCCCCTAAGACGGGGCCATGGATGATTCCGCCGACGACGATACCCCGATGCTGGGAATGGACCTGCCCGAGGTGAAGCCGCAGGCATCGAGCGGCCCTTACCGCGTCCTCGCCCGCAAATATCGCCCGCAAACTTTCGCCGAGCTGATCGGGCAGGATGCGATGGTGAAGACGCTGGGCAACGCGATCGCGCGCGACCGGCTGGCGCATGCGTTTCTGATGACCGGGGTGCGCGGGGTCGGCAAGACGTCGACCGCGCGCTTGATCGCCAAGGCGCTCAATTGCATCGGTCCCGACGGGCAGGGCGGGCCGACGATCGACCCGTGCGGGGTCTGCGAGCCGTGCCGCGCGATCACCGAAGGCCGCCATATCGACGTGATCGAGATGGACGCCGCGTCGAACACCGGCGTCGATGATGTGCGCGAGATTATCGAGGCGGTGCGCTATGCCGCTGTGTCGGCGCGCTACAAGATCTATATCATCGACGAAGTGCACATGTTGTCGCGTAACGCCTTCAACGCGCTGCTGAAAACTCTCGAAGAGCCGCCGCCGCACGTCAAATTCCTGTTCGCGACCACCGAGGTGAACAAGGTGCCGGTGACGGTGCTATCGCGCTGCCAGCGGTTCGATCTCCGCCGCATCACCCCCGACATGCTGTTCGCGCATTTCAGCGCGATTTTGCAGAAAGAGGGCGTCGAGGCCGAGGCGCCGGCAATCTGGCTGATCGCCAACGCCGCCGAAGGCTCGGTGCGCGACGGGCTGTCGATCCTCGATCAGGCGATCGCGCACGCCGACCTGGAATCGGAAGAAGGGGGCGGCGGCAAGATCGGCGCCGACCAGGTGCGCGCGATGCTCGGCCTGTCGGACCGCACCGCGATCACGCAGTTGATGGCGACGATCCTCGGCGGCGACAGCGGCGGCGCGATCGACTTTGCCCGCGCGCAATATGCGCTGGGCATCGAACCCGTGGCGATGGTGCGCGGGCTGATGGACCTGACGCATGCGATCACGCTCGCCAAGGTGTCGCGCCACGACGACCCCGCGCTCGCCGCCGCCGATCGCGAGCGCATCGGCGACTGGGCGCAAAAGCTCGGATTCGCACCGCTCAACCGCCTCTGGCAGCTCCTCCTCAAGGGGCATGACGAGGTGCTGCGCGCGAACAATCCGCTCGAACATCTCGAAATGCTGCTGCTCCGAGTGATCTATGCGGCGTCGATGCCCGATCCGGGCGAGCTGGCGAAGCTCCTCGAATCGGGAAACCTGCCGACGATGCCGCTGGCGCCGCCGACCCCGGCATCGGTGCAGGACGGGCCGTCCGACAGCGCCGAGATCCCTATCGATGCGGCGGCAGGTACCGAGCCGCCGGCAACGGCGCTGACAGTGGCGCAAATCCATCAACTGCTCGAAACGACAGGAAATCACAGACTTGCAGTGCAAGTTTATGATTATTTGCGAATTATCGAGCTGGACCCCGGCAATATCGTTTTTGCCGCCGTCCCCGCGCTCGGCGGCTCGTTCGCCCGCGACCTCGGCGATGCTCTGCTGACCCAGACGGGCAGCCGCTGGCACGTCCGCCCCGGCGAGGGCGAGGCCCGGCCGAGCCTTGGCGAAATCCGCGCGGCGCGCGTGGCCGACAATGGCGAACGGATTCGCGAACTGCCGGTCGTCAAGGCCGCCCTGGCCGCTTTTCCCGATGCGAAGCTTGTCGAAGACGACGACAATCGCCATAAGTCCCAGTCATGAAATCGATCGAAGAGATGATGAAGGCGGCGCAGGAAGCCGCCGCCACCGTGCAGGCCCAGATGCAGGAGGCGCAGGCGAAGCTCGACGCCCTTGAGGTCGAGGGCGTGTCGGGCGGCGGGCTGGTACGCATCCGGGCGAGCGCCAAGGGGCGGATCAAGGCGATCGCCATCGATGACAGCCTGATCGTCCCTGCCGACAAGCAGATGCTCGAGGATTTGCTCGCCGCCGCGTTCAACGATGCGCGCGAAAAGGCCGATCAGGTCAGCAACGAGGAAATGGGCAAGATGACCAGCGGCCTGCCGTTGCCGCCGGGGTTCAAGCTGCCCTTCTGAGCCGCATCGTGCCGTGGTCATTCACCGCAGCGACATTGAATGCGGCGCAACTTACGCCATATTAGCCGGGAACATCCTATAACAGGGGTGGCGCGTCGATTCCGGACGCCCGCCCAGGAGCCGTAATGACGCAATCTTATCCCCTTCTTCCGCTGCGTGACATCGTCGTTTTCCCGCACATGATCGTGCCGCTGTTCGTCGGCCGCGACCGTTCGGTCGCTGCGCTCGAAACCGCGATGGAAAACGACAAGGAAATCTTCCTCGTCGCCCAGCTCGATCCGGGCGAGGACGACCCGCAGCGCGACGATCTCTATGACGTCGGCGTAATCGCCACGGTGCTCCAGCTCCTGAAGCTGCCCGACGGCACTGTCCGCGTGCTGGTCGAGGGCAAGGAACGGGCGAAGCTCCTCGCGCTCAAGACCGAAGAAAAGGCCGTGATGGCCAGCGTGAAGCCGATTGCCGACACGATCGACGACAGCGTCGACACTGCCGCGCTGATGCGCTCGGTGATCGATCAGTTCGAAAATTACGCCAAGCTCAACAAGAAGATGCCCGCCGAAACCGCGGTCCAGCTCTCGCAGATCGAAGAGGCTTCGCGCTTGGCGGATTCAGTGGCCGGCAACCTCAACATCAAGGTGTCCGACAAGCAGGCGCTGCTCGTCGAGGATGCACCGTCGAAGCGGCTCGAAATGGTTTTCGCCTTCATGGAAGGCGAACTCGGCGTGCTGCAGGTCGAAAAGAAGATTCGCGGCCGCGTGAAGCGCCAGATGGAAAAGAGCCAGCGCGAATATTATCTCAACGAGCAATTGAAGGCGATCCAGCGCGAACTCGGCAATGACAGTGGCGAGGGCGGCGACGACCTTGCCGAGCTGCAGCTCAAGATCGACAGCCTCAAAATGTCGAAGGAAGCCAAGGCCAAGGCGCAGGCCGAAATGAAAAAGCTGCGCGCGATGGCGCCGATGTCGGCTGAAGCGACGGTTGTCCGCAACTATCTCGACACGCTGATCGGGCTGCCGTGGGGCAAGAAGTCGAAGCTCAAGAAGGACATCGCCAAGGCGCAGGACGTCCTCGACGACGACCATTATGCGCTCGAAAAGGTCAAGGACCGGATCGTCGAATATCTGGCGGTGCAGGCGCGCACCAACAAGCTGAAGGGGCCGATCCTCTGCCTCGTCGGCCCGCCCGGCGTCGGCAAGACCAGCCTTGGCAAATCGATCGCCAAGGCGACCGGGCGCGAGTTCATTCGCCAGTCGCTCGGCGGCGTGCGTGACGAGGCCGAAATCCGCGGCCATCGCCGGACTTATATTGGCTCGCTGCCGGGCAAGATCGTGACCAACCTCAAAAAGGCCGGCACGATGAACCCGTTGTTCCTGCTCGACGAGATCGACAAGCTCGGCCAGGATTTCCGCGGCGATCCGGCCTCGGCGCTGCTTGAGGTGCTCGACCCCGAACAGAATGGCAAGTTCCAGGACCATTATCTGGAAATCGACGTCGACCTCTCCGACATCATGTTCGTCACCACGGCAAACTCGCTCAATCTGCCGCAGCCGTTGCTCGACCGCATGGAGATCATCCGGCTCGAAGGCTATACCGAGGATGAGAAGGTCGAAATCGCCAAACGCCATCTCGTCGCCAAGCAGGTCGAGGCGCATGGCCTGAAAGCCGGCGAGTTCGAGCTGACCGAAGACGGGCTGCGCGACCTTATCCGTTATTATACGCGCGAAGCGGGCGTCCGCACGCTCGAGCGCGAAATCGCGAAGCTGGCGCGCAAGGCACTGCGCCGCATCCTCGAAGGCAAGGCCGAGGCGGTCGTCGTGACGCCCGAAAACCTCGCCGAATTCTCGGGCGTGCGCAAATACAAGCATGGCATCAGCGATCTCGAGGACCAGATCGGCGCCGTCACCGGCCTTGCCTGGACAGAGGTCGGTGGCGAACTGCTGACGATCGAGGCGGTCACCGCCTCGGGCAAGGGTCAGGTCCGCACCACCGGCAAGCTTGGCGAAGTGATGACCGAATCGGTGCAGGCGGCGCTGTCCTTCGTGAAGGCGCGCGCGCCCAGCTATGGCATCAAGCCCAGCCTGTTCGCGCGCAAGGACATCCACATTCACCTTCCCGAAGGCGCGGTGCCGAAGGATGGTCCGTCGGCGGGTGTCGGCATGGTGACCGCGATGATCTCGACGTTGACCGGCATCGCGGTCCGCAAGGATGTCGCGATGACCGGCGAAGTGACGCTGCGCGGCCGCGTGCTCGCGATCGGCGGCCTCAAGGAAAAGCTGCTGGCGGCGCTGCGTGGCGGGATCAAGACGGTGCTGATCCCCGAGGAGAATGAAAAGGACCTCGTGGAAATTCCGGCCAATATTACAAGCGGCCTGAAGATCATCCCGGTCAACCACGTCGACCAGGTGCTGGCTGAGGCGCTCGTTTCGCCGGTTGAACCGATCGAGTGGACCGAGGCCGACGAACTCGCCGCTTCGCCGCCGATCGTGCCGGGTTCGGACCCCGAAACGGCGATTCGGCACTGACCGGATCGCCACTGGTCTCAGTCCGGGCGGCTTTTCGTCGCAAAAACGTCATTTTGGGGCGTTTTTCGCGGTTTTTTGCTTTGACAAGGCAGGGTCAAACAGCGTTAGTGGCGCGCCATGGCTTCGGGCCATGAATCATTTTAACCAACCATCTGCAGGGGTTCCTTAGGCATGAACAAACAAGACCTGATCGCCACCGTCGCTGACTCGAGCGGCCTTACCAAGGGTGATGCGAGCAAGGCGGTTGAAGCCGTTTTCGACGCGGTCACCGCGGCACTGAAGAAGGGCGGCGAAGTCCGTCTGGTCGGTTTCGGGACGTTCTCGGTCAGCAAGCGCAAGGCGTCGACCGGCCGCAACCCGCGCACCGGCGAAACGATGACCATCGCGGCATCGAACCAGCCGAAGTTCAAGGCCGGCAAGGCCCTCAAGGACGCCTGCAACTGATTGCCGGCAACTTCTGGTGAAAAACATCTCGGGCCGCGGCATCTGCTGCGGCCCGATTTGCATGTACCGGACCTGTTTGTGCGTGAAGATCGAGCAAAGGCCGTTGCAATCATCGCCGCAGCGGCTATGGACGTCCGGCTTTCGGACGCCGGACTTCGGTCTGCACCGGGCGGGCGCGTAGCTCAGCGGTAGAGCACACCCTTCACACGGGTGGGGTCACAGGTTCAATCCCTGTCGCGCCCACCATGGCCCCGGGGGCCATGGCCGAAACTGGAACGCCGAAACAAAACAGGGGCTGACCCGGCCATTCATCACCTATTCAATGCGTTCGCACTAGGTATCGGGGCATGATCCGCAAGCTCATCCTCTCCGCCGCTGCTTCGGCACTGATGCTCACCGCAGGGGCACCCGCGGCCGCGCGCGGCGACCGCGACCAGGACAATTTGCGCGAAGCCGCTGCGCAGGGGCAGGTGATCCCGCTTGGTCGGCTGATCGCCGATGTGAAGTCGCGTCCGCCCTATAACGACATGACCTATCTCGGCGGGCCGCAGTTCGATGCGCGCCGGATGATCTATGCGCTGAAGTTCATGGACGGCAGCCAGGTCGTCGTCGTCTATGTCGACGCCCGCACCGGCCGGATCGTCGGACGCAAACCCTGACATCGGAAGACCCTGACATCGGAAAGACGGCGCCATCGCAACGAGATTTTGCGATGACCGTCCGGACTTGATACACAGTCGAAACATAGCGGCCGGCCGGTCCGGTGCGCAGAGGAAAGGCGCCTGAATGCGGATTTTGATTGTCGAAGACGAACCCACGCTCGGCCCGCAGCTCAAGGCGACGCTGGAAGGCGCCGGCTATGCCGTCGATCTCGCGACCGACGGCGAGGACGGTCATTTCCTGGGCTCGACCGAAAGCTACGACGCCGCGATCCTCGACCTCGGCTTGCCCGAGATCGACGGGCTCACCGTGCTCGACCGCTGGCGCAAGGAAAAGCGCAATTTCCCGGTGCTCGTCCTGACCGCGCGCGACAGCTGGTCGGACAAGGTGGCAGGGCTCGACGCCGGCGCCGACGATTATCTGGCCAAGCCTTTCCAGACCGAAGAGCTGATCGCCCGCCTGCGCGCGCTGATCCGCCGGGCCGCGGGCAATGCATCGAGCGAACTCATTGCGGGCGATGTCCGTCTCGATACGCGCTCGGGCCGCGTGACGCTCGACGGCGCGCCGGTGAAGCTGACCGCACAGGAATATAAGCTGTTGTCGTACCTGCTCCACCACAAGGGCAAGGTCGTATCGCGGACCGAACTGATCGAACATATCTACGATCAGGATTTCGATCGCGATTCGAACACGATCGAAGTGTTCGTGACGCGTATCCGCAAAAAGCTGGGCGCCGACATCATCACGACGATCCGCGGCCTCGGTTATCAGCTCGACGATCCGTCATAGGGAATGGCCGAGGCGGACGCCGCTCCGGCGGAAGCCGATTCCGACGCGGCGGCGAAACCCGCGGCGCTGACCAGTCGCATCACCGGCTCGCTCGCGCGCCGGATGATCGCGATCGCGGCGCTGTGGATTTCGGTGCTGCTGATCGGCGGCGGCTTTGCGCTCGACCGGGTGCTGACCGGGGCGATCACCCGCAATTTCGATTCGAGCCTCGAATATGTGCTGATCGCGATGATCCGCTCGTCGGAGATCGGCCCCGATGGCGAGGTGCGGCTGATCGAACCGCTCGGCGACCAGCGCTTCCTCGAGCCCTATAGCGGCCTCTACTGGCAGATCAGCGGCGGCGAGCAGGAGCCCTATCGCTCGCGTTCGCTGTGGGAACGCTCGCTGAAGGCGCCGACGCCGCACATCGACGATGAAATTCACACCTACGACAGCACCCAATTCCCCGACGAGGAGTTGCGCGTGCTCGAACGCAACGTCCTGCTGCCCGGCAGCAAGGTGAGTTGGCGGTACCAGATCGCCCAGTCGCGCGAAGCGCTGGACCTGCAGGTTGGCGCGGTGCGCGCGACGCTGATCCCCAGCCTCGCGTTGCTCGGGCTCGGGCTTATCATTCTCGCTGCCCTCCAGACCTTCTACGGCCTGTGGCCGCTCCGCCACATCCGCCGCGCGATCGCGGCGATGCGCGGGGGCCATCACCGGCGCGTCACCGCACCGCTGCCCCTCGAAGTGCAGCCGATGGTCGACGAACTCAATGCGTTGCTCGCGCATAACGAGAAGCAGGCGGAAGAAGCGCGGCTGCATGCGGGCAACCTCGCGCATGCGCTCAAGACCCCGCTCACCGTCCTCGTCAACAGCGCGACGAGTTCGGACTCGGAGCTTGCCGACACGGTGCGGCGCGAAGCCGCGACGATGCAGCGGCAGGTCGATCACCATCTGGCGCGTGCACGCGCCGTCGGTCGGCGCGGGGCGGCGCAAGCGCGCGCGGTCGTCTGGGACAGCGCGAACAGCGTGTCGCGCGCCGTCGCGGCGCTCCATCCCGACGTGCGGCTCGATGTCGCGGGCGACAAGACAATCGTCGCGCGGGTCGAGCGTCAGGATCTCGACGAGCTGGTCGGGAATTTGCTCGAGAATGCGGCCAAATATGGCGGCGGCAGCGTCTTCGTCACCATCCAGCGCGACGGCGACATGGCCGAGATACTGGTCGAGGACGACGGCACCGGGATATCGCTCGCCGACCGCGATCGGGTCATCGACCGCGGCGTGCGGCTCGACAGCGGCAAGCCCGGTACCGGGCTGGGGCTGGCGATCGTCCGCGACGTCGCCGAAATCTATGGCGGGAGCATCGCGCTCGAAGAGAGCGACGATCTGGGCGGGCTGTTGGTGCGGCTGCGGTTGCCGGCGGGTTAATTGCTAGACGCTTGCCGACCGATCATCGACCCGAACGCTTCAGGCGGCGGTGACCTCCAGCCCGCGCTGCACCCCCGGCCGCGCCAGCCCGGTATCGAGCCAGCGCTGGACATTCCGGAACCGGTCGAACCCGACGATCTCGCGCGCGCCGTAGAAGCCGATCAGGTTGCCCACCCAGCCGAGCAGCGAGATATCGGCGATGCTGTAATCGTCGCCCATCACCCATTCACGGTTCGCCAACCGGTCGTCGAGGACGCCGAGCAGCCGCGCGGATTCGGCCGCGTAACGATCGCGTGGGCGCTTGTCTTCATAATCCTTGCCGGCGAATTTGTGGAAGAAGCCGAGCTGTCCGAACATCGGGCCGACGCCGCCCATTTGCCACATTACCCACTGGATCGCTTCGTAACGCCCGCCCGCATCGGCCGGCAGGAACTGTCCGCTTTTGTCGGCAAGATAGATCAGAATTGCCCCCGATTCGAACAGCGCCAGCGGCTTGCCGTCGGGGCCGTCTGGGTCGTAGATCGCCGGGATCTTGCCGTTGGGATTGAGTGAGAGGAAGGCAGGGTCGTGGCTTTCGTTCGCCGTGATGTCGATGCGATGCGGCTCATAGGGCAGGCCCGTTTCCTCGAGCATGATGCCGACCTTGACGCCGTTCGGCGTCGGGGCCGAAAAAAGCTGCAGCCGATCGGGGTGTTCCGCGGGCCAGCGATCGAAGATCGGATGCGTGCTCATGCGCCATTCTCCCGCTTCGCCTGCTCATGGTGGCGGATCACCTCATCGATGATGAAGCGCAGGAATTTCTCGCTGAATTCGGGGTCGAGGTCGGCGTCGCGCGCTAGGTCGCGCAGCCGTTCGATCTGCCGCTCCTCGCGGGCCGGGTCGGCGGGCGGCAGGCCGCCCTTCGCCTTGAGTTCGCCCACCGCCTTGGTAACCTTGAAGCGCTCGGCCAGCATATAGACGAGCGCCGCGTCGATATTGTCGATGCTCTGGCGATAGCGGCTCAGTTGGTCGTCCATGGGTACGCGGCTCCTCTTGTGCCTGGCACGCTTGGCATCGGCAAGGGGGCGCTGGCAAGCCGAAAGTCGTTGCAAAATCGCGGCCGCGGCGCCAAGGCGGCCCACGTCATGACTGCGGAAATTCACCAACTGCACGGCGACCGGCCGCCCTCGCTCGACCCGATGATGGCGCTCGTCGCCGCCGACATGAACGAGATGAATTCGGTCATTCTCGACCGGATGCAGTCCGAAGTGCCCCTGATCCCCGAACTGGCGGGCCATCTGATCGCCGGCGGCGGCAAGCGGATGCGGCCGATGCTGACGCTCGCCTGCGGCAAACTGCTCGACTATCCCGGCCGCCGCCACTGCAAGCTCGCCGCCGCGGTCGAATTCATCCACACCGCGACGCTGCTCCACGACGATGTCGTCGACAAATCGGACCTCCGCCGCGGCCGCAAGACCGCGAACCTCATCTGGGGCAACAGCGCCTCCGTGCTCGTCGGCGATTTCCTCTTCAGCCGCGCCTTCGAGGTGATGGTCGAGGATGGGTCGCTGAAGGTGCTGAAAATCCTGAGCCGCGCCTCAGCGGTGATCGCCGAGGGCGAGGTCAACCAGCTTTCGGCACAGCGGCGGATCGAGACGAGCGAGGACCAGTATCTCGCGATCATCAACGCCAAGACCGCCGAACTGTTCGCCGCGGCGTGCAAGATCGCGGCGGTCGTCGCCGAACGCGACGAAGCGACCGAAGCCGCGCTCGACGCCTATGGCCGCAACCTCGGCATCGCCTTCCAGCTCGTCGACGATGCGATCGACTATGTCTCGGACGCCGAGACGATGGGGAAGGGCGTCGGCGACGACTTCCGCGACGGCAAGGTGACGCTGCCCGTCATCCTCGCCTATGCCCGCGGCAGCGCCGAGGAGCGCGAGTTCTGGAAGCAGGCGATCGTCGGTCATCGCACCTCGGACGAGGATCTTGCTTTCGCGACCAGCCTGCTCCGCAGGCATGACACGATCGCCGACACGCTCGCGCGGGCGCGTCATTATGGCCAGCGCGCGGTCGACGCGATCGGCGGCTTCGGCGCCAGCCAGGCGAAAGCGGCGCTCACCGAAGCGGTCGCCTTCGCGGTCGCGCGCGCCTATTGAGGCCGGCGCGATGACGATGGGGCGGGCCGCCGAAAGCCCCGATGCCTATATTGCCGCGTTGTCGGGCTGGCAGCGCGAGCGCTGCGAAATGATGCGCTCTACGATCATGACGGCGGCGCCGTTTGCAGAAACGATCAAATGGACCAACCTCGTCTTTCTGGCGAATGGTCCGTGCATCCTGATCCGCGCCGAGGAAAGCCGCGTCCTGCTCGGTTTCTGGCGCGGCAAGCGGCTCCGCGACATCGAACCGCGGATCAAGGCGAGCGGAAAATACGAGCTCGGTAATCTGGTGCTAACTGTGGAGGCCGAAGTGTCGCCCGCGATGGTGACGCAGCTCGCTTCCGAAGCCTTCCGGCTCAACGCCGAACTCGGCAATCCGGCAGCGCGCGCATGACGATCCCGCTGCCGATCGATATCGTGCTCCCCGACATCATGGCGGCGCTGGTGCTGAAGCCCAATGCGGTCGTCGTCGCGCCGCCGGGCGCGGGCAAGACGACGCGCGTCGCCCCGGCGCTGCTCGATCAGCCCTGGTGCAAGGGCGAGGTGTGGCTGCTGTCGCCGCGGCGGCTTGCCGCGCGCGCTGCCGCCGAGCGGATCGCCGAAGAGATGGGCGTCGCGGTCGGCGGGCCGGTCGGTTACGCAACCCGCCTCGACAGCAAGCAGTCGGCGGCGACGCGCCTGCTCGTGATGACGCCGGGGCTGTTCCGCAATCGCATCCTCGCCGATCCCGAACTTGCCGGCGTGTCGGCGGTGCTGTTCGACGAAGTCCATGAACGCAGCCTCGACGGCGATTTCGCGCTGGCGCTGGCGATCGACGCGCAACAGGGGCTGCGCGACGATCTTCGCCTCGTCGCAATGTCGGCGACGCTCGACGGGGCGCGCTTCGGGGCGCTCCTCGGCGATGCGCCGGTGGTGCGGAGCGAGGGCAAGATCTGGCCGCTCGAACTCCGTCATATCGGCCGCCGCGCCGAAGACCGGCTGGAGGCCAGCGTGCTGGGCGCGGTGCGGCAGGCACTGGTCGAAGAGAGTGAGGGCGACATGCTCGCCTTCCTGCCCGGTGCCGCCGATATCGAACGGGCTGCGGCGGCGGTCGAGGACGCACGCCTGCCGCTCGTCGTCCATCGCCTGCACGGGCAGATCGACCCGGCGATGCAGCGGCGGGCGCTCGTCCGCGATCCCGGCGGCGCGCGCAAGCTGATCCTCGCGACGAGCATCGCCGAAACCAGCCTGACGATCGAGGGCGTGCGGATTGTGATCGACGCCGGCCTGTCGCGACGCCCGCGCTTCGACAAGGCGGCGGGCATCACGCGTCTTGTCACCGAACGTGCGAGCCAGGCGTCGGCCACCCAGCGTGCCGGGCGTGCGGCGCGGCAGGGGCCGGGGGTCGCCTATCGCCTGTGGGAAGCGCCGGCAACGGCGGGCATGCCGCCGTTCGACCCGCCCGAAATCCACGAGAATGACCTGATGCCCGTCGTGCTCGATTGCGCGAGCTGGGGCATCGTTGATCCGCGCCAGCTCGGCTGGCTCGACCCGCCGTCGCCCGCCGCGGTCGCCGAGGCGAAATCGCGGCTGCAGGTGATCGGGGCGCTGACCGCCGACGGACGCATCACCGCGCACGGCAAGGCGCTCGCCGCCATCCCCCTGCCGGTGCCGCTCGCGCATATGCTGCTCGATGCCGCGCGCGCGGATGAAAGCGAACTGGCGGCGCGGCTGGCGGTGCTGCTCACCGAACCCGGGCTCGGCGGACGCGGTGTCGATGTCGAGGCGCGGCTGGCGCGCTGGAAAGGGTCGAAGGGCGACCGCGCCGAAGGGGCGTGGCGGCTCGCGCGGCGGCTGGCCGGGATCGGCGAGAGGCTGGCGGCCGATACAGGCGCCATCGATACGCGTTCGGTCGGCGGCTGGATTGCGACGGCTTGGCCCGACCGGGTGGCGCGAGCGCGCGCCGGCCAGCGCGGCGACTATCTGAGTGTGGGCGGGCGTGCCTATCGCATCGATCCGCTCGACCCGCTGGCGGGCAGCGAGTGGCTCGCGATTGCCGACGCGCAGGGCCATGCTGCGGGGGTACGCATCCTCGCCGCGGCGGCGATCGACCGCGCCGAGGTCGAGGCCATTTTTGCCGGACAGATCGTGTCGCATCAGGCGAGCAGCTATGACGCCGCGACCGACCGCGTCGATCATCGCCGCGAACGCCGGCTCGGCGCCATCGCGCTGGCGAGCGGCCAGGCGGGGCGTAGCGAGGGCGCCGAAGACGATATGGCGGTGCGTCTCGCGGCCGTCCGCGAGAAGGGGCTCGGGCTCATCGGCTGGGGGCCGACATCGCACGCGCTACGTCAGCGCGCGTCCTTCGCCGGGCTCGATACGCTCTCTGCGCCGGCGCTCGCCGACAGCCTCGACATCTGGCTCGCGCCGTTGCTCGAAAAATCGCGCGGGCTCCGCGATATCGGCGACCAGCGGCTTGCCGATGCGCTGATGCAGCTGCTCGACTGGCCGGCGCGGCAATTGCTCGAAAAGCTGGCGCCGGCGGATTATGCGACGCCGGCGGGCAGCCGCCACGCGATCGATTATGGCGCCGATGGCGGCCCTACGGTGGCGGTGCGCGCGCAGGAGATGTTCGGGCTCGCGCGTCATCCGGTGATCGGCGATCCGCCCGTGCCGCTCGTCCTCGCGCTCACGTCGCCGGCGCATCGCCCGATCCAAACGACGCGCGATATCGCATCCTTCTGGAGCGGAAGCTGGGCGGAGGTCGCGAAGGAGATGCGCGGCCGCTATCCCAAGCATAGCTGGCCCGACGACCCGGCGAATGCGCGTCCGACGCTGATGACCAAAGCGGCACAGGCACGCCGCGACGCGCAATAATTGCCCGATCCGCCCAAATCTTCGTCATCCCGGACTTGATTCGGGATCCATTCTTCCAGCGCCGGCGCAAATGGACCCCGGATCAAGTCCGGGGTGACGATGGAAAGGATTGCATCGGGGCTTTCCCTCTTTTCGTCAGAAACGCTTCCCGCTAAGGCGGCGGCACAGCCACTTGATCAGGACGACCCGATGAAAGCGCGTATTTTCCAGAAGCCCAAGAATGCCATGCAGTCGGGGCGCGCGGGAACGCAGCGCTGGATGCTGGAATTCGCTCCGGCCGAAGCGCGCAAGGCCGACCCGCTGATGGGCTGGGCCGGCAGCGGCGACACGCAGCGCCAGTTGCGGCTGGGCTTTGCGAGTTGCGAAGAGGCGCTCGCCTACGCCGAGAAGAACGGCATCGAGGTGGAGGTGACCGCGACGCCCGTCCGGACGCTCAAGATTCAGGCATACGCCGACAATTTCCGCTGACTCTTAATTCGCGTCATTGCGAGCGTAGCGAAGCAATCCAGGGCGGTTTACGCCTACTCTGGATTGCTTCGCTACGCTCGCAATGACGAAGGGCTTACTCTGCGTCCGGCTGCAGCAGCTTGTGCAGATGGACGACGACATATTTCATCTCGGCATCGTCGACGGTGCGCTGCGCGGCGGCGCGCCACGCTTTTTCGGCGGACTTATAGTCGGGGAACAGCCCAACGACGTCCAGATTGCTGAGATCGACGAAGTCGAGCGTCTGCGGATCGCTGACGCGTCCACCGAACACGAGATGCAATTTGCTCATGATGCTTTCCTTGCGGGCTAGCGCCGGGGAGGGGAGAAGCCGCGGCCCCTACCAGTGCGGCGCCATTCCGGCAAGTCCGCCTCAGTCCTCGTTCTGGCGGCCCTTGGGAAGCAACGAACCGAGCAGCGCCCCGACCGCGACCGCGCCGGCGAGCAATGCCAGCGGCTGTTCCTCGGCCACCGTCTTGAGCTTGCTGCCCGCGCGCTTGGCCTGCACCTTGCCTTTTTCATAAGCCTGACCCGCGGCTTCGCGTGCGACCTCGGCCTGTTCGCTTGCCTTTGCGGCAAGCTCACCCGTCGCGGCGCGGGCGCGGCCATAACCGTCCTGGATGCGGGCCTTCGCCGCCTCGGCGGTGGCGCGGGCGTTTTCGGCGGTCTTCTCGGCAAGTTCGCTCGCTTTGGCGCGGGCGTCGCTGGCGGTTTCACTGAGCGGCTTCATTATCGTCCTCCACTATCTCGATATCGTCGTCATCCGCTGGTTCGGCGTCACCGGGATGCAGCCGGTCGGCGACCGAGGCCGCGAGTTCCTGTATTTTGCGCCCCAGCCGGGGCACATGTTCCTTGATCGGTTCGCGAAACAGCCACGCGACGCCCGCAACCGCGGCGAGCGCTATCGGCAGGCGGTTGCTCTGAAATTCCTTGCGAACCGCATGCGCGGCATCGTCGACCTTTTCGCCGACGCGATATTTGCCGCGGCTGAGCAATGCGCCGGGCTTCAGCGCGTTGCCGGCCACCCCCAGCTTGCGGCGCAATTCGGCACGTTCGATCATCGATCGGCGCGCGGCGTTGATCAGGCGGGTTCGGGAAGGGCGCATCAATCGTCTCCCTCCGCGAGCAGATCGTCACGGAACGCCGCTTTGACGTCGCCATAGCTGAGGCGCGCGCGCCATCCGGCAAAGGCGGCGATCGCCAGCAGCACCGCAAAGACGATCAGCGTCGCGAGCAGCGGCCCGATATGCTGGGCAAGCACGAGGATCGCGCCGAACGCGAGCGCCAGCATCGCGACAAGCAGCGCGCAGGCGGCGACGAAGCCCCACGCCGAAGTCCAGCCGACGCCGTGGTACGCCAGCGCGCCGCGCGCCTTGAGCAGGGTTAGCTCAGCCTCTGCCGCCGATTGCAGATTGTCGACGACGTCGCCGACGATCTTTTCGAGCGGCACCGGCGGCGGCGTGATCGGCCGTCCGCCGGGAGCGTAGCCGTGACTTATGCCATCAAAGCTGCGCTGATCCGGGGAAGGCGAGGTGTCATGATCGGGAGAGGGCAAGTCGGATCAGCCGTTGTTCGAGCCCTTGAGCATGCGGGCAAGGACAAAGCCGATCACCGTGGCGGCGCCGACGGCGATCGCCGGGTTCTTCTTGACCATATCCTTGGTCGAAGCGGCGAGCTCGTCGAGATCCTTCTTGTCGAGCGTCGTCGCAAGGCCGGCGACGGTCGAGGCAGCCGAACGGGCATAGTCGCCATATTGCTTGCCGAATTTCGTATCGACGGTGCCGGCGCTGTCCTCGAGCAGCTTGGCGAGGCTGCCGACGGCCTCGGCCGCCTTGTCCTTGCCCTTCGTCGCGGCGTCGCGCGCCTTGGCGGAGGCTTGGTTCTTCAGCGCCGTCGCTTCGTCTTTCAGCGAGGCGGCCTTCTTTGACGCTTCGGACTTGATCGTATCGCGCGTCGCGGCGATCTGGTCGCGGATCGGATGATCCTGGACGGCCTTTGCCGCGGCAGGCTTGCGCGCGGGCGCGGCCTTGGTGGCGGCGGCCTTCGCGGGCGCCTTGGGACGGGGAGCGGCAACTTTCTTCGTCGCGGGAGTAGCGGCTTTGGCCATCGGCTTTGTCCTCTTCTTCTTTTGTCGGGCGCCGCGTCAGCGAACGTCCCCTTTGGTCCTGTCTGGATATATAGCAAGGCGGGCCCAATGGTTCCATAGGCCAGCAAAATTCCTGCACGGCCGATCGAACGGTTGCACTAGCGGCAAGCCGTCGATAACAGGCGGGCGCCTTTCCCATCCGGCCCGTCTGCGGCCATCAGCAGGACCCGAACCATGACCGCCATCATCGACATCCACGGCCGCGAAATCCTCGATAGCCGCGGCAATCCGACCGTCGAAGTCGACGTGTTGCTCGAGGATGGCAGCTTCGGCCGCGCCGCGGTGCCCTCGGGCGCGTCGACCGGCGCGCACGAGGCGGTCGAACTGCGCGATGGCGACAAGGGCCGTTATTTCGGCAAGGGCGTGACCAAAGCAGTCGCGGCGGTGAACGGCGAGATCGCCGAAGCGCTCATCGGCCTCGATGCCGAGGACCAGCGCGAAATCGACATGGCGATGATCGACCTCGACGGCACGCCGAACAAGAGCCGCCTCGGCGCCAATGCGATCCTCGGCGTCAGCCTCGCCGCCGCGAAGGCCGCGGCCGATGCGCGCGGCCTGCCGCTCTATCGTTACGTCGGCGGCGTCTCGGCGCGCACGCTGCCGGTGCCGATGATGAACATCATCAACGGCGGCGAGCATGCCGACAATCCGATCGACGTGCAGGAATTCATGATCATGCCCGTCGGCGCCGGCAGCATCGCCGAGGCGGTGCGTTGGGGCAGCGAAATCTTCCACACGCTCAAGAAGGGCCTGTCGGCGAAGGGCCTCGCGACCGCGGTCGGCGACGAGGGCGGCTTTGCCCCGAACCTCGCTTCGACGCGCGATGCGCTCGACTTTATCGCCGCGTCGATCGACCAGGCAGGTTTCAAGCTCGGCACCGACGTCGTGCTCGCGCTCGACTGCGCCGCGACCGAATTCTTCAAGAACGGCAAGTACGAGATCAGCGGTGAAGGTTTGTCGCTGAGCCCCGAACAGATGGCCGATTATCTCGCTGCACTCGTCAACGACTATCCGATAAACTCGATCGAGGACGGCATGAGCGAAGACGACTTCACCGGCTGGAAGGCGCTGACCGACCTCGTCGGCGACAAGTGCCAGCTCGTCGGCGACGATCTGTTCGTCACCAACCCGCTACGGCTGGAGCAGGGCATCAAGGACGGCCTCGCCAACTCGCTGCTCGTCAAGGTCAACCAGATCGGCACACTGTCCGAAACATTGGACGCGGTCGATATGGCGCACCGCGCGCGCTACACTGCGGTGATGTCGCACCGTTCGGGCGAGACCGAGGATTCGACCATCGCCGACCTCGCGGTCGCCACCAACTGCGGCCAGATCAAGACCGGCAGCCTCGCGCGCTCCGACCGGCTCGCCAAGTACAACCAGCTCATCCGCATCGAGGAAGAGCTGGGCGACATGGCGCGCTATCCGGGAGCGGCGATTTTCGGTTGATGGGATGGATCGCGGATAGCATGCGTTAACCCCGCGCTGATAAATCGGCCGGCCGGTCATCGGCCGGTTTGGCAGGGGTAAAGCTGCATGCGGGTCAAAGGTAAAAGCGCTCTGGTGGCGGGCGCGGCGGCGATGGCAACCGCGGTGGTCGTGGCGGCGGTGGCGAAGGCTTCGCAAGAGAATGGCTTGGCCGAAATCGCCGAGCCGCTGGCCGAAGGACTCAACCCCGGTACCCATATCGAACAATATATCGCCCAGGTGGTGAGCCGCCTTCGCGCGATCGACCGGGACGGTGACGGCCTCGACCGGGCCGACATCGATTTTCAGCGGTTGCAGGGCGAAACGCAGGAGCGGGCGCGGAACATCCAGCAGATCCTGTCATATGATTATGACGGCGATTTTCGCGTGACGCGCGCGGAAATCGAACTGGGGGCGGGCCGCGACGCCGATCAGCGGTCGCGGGAGGCCGAGGCGATGATGGGGCTTTACGACGCCGACGGCGATGGCGTCGTGACCTTGCGCGAAGCGGCGGACCGCGAACCCGGCGGCCGCCGCGACCGTTCGTTCGACGGCTTTCTGGCGCTGGATCCGGACGGCGACGGCAAGCTGACTGCGGTCGAATTGATCGCGCGCGCCGAACAATTGTTCAAACGCTTCGACAGCGACGGCGACGGGACGCTGTCGAAGGACGAATATGCCCAAATCGCGGATCGCTTGCAGCAAATTCGGACGGCGCGCAATGCTCCGATTTGTAACCTTGCGGCATTGCCGCCCGATGCGCAGCTGCTTGTCTTTGGCACCTATGACGGTCAGGCCATTTCGTCGGCGGTGATTGGCGGCCAGGACAGCGAGACCAATTTGATCGACGTGACGATCGAGCCGGGTTCGAGGCCGCTTTATTTGATCCTGACCTCTTATGAATCGATGATCTGGCGGCTACGCGGCGCGACCGGCCGGGTGCGCCAGGTGGTGGCGTCTTCGTTGAAGGCAGCGCCAGGCGGAACGTCGGCCTCGGGGGTGACCGGCGTTTCGCCGGACAAGGTGCAGATCGCGCCGGCCGGATGTCCGAACTATTTCAGCCAACTCGGCGAGCCCGATGCCCAAAGGTCGCTCGCCTCGATCCGGTCCTCTCTGCAGCGCGAGCCTGACGCGGTGTTCGCGACCTATTCGCCGCAGGGCATTTCCCTGCCGTCGGGACAGATCGCATCGGCCCGGGAAACGGACGCTGCGTTGCCGAAGGGTTTCGATGCAGCGACTTGGGCCGATGCCGTGCGCTATTGGCCGGCGGGGCTGGTAAGGGTCGATCCGCGGCAGGTGGTTTCGAAATCGAAGGTCGAAAAATATCTCGTGCTTCCCAGTCAGATGGGAATCTCGCAACTCGTCGGTTCGGGCGCGGTGAAACGCGAAAAAAGTGACGTGTTTCGCGTTTTGCGTCCCATAGCCCATATGCCGCCCAGCATGGGCGGGGCGCATTCGATGACGTTGATTTTCTCGAAGGGCGTACCGGTTGCGACGGGCGATAAGGGGCACAGTTGCATCGTGAACGAAAATAGCGGCGAGTCCCGTGGTACGAGGTGTCGTTCGTCGCAATAGCGGCAAAGGCTGTGCATATTTCGTCGGGATACTGTGGAAGGATCGGCAATGACGCCTTGACGCCACGAATCAACTCTGATTCAAGGGCCGAAATGACGCAGCGCCACAAATTCCGCAAATCGATGAACCGGGCCGTCGGCCCCGCGGTGGCGGTGATCGCGGTACTGGCGATGATCGGCTATATCATCTTTGGTCCGACCGGGCTTTATGCCTGGGGCGACTATGGCCAGTCGGTCGAAAAGAAACGTGTCGTCCTGACCGAGCTGACCAAGCGGCAGAACGAACTGCAGAACCGCGTCAACCTCCTCGACCGGCGGCGCGTCGACCCCGACCTCGCCGAGGAATATGTGCGCGAGAAGCTCGGCGCCTATCACCCGGACGAGGTGATCATTCCGATGGAGCCGGACGCGAAACCCTGAGCGCTGCTACGGGTAGTTTTTCCTATTTTGCTGCATACGTAAGACAATGGCGCGCCGCCGTTCGGGGGCGTTGCCAAGCATGACATGGCGGTCCTATAGGGAGCCTTGCCGTAACGGCTAAATGCAAAGGAAACCTCCCTTGGCCAAAGCACCCGCGCGCAAGACTGCCGCGCCAAAAAAAGTCGCTTCCACCCCAGCTCCCGCGACCAATCGCGAATCCCCGCGCGATCCCGCACCCTATGACGCCACGCCCGAAGAACTCGAGAAGTTCTACCGCGAGATGCTGCTCATCCGCCGCTTCGAGGAAAAGGCCGGGCAGCTTTACGGTCTCGGCCTGATCGGCGGTTTCTGCCATCTCTATATCGGCCAGGAAGCCGTGGCGGTTGGCCTGCAGTCGGCGCTCGATGGCGACAAGGACAGCGTCATCACCGGTTATCGCGACCATGGCCACATGCTCGCCTACGGCATCGATCCCAAGGTGATCATGGCCGAACTGACCGGCCGCGCCGCGGGCATTTCGCGCGGCAAGGGCGGTTCGATGCACATGTTCAGCGTCGAGCATAAATTCTATGGCGGCCACGGCATCGTCGGCGCGCAGGTGTCGCTGGGCACCGGGCTTGCCTTTGCGCACAAATATCGCGGCGACGGCGGCGTCGCCATGGCCTATTTCGGCGACGGTGCCTCGAACCAGGGGCAGGTCTATGAAAGCTTCAACATGGCCGAGCTGTGGAAGCTGCCGATCATCTTCGTGATCGAGAACAACCAATATGCGATGGGCACGTCGGTCAATCGGTCGTCGGCCGAGGACCAGCTCTACCGCCGCGGCGAAAGTTTCCGCATCCCCGGCATGCAGGTCGACGGCATGGACGTGCTCGCGGTGCGCGGCGCCGCCGAAGCGGCGCTCGAATGGGTGCGCGCGGGCAAGGGGCCGGTGCTGATGGAACTCAAGACCTATCGCTATCGCGGCCATTCGATGTCCGATCCCGCCAAATATCGCAGCCGCGAGGAGGTGCAGGCGGTGCGCGACAAGTCGGATGCGATCGAGCATCTCAAGAAGCTGATGGTCGACGCCGGTATCACCGAAGACAAGATCAAGGATATCGACAAGGAAATCCGCCAGATCGTCGCGGAATCGGCCGACTTTGCGGAAAGCGCGCCCGAACCCGAACTTCACGAACTTTATACCGACGTGCTGGTGGAGCAATATTGAGATGGCCATCGAATTGAAGATGCCGGCGCTGTCGCCGACGATGGAAGAAGGCACGCTCGCCAAGTGGCTCGTCAAGGAAGGCGACACGGTGAAGTCGGGCGATATCCTGGCAGAAATCGAAACCGACAAGGCGACGATGGAGTTCGAAGCGGTCGATGAAGGCACGGTCGGACAGATCCTCGTCGCCGAAGGAACCGACAATGTGAAGGTCGGCACCGTGATCGCGACGATCACGGGCGAGGGCGAAGAAGCGGCGGCACCTGCGGCCGCGCCCGCACCGGCGCCCGCCGAGGACCCCAAGGCCGCCGAGCCGGCTCCGGCACCCGCGCCGAGCCCTGCGCCTGCGGTTGAAAAGCCTGCCGCGACCGAACGCGCCGCCGATCCCGCGATCCCCGAAGGCACCGCAATGGCGAAGCTCACCGTTCGCGAGGCACTGCGCGATGCGATGGCCGAGGAAATGCGCAAGGACGACCGCGTATTTGTAATGGGCGAGGAAGTCGCCGAATATCAGGGCGCCTACAAGGTCACGCAGGGGCTGCTCGAGGAGTTCGGCGCGCAGCGCGTCGTCGACACCCCGATCACCGAATATGGCTTTGCCGGGCTTGGCACCGGCGCCGCGATGGGCGGCCTCCGGCCGATCATCGAATTCATGACCTTCAACTTCGCGATGCAGGCGATCGACCACATCATCAACTCGGCGGCGAAGACCAATTATATGTCGGGGGGCCAGATGCGCTGTCCGATCGTCTTCCGCGGCCCGAACGGCGCCGCGGCGCGCGTCGGGGCGCAGCACAGCCAGAATTATGCGCCTTGGTACGCCAGCGTTCCCGGCCTGATCGTGATCTCGCCCTATGACGCCGCCGACGCCAAGGGGCTGCTGAAAGCGGCGATCCGCACCGAAGACCCGGTCGTCTTCCTCGAAAACGAGCTGCTCTACGGCCGCAGCTTCGAGGTGCCCGAGGTCGATGATTTCGTGCTGCCAATCGGCAAGGCGCGGATCATGCGTCAGGGCAGCGATGTCACCATCGTCAGCTATTCGATCGGCGTCGGGCTGGCGCTCGAAGCCGCCGACGCGCTGGCGGGCGAGGGGATCGACGCCGAGGTGATCGATCTGCGCACCCTGCGTCCGCTCGATACGGTGACGGTGCTCGCCAGCCTCAAGAAGACGAACCGTCTCGTCGTCGTCGAGGAAGGCTGGCCGACCTGTTCGATCGCGAGCGAAATCGCGATGGTTGCGATGGAGCATGGCTTCGACGATCTCGATGCGCCCGTCATGCGCGTGTGCAACGAGGACGTGCCGCTGCCCTATGCGCACAATCTCGAAAAGGCGGCGCTCGTCGATACGCCGCGCGTCATCGCGGCGGTGAAGGCTGTCTGCAATCGCGCTTGAACATCCTCGTCATTGCGAGGAGCGAAGCGACGCGGCAATCCAGAGTGTGCGTAAACCGCTCTGGATTGCTTCGCTTCGCTCGCAATGACGATGTTCTGGTGGTAGCGGCCCGACCATGGAGGACGCTGTTACCGAAACCCTCAGCTATCCGGACATCCGCGATCCGCGCGTGATGGTGGCGGTGCCTCGCGAGAGGCGCCCCGCCATCGCCGCGCTTTGGGCGCTGGCCGAACGGCTGACCAAGCTGCTGCATGACGCACGCGAGCCGCTGATCGGCCAGATCAAGCTCGCCTGGTGGCGCGACATGGCGGCGTTGCTGGCGAGCGACCCGGCGGCGCTGCCCAAGGGCGAGCCCTTGCTCGCCGAACTGCAGGCGACATGGAGTGGCGAGGAAGGGCTCGACACGCTCGTCGATGCCGCCGAAGCGATGCTGCTCGCCGAGGATGAAGCGGCGCGGAACGTCGCGGCGGCGGCGTTCGGCGAAGCGCTGTTCGCGCTGTCGGGCGGCGAAGGCGGTGCGCGTTGGGGTTTGCTGTGGGGCGCGGGCCTCCAGCAAGGCATGGCCGATGCCAGGCAATTTTTCGCCAATGCGCGAAACGAGAGCGCGCCGCAAACTCGGTCTTTCAGCGATAACAAGGCCTTGCTGATGCTCGACCGCTGGGCGGCGGCGATTGCCGCGCGCGATGGCGAGCGGCGCTGGCGCAGCGAGGGCCTGTTGCTGCTCCGTATCGGCCTGTTCGGGCGCTGACGATTAAAACACGCTCGGGGGTGGAAATGCTGCCATCGAACATCTATCTTGCCCGGTACAGAAATAGGGTCGCAGGGGACATACGGATGTTCAACGGGCTGATCGCCTATCTCGATTCGATCAAGGCGCGCGATCCGGCGCCGCGTTCGCGTTGGGAAATCCTTCTTTATCCGGGCCTGCTGGCGGTCGGGATGCACCGCATCGCGCACTGGCTGTTCGAGGCGGACCTGTTCTTCCTCGCGCGTTTCGTGAATCATTTCTCGCGCTGGCTGACCGCGATCGACATCCATCCGGGCGCGAAGATCGGCCGTCATCTGTTCATCGATCATGGCTTTACCGTGATCGGCGAGACCGCCGAGATCGGCGACAATGTCACCATCTATCAGTGCGTGACGCTGGGCGGGACCGATCCCGCCAATGGCATCGCAGGCAAGCGCCACCCGACCTTGGCAAACGACGTCATCGTGGGGTCGGGCGCGCAGATCCTCGGCCCCGTCATTGTCAACGCGCGTGCGCGGGTCGGCGCCAATGCGGTGGTGACCAAGGACGTGCCCGAGGGCGCCGTGATGGTCGGCATCCCGGCGCGCTCGACGCTGCTCGACGCAACCGAATATGCGCGCGAATTCGTGCCCTATGGCACGCCGTGCAGTGAAACCTTCGACCCGGCGACGCAGAAGGTCGAACTGTTGCAATGCCAGCTCGAACAGATGCAGAAGCAGCTCGCAGCGCTGCTTGCCGAGCGCGAGGTTGCCGAAGAGCAGGCGCCGCGGCGCAAAGGGAGCCGGAATAGCGCCTGATGGGAACGGTGACGCCTCTGCCGTTCGCGAACCGGGCGGCACCGCAGCAGACCGGTTTCGAGCGCACCGAACTCCTGCGCATCCTCGACCTCTATGGGCGGATGGTCGCCGCAGGGCACTGGCGCGACTATGCAATGGACTTCCACCGCGACGCCGCAATCTTCTCGGCCTTTCGCCGCACCGCCGAGCGGCCCGAATATCGCATCGAAAAACGCCCCGCCTTGCGGAGCCGGCAGGGCATGTGGGCCCTTGTCTCCGAAGCCGGGGCGATTTTGAAACGCGGGGACGAGCTTGCCAATGTGCTCGCCCCCGTCGAACGCAAGCTTATGAAGCTGGTTGGGGACTGACCGGCCGCGCCGTTGCCGGCAACTGGTTGGCCAGATTTTCGGGCAGCAGCCCGACCACCGCGGCCCTGGCATTCTGCCAGAAGGCCGACAGCAACAGCAGCGCCGATCCGATGACGAACGCCGTCAGCGCGACGTTGAGCTCGACCGCGCCGAAGGTGTTGAAGAGCTGCGTCATCGCGAACAGCACATAGGCGAGCGCCGAGACGAGCAGCGCGCGGCGGTCGATCGCCAGCGCGACGAGCCCGAAAGCGATATAGATGCCGACGACAAGGATCGCCGCACCGCTGCCGATATCGTCGCCCTGCGTAACGCCGAGCAGGTGGAAGATCGGATGGACGATCATCGGCGCGGCGAGCAGGTGAAGCCAGAAGGCGACGTCGCTGCGCCGCGTCTGGCGCACCCGGTCGCTGCGGTCCCACCACATCGCAAGGGTGAAGACGCCGAGACCGGCGATCAGCACGAGGATCATCGGCAGGGTGCCGTCGGGGCTCGGCACGCCGGTCACCGCGAGCACGAGCGCAACAGCCGTCGCGGCGAGCGCGGCGGTTCCGGCGGCGACGGTGATCGGCACCATGAAGCGTTTCCAGTGCAGCCAGGTCGCCGCTGCGGTGACGAGCGCGATGCCGCCAACCAGCAACGCTCCGACCGTATCGCCCGGATTGTTGCCGAAAATATCCTCGCCATGCTTGACGAGGAAGCCGACCATCGTCGCAAAGACGCCGCCCGAAAAGGCGAGGACGAGGACTATGCTGGGGAGCGCCATGCGGCGCTGGCGGGTGAAATATTCGGCGAGGAACCACGCCGACGCGGCGACGAAGGCGCCGCCGAGCGCGGGATGGATCGAGGCGCCGATCCAGCCGACCGCGACGAGCAGGATCACCGCCGCGATGCTGACGAAAATATCGTTGAAGCCGGTAATCAGGCGGAATGATTCCTCATCCGCCCCCGGCGCCGCGCGAACCGATGCGATATGCGACCGAAAGGCCAGCGCGGCCTCCGGCGTCAAGACGTTCGCATCGACCGCGGCTTGCAGGTCGCTTTCACTATACATCGGGGTCGTCCTTCTGTCCGATCCCCTTGCCCCGCTGACGTTATGCCATTGGCGTATTGGTGTGTCAATACAGTGATGCGCCAAGTCCTCCCCATCGCTTTGCGACGGGGAGGGTCTATCGTCAGCCCAGCGCCTGCAGCGCGCGCATCACGGCCATCGACTGCTCGCTGCCCGATTGCGGGACGACTTCGCCGTTGCGGTCGATGATCTTCTCCCACGCCGCCGCGACGCCTTCGGGGGTGCGCTCGTCTTCGGGAAGCGCGACGCCGGGGGTCATGGTGACATAGGCGGCGTGGAACGCGCCGGCGCCCGCGCCGACGATCATGTTCGTCGGGGCATCCTCGCTGACGAGGAACAGCGCGGCGGGCGCGACATTTTCAGGGGTGAATTTTTCGAACAGTTCGGCGGGGAAGATGTCCTCGGTCATCCGCGTGCCGGCGACCGGCGCGATCGTGTTGCAACGGATGTTATACTTCGCGCCTTCGAGGTGCAGCGTCTTGGTGAGCCCGGCGAGGCCGAGCTTGGCGGCGCCGTAATTGGCCTGACCGAAATTGCCGTATAGGCCGGTCGACGATGCGGTCATCAGGATGCGGCCATAGGCTTGTTCGCGCATGATGTCCCAACACGCCTTGGTGACATTGGCGCTGCCCGACACATGAACCTTCAGAACCAGGTCGAAATCGGCAGGCTCCATCTTGGCGAAGCTCTTGTCGCGCAGAATGCCGGCATTGTTGATCAGGACGTGGACGCCGCCCCATTCTTCCTTCGCCTTGGCGACCATTTCGACCATCTGCTCATATTCGGTGACGCTGCCGCCGTTCGACATGGCGGTGCCGCCCGCGGCGCGGATTTCCTCGACCACCTGCAGCGCGGCGTCCGAATGGCCGGTGCCGTCGCGCGCGCCGCCGAGGTCGTTGACGACCACCTTGGCACCGCGCCGCGCGAGTTCGAGCGCATAGGCGCGACCGAGTCCGCCGCCGGCGCCGGTCACAATAGCAACGCGCCCGTCAAATTTGATCGTCATGATGGTCTCCCGGAAGGGGCGCCCCGTGAAAGGTTGCCCGAAAAAACCGGAACGTCCTTAACCGTTCGCACTTCGCTGGCAAGAGGGTGCGAAAATCGATCTGTGAAACAAAAATGTCATCCAATTGACGTGCATCTGTCACGAACCGGTCATAACAGCGCCACGGGACCAGAACCCATGGATCGCACGTTCGAGGTTTGGAGCGATTTTGCTCAGGGCAAGGAGGCGGGGCGCAGGAATATGTCGATATTTCAAGACCTGCCGACGCAGCCATGGGCAAAATCGGCCAAATCCCGAAGGGACGTCAAAATGGCGTCGATTTAGTTTCCGCGTAACCTTGCGGGTAGCGCCGCCACCCGCGGCGACTACGCGAAATCTATATCTTTGCCATTTCGACGCCTCGAATGTGCGATCCATGGGTTCTGGTCCCCGTTTGTCACCCTTTCGCAACGGAGCAACAACCATGCGTTCCTTCCTGACTGCCGCCCTGCTGGGCACTTCGATGCTCGGCGTCCCGACGCTCGCCCACGCGCAGGCGATGAGCGCCGAGGAAGCCGCCGCGCTGCGCGCCGAACTTGCCGCGCTGAAGGCGCAGGTCCAGACGCTCGAAACGCGGCTCGACGCCGCAACCGGGCAGGCGCCGGCCTCCGCTCCGGTACCGACCGCGCCCGCCGCCCCCGCCGTGACCGCGAAACCCGCGACCGAAATCAGCTGGAAGGGGGCGCCCGAGATCAAGACTGCCGACGGCTGGAGCTTCAAGCCGCGCGGCCGGATCCAGCTCGACCTCGCGGGCATCGACGCCCCCGACGGGGTGACCGGCGCGCGCGGCGGGCTCAAGACCGAATTCCGCCGTGTCTATCTGGGCGTCGACGGCAAGATTCCCGGCGGCTTTTCCTATCGCGTCGAAGCCGATATCGCGAACAGCTCGGTCGAACTGACCGATGTCTATATGACTTACGGCCCCGGACCGCTGTCGGTCACCGCCGGTCAGCTCAAGCCCTTTTCGTCGCTCGACGATATGACCAGCGACCTGTTCACCAGCTTCACCGAACGTGCGGCCTTTACCCAGGCCTTCGGTCTCGAGCGCCGGGTCGGCTTGTCGACGCAATATAAGGGCAAGGCGGTGCTGGTGCAGGCGGGCGTGTTCGGCGACAATGCCAACGACCTGCTCGACGATGCGAACAACAGCATCGGCGTCGACGGCCGCGTCGTCTGGATGCCGAAGTTCGGCAATACGCAGCTCCATCTCGGCGGTTCGGCGCATTGGCGCGATCTGAACGACCCTGCGGCGACGCTGCGCTACCGGTCGCGGCCGTTCGCGCATACCACCGACCTGCGCCTTGTCGATACGCGCGCCCTCGGCGCGAGCGGCGAGCGCGGGATGGGGCTGGAGGCCGCGATCGTTTCGGGGCCGTTCCATGCCGCGGGCGAAGGCTTCTGGCAGACGATGCGGCGGACGGGCGATACCGATCCGACCTTCTTCGGCGGTTATGCCGAAGCGGGCTTGGTGCTGACCGGCGAAAGCCGCGGCTATAAGGATGGCGCCTTCGATCGTCTGAAGCCGGCAAAGCCGATCACCGACGGCGGTATCGGCGCGATCGAGATCAACGCGCGCTACGATCATCTCGACCTCAACGACGGCGGGATCATCGGCGGGCGTCAACGCACCGCGCTGATCGGCGTGGTGTGGGCGCCGATCGACTATATCCGGATCACCGCCAACTACGGCCGGGTGAAGATCAACGACGCCGCGATCGCCAGCGCGACCGGCGACCGCGACTATTCGGCCGACGTGTTCGGGCTGCGCACGCAGGTCGATTTCTGATCGGGTGGGCGCCGTCCGGGGTTCGGACGGCACTGCACTTCGCGCCTCTTGCCGTTCGCGTCGAGCGCAATCGGGACGCCTCTTGGCTGTACGCCGGTCGGTGGTGCCTCGACGTCGTCCGACAGAAGCGGAACCGGGGTAAGGGCGCTCCCTACCCAAACCTATTTGACTGCAGCAGCATGAGCCGAAATCGGACGTTGCTGCGGGATAAATTTTGGACGATGACGAGCTATGCGCTCGTTGCGAATTCTATCTCTATTCGTTGCAGGGCTGGCGCAATGTTCGTTCGCGTCGGCCGATATTGTTGCCAACGGTCCTTTCTATCTGAGATACGGGCCGGACGGCAGTGAGGAGGATCGCGCACGCGTGCTCTCGAACGTCATCGAGACTGCGAAGCTGACCCCCAACGGCGCGGTTTATCTTTGCTCCACGGCATCGCCGCCGGAGCATCCGCCGGATGTTTTGCTCGCGATGACACGCAAGTCTTTGGTTGATAACGGGCTCGCCGGCGAGCGCATATTTATTGGCGGGACATGCACGGAAGCGGTGATCGCGCTGCCGCTCGGCGCCGCGCCCAAAGAAGCGGTATTTGCCGCTATCGGGTCCCGTGAATGGTTGGAGACCGTTCACGGGAAGTGAATGTGGGATAAGCCGCCTCCGTCCGGCCCCTGTATCAAGCGGTCGCATCCAGCCACCGCAAAATGGAGCGGCGCGTCAGCCCTTGCCCGCATCCAGCGCATAGCCCGCCGAGCGCACGGTGCGGATGATGTCCGCGGTGCCGGGCAGGTTGATCGCCTTGCGCAGGCGGCGAATATGGACATCGACGGTCCTGAGTTCGATGTCGCTGTCCTGGCCCCAGACGCTGTCGAGCAACTGCCCGCGCGAGAAGACACGGCCCGGATGCTCCATGAAATGGCGGAGCAGGCGGAATTCGGTCGGGCCCATCGCGACGATCTGGCCGGCGCGAACGACCTTGTGCGCGACCGAATCGAGTTCGATGTCGGCATAGCTCAGCATCTCGCCGGCGAGCGCGGGGCGCAGGCGGCGGAGCACCGCCTGGACGCGCGCGACCAGTTCGCGCGGGCTGAACGGCTTGGTGACATAATCGTCGGCGCCGGTTTCGAGGCCGCGGATGCGGTCCTCCTCCTCGCCGCGCGCGGTGAGCATGATGATCGGCACATTCGCCGATTTGGGGTTGCGGCGCAGGCGCCGGCACACTTCGATCCCGGGCAGGCTTTCGATCATCCAGTCGAGCAGGACGATATCGGGGACGCGTTCCTCGACGAGGACCAGCGCCTGTTCGCCGTCGGGGGTCTGGCGGACCGAAAAGCCTTCGCGTGCAAAGTGCCAGACGATGAGTTCGGCGATCGCCTCGTCATCCTCGATCAGCAGCAGGTCGGGCTGCGGCATCAGCCTTGCTCCTGCTCCGCGGCGCCGTCTTCGGGCTGGTCGCCGCGTTCGCGTTCCTCCATCCGTTCGCCGGTGACGACATAATAGACCATCTCGGCGATGTTGGTCGCGTGGTCGCCTATGCGTTCGAGGTTCTTGGCGACGAACAGCAAATGCGCACTTTCCGAGATATATTTCGGATTTTCCATCATGAAGGTGACGAGGGTGCGGAAGATGCTGTTGTAGAAATCGTCGACATTCTTGTCGCGAACCGTCACTCGCACCGCGAGCTCGGCGTCGCGCGCCGCAAAGCTGTCGAGCGCGTCGTGGACCAGTTCGGCGACGATCGACGACATCGACATCAGCACCGGGATCGCCTCGATCGAGCGGGTCTGGTCCATCAGCGCGACGCGCTTGGCGATATTCTTCGCATAGTCGCCGATCCGCTCGACGACCGAGACGATTTTCAGCGCCGCGATCATTTCGCGCAGGTCGTCGGCCATCGGCGCGCGGAGCGCGATCGTCTGGACCGTAAGCTGTTCGACCTCGGCTTCGAGTGCGTCGATCTTCTTGTCGTCGCGTACGACCTGCGCCGCGAGGTCTAGGTCGCCGTTGTTGAGCGCGTTCATCGCCTGGAGCAGCGCCTGTTCGGCGCGGCCGCCCATTTCGCTGATCAGGCCGCGGAGGCGGTTCAGATCTTCGTCGAAGGCCTTGACGGTGTGATCGTTGGTAACTGCCATTGCTTCGTCCTTTTTCGGCCGGACTTAACCGTAACGGCCGGTGATATAGTCCTTGGTGCGTTCCTGCCGCGGGTTGGTGAAGATGTCGGTGGTCTTGCCATATTCGACCAGCGTTCCGAGGTGGAAAAAGGCGGTGCGCTGCGACACGCGCGCCGCCTGCTGCATGTTGTGCGTGACGATCACGATGGCATATTTGCCGCGCAATTCGTGGATCAGCTCCTCGATCTTCGCGGTCGCGATCGGGTCGAGCGCCGAGCAGGGCTCGTCCATCAAAATAACTTCGGGGTCGACCGCGATCGCGCGGGCGATACACAGCCGCTGCTGCTGGCCGCCCGATAGCGCGGTGCCGCTCTCGCCGAGCCGGTCCTTGACCTCGTCCCACAGGCCGGCGCGAACCAGCGCGCGCTCGACGATCACGTCCAGCTCGGCCTTCGACGGCGCAAGCCCGTGGATGCGCGGGCCATAGCCGACATTGTCATAGATCGACTTGGGAAAGGGGTTCGGCTTCTGGAACACCATGCCGACGCGGGCGCGGAGCTGCACGACGTCCATCGACGGCGCATAGATATCCTCGCCGTCGAGTTCGATCCGGCCGGTCACCTTCGCGATCGCAACCGTGTCGTTCATCCGGTTGAGCGAGCGCAGGAAGGTCGACTTGCCGCAGCCCGACGGGCCGATGAAGGCGGTGACGAGGTCGGTGCCGACGTCGATCGACACATCCTTGATCGCCTGTTTCTCGCCATAGAAAACGTCGACGCCGTGCGCCTTCATCTTGGGATCGGCGATAGTGAGATCGTCTTGGGTCATTGTGGGGTCACCAGCGTTTTTCGAATTTGTTGCGAAGATAGATCGCAAAGGCGTTCATCGACAGCAGCACGATAAGCAGCACGATGATCGCGGCGGAGGTTTTCTCGACAAAGCCCCGGTCGACTTCGTCCGACCAGAGGAAGATCTGCATCGGCAGCACGGTCGACGGCGAGCAGATGCCGCCCGGAACGTCGCCGATAAAGGCGCGCATGCCGACGAGGAGGAGCGGCGCGGTCTCACCCAGCGCGCGCGCCATCCCGATGATCGTGCCGGTGAGGATGCCGGGAAGGGCGAGGGGAAGTACATGGTGGAACACCACCTGCACCGGACTGGCGCCCACACCCAAAGCGGCATCGCGGATCGACGGCGGTACCGATTTGATCGCGTTGCGGCTGGCGATCACGATCACCGGCATCGTCATCAGCGCCAGCGTCAGCCCGCCGACGAGCGGGCTCGCCTGGCATAGCCCGAACCAGTTGATGAACACCGCGAGCGCGAGCAGGCCGAAGATGATCGACGGCACCGCGGCAAGGTTGTTGATCGACACTTCGATCAGGTCGGTCCAGCGGTTTTTCGCTGCATATTCCTCAAGATAGAGCGCCGCGAGCACCCCGGTCGGAAAGGCGATCAGGAAGGCGATGAAGATCGTCAGCACCGATCCCTTGAGCGCGCCCCAGATGCCGGCGACCGCAGGATCGGTGGCGTCGGCATTCTTGAAGAAGGGCCAGTGGATGCCGGTCGACAGCTTGCCGTCTTTCTCCAGCGCGTCGACCTTCGCGCCGAGCGCGCCCTTGGCGCCTTCCTTGGCGGCGATGTCGACCTCGCTCGACGCGGGCAGTTCGAACACCGTCTTGCTCCCCAGCAATTCGGGGTCGGCCTTGATCGCCGAGCGCACTTCCTTCCACGCATTTTCGCTGATCAGCTTCGACCCGTCGGCCCCCAGCGCCTCGTCGGCGGCGAAGGCGACGATGTCGGCGAGCCCCGCGCCCGCGATCACCTGGTCGGCGTCGGCATCGCCCAACCGCGTCGTGTCGATCGTCAGCGGCATGGCCTTGAAATCGACCGGCACCGACACATGCGTATAGGTGAAGCCGCGGGCGCCGTTGCCGACCATCACGAACAGCAGGAAGGCGAGGAAGGCGCCCGAGAGCAGCACCGCGCCCAGCCCCATCAGCCTGAAGCGGCGTTCGGCGGCGTAGCGGCCTGCGATGCGTTTTTGCATCGCCGCGCCCTTCCAGTCGGTGGGGGTGGTCTGCCTATTCATAAGCTTCCCGATATTTTTTGACGATGCGCAGCGCGACGATGTTGAGCAGCAGCGTGACGAGGAAGAGGACGAGGCCGAGCGCGAAGGCCGCCAGCGTCTTGGCGCTGTCGAATTCCTGATCGCCGGTGAGCAATTTGACGATCTGCGCGGTCACCGTGGTGACGCTGGCAAAGGGGTTGGCGGTCATGTTGGCGGAGAGGCCCGCCGCCATCACCACGATCATCGTCTCGCCGATCGCGCGGCTGACCGCGAGCAAAATGCCGCCCATCACGCCGGGCAGCGCGGCGGGGATCAGCACCTGGCGGATCGTCTCGTTCGGCGTTGCGCCGAGCGCCAGCGATCCGTCGCGCATCGCCTGCGGCACTGCGTTGATGCTGTCGTCGGCCATTGAGGAGACGAAGGGGATGATCATCACGCCCATCACGATCCCCGCGGCGAGCGCGCTTTCGGTCGAGGCGTTCGGAATGCCCAGCATCACCGCAAACTCGCGCAGCGCCGGGGCGACGGTCAGCGCGGCGAAATAGCCGTAGACGACGGTCGGCACGCCCGCGAGAATCTCGAGCAGCGGCTTCACCCATTTGCGCACCGTCGGCGCGGCATATTGGGTGAGGTAGACCGCGGTCATCATCCCGATGGGAATGGCAACGATCATCGCGATGATCGCGCCGATCAAAATCGTGCCCCAGAACAGCGGGATGCCGCCAAAGGTACCCGGCTGCGGCGCGCCGCTCGTCGGCGCCCATGTCGTACCGAACAGCAGTTCGGCGGGCGAGACGAGGCGGAAGAAGCGGATCGATTCGAACAAGAGCGACAGCACGATGCCAAAGGTCGTGAGGATCGCGACCAGCGACGCGAGCAGCAGGAACAGCATCACGATCTTTTCGACCCGCGTCCGCGCCCGGAAATCGGGGCGGATGCGCGTGAAGGCGTACAGGCCGCCCGCCAGCGCCAGCGCCAGCATCGCGGCGATGCCGATCCACGCATATGTGTGGGCAGCGTCGGCATAGGGCTGCACCAGCGGCGCCGCGGCGGGCAGCCGCACCGCGGCCTGCTTGCCCTCGGCGACGTTGCGCGCGTCGGAGAGGATCGCGCCGCGCTCGAACCCGAACGACGGCAGGCTTTGCGCCGCCTCGCTCGCCAGCACCTGGTTGGTGATCAGCGCCGGCGACACCGACGACCAGACGGCAAGAAACAGCGCGGCGGGGGCGAACAGCCACAGCGCGACATACCAGCCATGATATTGCGGGCGCGAGTGGAGCTTGGTCCCCGCCCGGCCGGCGAGCAGGCTCGACCGCGCGCGGCCGGCAAGCCAGCCGATCAGGGCTAACCCTGCGATCAATAGCAAAAGGGCGGCGGCGTTGAAGGTCACGTCTCAGCTATTCCAATAATTCCCGCTCGCATCGAGCATCCCATTCCCGCTCGTGTCGAGCGAAGTCGAGACACCCATCGGCAGTGTCCGACTTCTGGGCATCTCGACTTCGCTCGATGCGAACGGAGAGGCAGGAAGCTCGACACGAACGGAGAAGGGAGAGCGGTTCGATAATTTACTTCAGCACCGACCCGTCGAGGACGGTCATGCCCTTGCCGTTGGCGGCGGCGGTCGCCGCGATATCCTTCGGCGACACGATCAGGCCCTTGGCGTTCAGATAACCGCCTTCGCCGGCGCCCTTCAGGAACTCGGCGACATATTCGGCGAGGCCGGGGACGACGCCGACATGCGCCTTCTTGACATAGATGAACAGCGGCCGCGAACCGGGGTAGCTGCCGTCGGCGATCGCGGCATAGGTCGGGGCGACGCCCTGCACCGGCACCGCCTTGATCTTGTCCTTGTTGGCATCGAGATAGCTGAAGCCAAAGATGCCGAGGCTGGTCGGGTTCTTGTCGAGCTTCGAGATGATCAGGTTGTCGTTCTCGCCCTGCTCGACATAATAGGGCGCGCCGCGCAGCGTCGTGCAGGTCGCCTCATGCTTGTCCTTGTCGCTGTCCTTCAGCGCCTTCATCTCCGCATTGGCATCGCAGCCCTTGCCGAGGATCAGCTCCTTGAACGCATCGTAAGTGCCGCTGGTCGATGGCGGCCCGAAGACCGAGATCGCAACCGCGGGGAGGGCGGGGTTGACGTCCTTCCACGTCTTCGCGGTGTTCGGCTTGCCATAGGGGTTGGCGGCGAGCGCCTTATAGACATCTTCTTCGCTCAGCTTGAAGCCCGGGCCGCGCTGCGCTTCGCCGAGCGCGATACCGTCGATGCCGACCTGGATTTCGACGATGTCCTTGACGCCGTTCTTGGCGCAGGTGTCGAATTCCTTCTTCTTGATGCGGCGCGATGCGTTCGCGATGTCGGGCGTGTCGCCGCCGACGCCGGCGCAGAAGCGCTCGAAGCCGCCGCCGGTGCCGGTGCTGTCGATCTTGGGGGTCTTGTTGCCCGTCGCTTCGGCGAACTTCTCACCGACCGCGGTGGCAAAGGGATAGACCGTCGAGGAACCGACCGCGCTGATATAATCGCGCGCGCCGCCGCCCGACGACGCCTGATCCTGACACGCGGAAAGCGCCAGCGCGCACGTCGCGGCACCAGCGATAAGGGCGAATTTCTGCAGCATGGAATTGATCCTGTCGGGGGTCGTTACCAAACCAAGCCGCCACCCCCGCGGCGACTCGCTGAGCCGCCAATGGGGGTTTTGTGTGACGTGTTTGTGACAGGGAGTGTCATATAATTGTCATGGTGTGAGAGCTTCTTGGGACTCTAAACCTTGTCAGTTCAGTTTTGTTTTGCTTAATCACCGCAATGTCAATTTCGGCGATCCATGCATATCTTGTCCATCCGGGTAGAAATGACCCGTCGGCTACGATCTCGGGGAACGAAGTTCCGCTGTCAGGTAAGGTCTATGAAATGCTCAATGGCATCGGTCGCGTCCGTCAAGGTGGTGTAATTTCGGCTGTGGCCGTGGGCCATCGTCAGGCGGCTTTGGCGGTGATGTGTAGGGGCTGATTTTCCTCCTCGATCATGGGTTGGTTGAGTTCGGCCATGCCTTCGATCTGCATGTATCGGTGCTGGAGCTGCCACTCGTCGTTCTGCTCCATCAGCACAGCCCCGACGAGGCGGATGATGCTGTCTTCGTTCGGGAAGATTCCGACGACGTCGGCGCGGCGCTTGACCTCCTTGTTGAGCCGCTCGAGCGGATTGGTTGAGTGTAACTTCGTGCGGTGCTGGGTGGGGAAGCCGGTGTAGGCGAGCACGTCGGTTTCGGCCTCGTCCATGCAGGCGCCGAGCTTGGGCCAACGGGTGCGCAACTGGTCGGCGACCTGTCGCCAGACCTGCGTTGCGCTTTTCTGATCGGGCTGCAGGAAGACCTGGCGGATCGCGGCGGCGACGACAGTGTTCTGGCCCTTGGGCACATAGGACAGGGCATTGCGCATGAAGTGCACCCGGCAGCGCTGCCAGGTGGCGCCCATGACGCGGGTGATCGCGCCCTTGAGGCCCTCGTGAGCATCGGAGATGACCAGCTTCACGCCGGTAAGACCGCGCCGAACAAGGTCCTTCAGGAAGTCGGACCAGAAGACCTCCGCTTCCGAGGGGCCGATATGCAGGCCGACGATCTCGCGCCGGCCCTCGGTGTTGACGGCCATGGCGATTATTGCGGCAACGCTGATGATCCGCCCGCCTTCGCGTACCTTGAGATAGGTGGCATCGAGCCAGAGATACGGCCATTCGCCGGTGAGCGGGCGTTTCAGAAAGGCATGGACGCGCTCGTCAATGTCCTTGCAAAGCTTGGAGACGGTGGACTTGGAGATGCCGGTCATGCCCATGGCCTGGACGAGTTCATCGACCCGCCGGGTGCTGACCCCGCCGATCCACGCTTCCTGGATCACCGCAACCAGCGCTTTCTCGACCATCTTGCGGGGCTCAAGGAAGCCCGGAAAATAGGACCCAGCACGCAGCTTGGGGATTTTCAGGTTCAGCGTGCCTACCCGGGTATCCAGCGAACGGTCGCGATAGCCGTTGCGCCAGGTCGCGCGCTCGCTGCTGCGTTCGTGGCGACCCGCGCCGATCAGGCCATCAACGTCGGCCTCCATGATCAGCTGCAGCACGTTCTCGGCGATGGTGCGCAAAAAATCCGGTTGGCCGCCCTTTGCAGCCAGCTCTTCGATCAGTAATCTGTCCTCGGTCATCGGGAACTCCTCTTCGTCACGGTTGAAGTGTGCAAACTCCACCATAACGATGAACCCGGTGGCCACCAGCGACGCCGCATTCCGGGGTGGGGCATGCCCCACCCCGGAATACACCATCGCCTACACCGGAAATTACACCACGAGCGCGGACGCTAACCTGGCATCTTTGTAGCTGGGCCGGAAAGCAGAGACTTCGAGGTTACCTTTAAGCCGCTATCAGCGAGCATCCAGCAAAACGATTGTCGAGATCTTCTAATAGCGTACCAGAGCGCGCCCACACTCGAAACTGGGCGAAAGGTGGCGGAAAGACTTCGAAGCGTTACGGACAAGCGGTCAGGTATTGGCTTAATGTTCTTGATATCTGGCCAACATGGCCCGCTTCAACGGCTCGTAATTTCTCGCTTTCCCGCAAACCAAGCCATTTTGGCCGAAGTTAGTGAGAAGGGACTGGGTGTTGAGTTCCTCGAGCAAGTCTTCATTCGGCGGATGACAGCTTACAAGGCCTTGATGCTTGACCATCAAAATCCTTCAGCTGGCTTTTGGAGTGGTATGGCAACTGATCGCCAAGCGGGAGGCGAAGCAGAAAACATCTCGAATTATTGGATTACGGATTTCCTGTCTGCTGATTTTTCAGAAACGCCGGCTGCTGGAACGCGCCGCTTAGCCGATGCGCTGAAGAGTGCGATAAAAAAGAATCCCAACGTTCAGGTTAAGAGCGAAATTGCTGCCGCTGTTTCTCTGGCTGGTAGCGTATTTTCTGATAAAGTTACGTCGATCGATGAATTTTGCGATCATTTTGGATTTAGCCAAACAACCCGTCAGACCATTATGAATGAACTCAGTAAGCCGTCATTGTCGAGTAAGAAGTTCGTTTTTAGCGCGCAGGAATTCAAAACTAAGCTCCCCTATCGTACTGTTGAACTTGAAAATGGAGCGATCCTTACAGCGCCGAGCGGAAAATTTGAACAGGTGTTCGAGGTTCGGCAAAAAGACGGAGGCAAAGTGGAGTATGCGACCGAGGGAAAAGTCGCTGACCAACGAATGGAAAAACGGTGACCCTAAATTCTCAGTATCAAAGCCGCTACAGTGAGGTTCTTGTTGATACTGCAGATCGGCTTAAGGCTTATATCAAATCTCTTTTTTCTGATATCGAGCGAGTGGACGCAATAGTAGCCCGTGCAAAATCTCCTGATCGCTTTCTTGCTAAAGCTGCCAAGACAGGTGAGGATGGATTGCCTAAGTACAGTGATCCATTAAATCAAATACAAGATCAGATCGGCGCTAGGATTACGGTATTTTATCTTACGGATGTAGAAATTGTTAAAGCTGAAACCGAAAAATATTTTAGCTTTATTGAGTCTCAGTCAAAATTTCCCGAAAACGATTCTGAGTTTGGATATTTTGGCGCCCACATGATCCTAAAATTGCCAGATGATGTTATAGACGACCGACATTCATCTTCTTGCCCCGAGTTTTTTGAGCTTCAGATCAAGACGCTTTTCCAGCACGCTTGGTCCGAGGCTCATCATGACCTCGGATACAAGGCACCCCGTCCTTTGACGGGTCTCGAACGGCGTCAGGTTGCATTTTCGGCAGCACAGGCGTGGGGCGCGGATCAAATTTTTGAACAGCTTCGCTCGGCTATATTGTCCTATGCCAATGACGATGAGCAGGCAAATGATCCAGACGGAAACTAGATGATCCTCATCACCGGCCACGTCATCCTAACCCCCGAGCATCGCGAGCGCATGATCGCGCTCGGCGCCGAACATAGCGCGCTGTCGCGGTCCGAACCGGGGTGCCTCGCGCATAACTGCCATATCGATGTCGAAAATCCCGACCGGCTGATGTTCGTCGAGGAGTGGGAGAGCGTCGACGCGGTGCGCGCCCATTTCGCGCTGCCCGCCGCGCGCGGCTTCGTCGCCGAAATGCGCGCGCTGTCGCCCGCGCCGCCGGTGATCCGCATCTATGCGGCGGAGGATATCACCGCAACGCTGATGGGGTAGGGTGGCACGCCTGCGGATAGCCGGGGGACTATTTCCTTCGTTATGCCGGATTTGATCCGGCATCCATACAGGGGCCGTCGATGGCCCCCGGATCCAGTCCGGGTGACGAAATGAAAAAAGCGCTGTCCTACAATATTGCGCCATGCCACCGTCGCACCGGCTCTTTGATGTCGTCGATCGTTTCACCGCTGCGGCCGCCCGGGCTCGGGGCCAAGTCCGCAAGGCGACAAAGCCTGTCCTGGGCGCCCGCCCGGGCGGCAGCCGAAGGGGTGACGGTTTCGCGCGCTTGCATGCGTATCTTTTGTCGCTTTAACGGGGTCGCCGCTGCTCATCTCCATAACCGGCAAGTCCTTGTTTTTACGAAGGCAGGGGTGACAAGTTTGACAACTTATCCGCGTCGCCCGCTTGCCCGCCGCGCGGCATTTTGCCACAGCATCGGCAGGGCATATCCGGGGGGCAAATGAGCGGGTTCGAATTCATCTTTTCGCTGTTCGGGCTGATCCTCGGCCTTGCGCTGGCCGAGGGGCTGGGCGGTCTGGCGCGGGCGCTGAAGGCCAGCCACCATGTCCGCATCGGCTGGCCGACCGCGCTGCTCGGCCTGTTCGTGTCGTGCGACGTCGTCACTTTCTGGATGTACGGTTGGGCGATGCGCGATCTGTTGCCGCTGAGTTGGCCGCTGCTCTTCGGCGGTTTCATCGTCACCGCCATCTATTTCATCGCCGCCAGCCTCGTCTTTCCCGACGATCCCGCGGCCTGGGCCGACCTCGACGCGCATTTCGACCGCCAGCGGCGCAAGGTGCTCGGCGGCATCCTGCTCGCCAATATCGCGCTGATGGCAACTGTCGCGGCCTATGCCGGGGCGCCATCGTTCGGCGCGCGCAACCTTGTGGTGAGTTGGTCCTTCTTCCCCATCGCGCTGCTCGGGGTGTGGACAAAGCACCGCCGCGTCACCGTCGCCTGCCTCGTCTGGCTGATCGCGCTCTACCCGCTGTCGGCGGTGTGGCATTGATCCGGTTCCCCTCCCGCTTGCGGGAGGGGTTAGGGGAGGGCATGTTTCGGTGTTCGGGAAGGGCACAGGCCCTCCCCAAACCCCACCCCGAAGGGAGGGGCTTAGCTACTTCCCCAGCAACGGCGCCAGATACTGCCCCGTAAAGCTGCGCTTTTCCTTCACCACCTGCTCGGGCGTCCCCGCGGCGACGATCTCGCCGCCCTTGACGCCGCCTTCGGGGCCGAGGTCGACGATCCAGTCGGCGGTCTTGATGACGTCGAGATTATGCTCGATCACCACGACGCTGTTGCCCTGGTCGACGAGCGCCTGCAGCACTTCGAGCAGCTTCCTCACATCCTCGAAATGCAGGCCCGTGGTCGGCTCGTCGAGGATGTAGAGCGTCTGCCCGGTCGAGCGCCGCGACAGTTCCTTGGCAAGCTTCACCCGCTGCGCCTCGCCGCCCGACAAGGTCGTGGCCTGTTGCCCGACCTTGATATAGCCGAGCCCGACGCGCACCAGCATCGCCATCTTGTCGCGGATCGCGGGCACCGCCTTGAAGAACTCGGCCGCATCCTCGACCGTCATGTCGAGCACGTCGGCGATGCTCATCCCCTTGAACTTCACCTCCAGCGTTTCGCGGTTGTAGCGTTTGCCGTGGCACGTCTCGCACGTCACATAGACGTCGGGCAGGAAGTGCATCTCGATCTTGATCAGCCCGTCGCCGGTGCAGGTCTCGCAGCGCCCGCCCTTGACGTTGAAGCTGAACCGCCCGGGCTTGTAGCCGCGCGCCTGCGCCTCGGGCAGTCCGGCGAACCAGTCGCGGATCACGGTGAAGGCGCCCGTATAAGTGGCGGGGTTCGACCGCGGGGTGCGGCCGATCGGCGACTGGTCGATGTCGATCACCTTGTCGCAATGTTCCAGCCCCTTCAGGCTGTCGTGCGGCCCGGCGATCATCCGCGCGCCGTTGAGCGTCCGCGCCGCGCTGGCGTAGAGGGTGTCGATGATCAGGCTCGACTTGCCCGACCCCGACAGGCCGGTGACGCAGGTGAAGGTGCCGAGCGGGATCTTCGCGGTGACGTTCTGGAGGTTGTTGGCGCGCGCGCCCTTGAGCACCAGGTCGAAGCCGTTGCCGGGGCGGCGGCGCGCCGGCACCTCGATCTTCTTCGCGCCGGTGAGATAGGCGGCGGTCAGGCTGTTCTTGTTCGCGAGCACCTGTTTCAGCGTGCCTTCGGCGACGATCTCGCCGCCGTGCACACCGGCGCCGGGTCCCATGTCGACGACATAGTCGGCGTGGCGGATCGCATCCTCGTCATGCTCGACGACAATGACGGTGTTGCCAAGGTCGCGGAGGCGCTTCAGCGTCGCGAGCAGCCGGTCGTTGTCGCGCTGATGGAGGCCGATGCTGGGCTCGTCGAGGACGTAGAGCACGCCGCTGAGCCCGCTGCCGATCTGGCTGGCGAGACGGATGCGCTGGCTTTCGCCGCCGGACAGCGTGCCCGAGGTGCGGTTGAGGTTGAGATAGTCGAGCCCGACATTGTTCAGGAAGCCGAGCCGCTCGTTGATCTCTTTGAGGATCGCCTTGGCGATCTGCTTCTGCGTGTCGTTCAGCTTCTCCTCGAGCGTGCTGAACCAGCCGAGCGCGTCGGCGACCGAGCGCTGCGCCGACATGCTGATGTCCTCGCCCGCGATCTTCACCGCGAGCGGTTCGGGGCGCAGGCGCGCGCCGTGGCAGGTCTCGCAGGGCTGCGCCGCCTGATATTTGCTGAGCTCCTCGCGCATCCACGCGCTTTCGGTCTGCAACATGCGGCGGTTGAGATTGCCGATCACCCCCTCGAACGCCTTGTGCGTCGTGTACGTGCGTTTGCCATCCTTGAAGGTCAGCTCGACCGGCTTGCCGCCAGTGCCGTAGAGAATGATGAGCTGGACCTCGCCGGGCAGGTCTTGCCACGGCGTCGTCAGGTCGAAACCATAGGCTTTGCCAAGGCTTTCGAGCACCTGCATATAATAAGGCGAGGGCGGGTTTGATTTCGCCCACGGCACGACCGCGCCTTTTTTCAGGCTCAGCGCATGGTTGGGGACGACGAGGTCGGGGTCGAACTCCTGCCGTTCGCCGAGTCCGTCGCACGCCGGGCAGGCGCCCTGCGGCGCGTTGAAGCTGAACAGCCGCGGTTCGATCTCGGCGATGGTAAAGCCCGACACCGGGCAGGCGAATTTCTCGGAGAAGATCAGGCGGTTCGCGGGGATGCCGGCGCCCTTCATCGCCCCGCCGGTGTCTTCCTCCTCGCGCCCCGGTACCGGGCCGTCGGCGAGGTCGACATAGGCGAGTCCTTCGGCGAGCTTGAGCGCGGTCTCGAAGCTGTCGGCGAGCCGGCTGCCGAGCCCCTCGCGGACCGCGATGCGATCGACGACGACCTCGATGTCATGCTTGTATTTCTTGTCCAGCGCCGGGGCGTCACCGATCTCGTAAAATTCGCCGTCGATGCGGACGCGGGTGAAGCCGTCCTTCTGCCACTGCGCGAGTTCCTTCCTATACTCGCCCTTGCGGCCGCGGACGACGGGGGCGAGCAGGTAGGCGCGTGTTCCTTCGGGCAATTCCATCACCCGGTCGACCATCTGGCTGACCGTCTGCGCGCTGATCGGCTCGCCCGTCGCGGGCGAATAGGGAATGCCGACGCGCGCCCACAAGAGGCGCATATAGTCGTAGATCTCTGTCACCGTCGCGACCGTCGAGCGCGGGTTCCGGCTCGTCGTCTTCTGTTCGATGCTGATCGCCGGCGACAGCCCGTCGATATGCTCGACATCGGGCTTCTGCATCATCTCGAGGAACTGGCGCGCATAGGCCGACAGACTCTCGACATAGCGCCGCTGGCCTTCGGCATAGATGGTGTCGAAGGCAAGGCTCGATTTGCCAGAGCCCGACAGGCCGGTGATGACGATCAGCGCATCGCGCGGCAGGTCGACGTCGACGCCCTTCAGATTATGCTCGCGCGCGCCGCGCACCGAAATATGGGTGAGACTCATGGGAGAGGTATGTTCCAGATTTGTTCTTGAGGCGCAAGAGGGGCTTGCGGGCTTTGGCGATAAGATAGGAACTGTGTGCAGCCGCTGCAATGCGGGCGCGGCGGAACAAGTTTCCACCAACTCCCCAAGGGCTTCGACCAATGGCACCCCGTCCGCTTGACCGCTTGACGTCGCGGGCGGACAACTCTGGTCATGCTCGCCGTGCCTTTCGGTACGGCGCGGATGCGTTTCAGGAGTTGGGGACATGAAAGCAGTTTTTACAGGCGCGGCGTCGCTGGCGATTGCCGCGGCGCTGGCATCGCTGCCGGCATCGGCAAAGGATATGGGGCCGGCGGCAAGTCTGACGGCGGGCGCCGAGGAGGCGGGTGCTGCGGGCGACGCATCGCTGACGGCGCTGACCTTTGGCAAATGGGGCGTCGACCTGTCGGCGCGCGACGAGACGGTCAAGCCCGGTGACGATTTCGACAAATATGCCAATGGTGGCTGGTTCGCGCGCACCGAAATTCCTGCCGATCAGGCGTCGGCGGGGGTCGATTACGACGTCTATAACCTGACCCAGCGCCAGCTCCGCAAGCTGGTGACCGAAGCGCCCGCGACGAGCCAGGTCGGTGGCCTGTACCAAAGCTTCATGGACGAGAAGCGTGTCGACGCGCTCGGCTCGAAACCGCTGATGGCGGACATCGCCGCGGTCGCCGCGATCAAGGACAAGAGCGCGATGGCCCGTTTCATGGGCACGACGCAGGGCACGTTCGGGGCGACGATCGTTGGCGGTGGCCCTTATGCCGACACTGACGATCCGACAACGAACGTGCTGTGGCTGGGGCAGGGGGGGCTGGGGCTGCCCGACCGCGAATATTATCTGACCGACGCCTTCAAACCGCAGCGCGATGCCTATCGCGCCTATATCGCACGGTCGATGAAGATGATCGGCAACCTCGATCCCGAAAAGGCGGCCGATGCGATCCTCGCGTTCGAGACCGAGATCGCCAAGGTAAGCTGGGCGATCGCCGACCGCCGCGACGTCAGCAAGATCAACAATCCGATGTCGTCGAGCGAACTCGCCGCCTATGCCCCCGGGCTCGACTGGACGGCATGGTTTGCGGGCGCCGGGATCGCGCCGCAGAACCGCATCATCGTCAACGAAAATACCGCGATCCGCGACATTGCCGCGCTCTATGCGAAAACGCCGCTCGAAACGATCAAGTTGTGGCAGCAATTCCATGTTGCCGACAATGCCGCGACCTATCTGTCGAAAGACTGGGTCGACAGCCGCTTCGAATATACCAAGGCACTGAGCGGTGTCGGCGAGTTGCGGCCGCGCTGGAAGCGCGGGCTGACGCTGGTCGACGGCAGCCTCGGCGAACTTGTCGGCGAAACCTATTCGCAGCAATATTTCCCGGCGAGCGCCAAGGCGAAAATGGAGACGCTGGTTGCGAACCTGAAGCTCGCGATGGGCGACCGCATCCGGAACAACAGCTGGATGGCGCCGGCGACGAAGGAAGCGGCGCTTGCCAAGCTCGAAAAAATGGACGTCATGGTCGGCTATCCCGACAAATGGCGCGACTATTCGGGCCTCAAGATCGACCCCGCCGACCTTTACGGCAATGTGAAGCGCAGCGCGGCGTTCGAATATGCCTATGGCCTGTCGGATCTTGGCAAGCCGGTCGACCGCAAGAAATGGTCGATGAACCCGCAGGAAGTGAACGCCTACAATGGCGGGCTCGAAAACAAGATCGTCTTCCCCGCCGGCATACTGCAGGCGCCCTATTTTGCCGAGAATGTCGACGACGCGGTGAACTATGGCGCGATCGGCGCGGTGATCGGCCACGAGATCACCCATGGTTTCGACGATCAGGGACGCAAGATCGACGCCAGTGGCGCGGTCCGCGACTGGTGGACGCCCGAAGACGCTGCGCGCTTCGAGGCGCAGGCGAAGGCGTTCGGGGCGCAATATGCAACCTATGAGGCGGCACCCGGCGCATTCGTCAATCCGGACCTGACGATGGGCGAGAATATCGCCGACCTTGCGGGGCTCGAAGTCGCCTATGACGCCTATCACCGTTCGCTGAACGGCAAGGAAGCGCCGGTGATCGACGGGCTGACCGGCGACCAGCGCTTCTTCCTCGCCTTTGCGCAGGCGTGGCGCGACAAGGCGCGCGAGGATGCGATCAAGCAGCAGGTGGCGAGCGATCCGCACAGCCCGGCGCGCTGGCGCATCATCGGGCCGGTGCGCAACGTCGATGCTTGGTACAAGGCGTTTAATGTCGATGCGGGCGCGAAATATTATCTGAAGCCCGACGATCGCACGCGTATCTGGTAAGTCCTGGGACCCCTTTCTCAGGACCAGGGTCTGTATTCAATTACAGAGCCATCGAGGCGCCCAAATGGCGAACATATCGGACCGAAAGACGCGCCGGGAAGGCTGGTTGCCTTTCCAAGCGGCTTTCGGGCCGAGATGGAAGCCATTTGGGCGTCCCGAAGGGATTTGATTAAAATGGCGCATTGCTTCGTCGAGAAGTCTTGAAATATCGACATATTCCTTCGCCTTCTCTCCTCGCACTGAGCCATTTTGCTTCAAACCTCGATGGCTCTGTAATTGAATACAGACCCTAGGCGGGGGCGGCCTCGCGCCGTCCCCGTATCGTCATCACGACCAGCGACAGCGCCGCACCGATGATGACGAACAGGGCGGGAAAGCCGCCAAGCACAGACATCATGCGGATGCCGTCGATCCCCGACGAGGCGACCAGCATCACCGCGACCAGCCCGACGGTGACGCCCCAGACGGCCTGGACGCCCAGCGGCGCCTCGGGCGCGTCGGGGGAGATGCCGTGCGTCGACAGCGCGCTCATCGCCGAGACATTGGCATCGGCGCCTGCGACATAGGACAGGAAGATGGCGAACAGCACGGTCGCGGTGACGATCGGGCCGCCGCCGAGCGCGTCGAACAGGCGGAACAGCACCGGGTCGGGGCCTTGGGCGCTCAATATGGCGTAGAGGCTGGCGCCGCTCTGCTGGTCGAGGGCGATCGTCGCCCCGGCAATCGCGGTCATCCACACCGCGCCGAACAACGCCGGGAGGATCAGGTTGACGAGGATGAAGGCGCGGACGCTGTAGCCGACCGCGAGCCGCCCGAGGAACAGCGCGGTCACCGGCGCCCAGGCAAACCAGTTCGCCCAGTTGAAGATCGTCCATTGCCGGTGCCAGTCGCCATCGACGTCGAGCCCGAGGTTGCGGGGTACGAAGGTCGCGAAATAATCGGCGGCGCCGCGCAGCGACAGGCCGAGCATCTTCGCGGTTGGCCCCGCGACCAGAACGAAAGCGATAATCGCGAAGAACAGCCAAGTGTTGAGCACCGACAGCCCGGCAATGCCCTTTTGCAGTCCGGTCGCGGCCGAGATCAGGAAACTGCCGACGATCAGTGCCGCGATCCCCCAGCGCAGGGGCGTGCCGCCGACGAAGTCGCCGAGCCCCTCGATCCCGCCCGCGAGTGACAATATGCCCGCGCCGAGCGATGCGGCCATGCCGGCGACGAGTGCGTAGAGGCAGACGATGTCGACCGTCGTGCCGACCGGCCCGTGCGCGCGCTGGCCGATCAGCGGGACGAACAGCGACGACAGGCTGAACGGTTCGCGGCGGTTGTAATAGACCAGCGCGAAGGCGAGCCCGGCGACGGTGTAGATGGCATAGGGCGTCAGCGTCCAGTGGAGGAACATCGTCGACATCGCGAAGGTCGCTGCCGCGTCGCTGCCGGGTTCGAGCCCGAGCATCGCAGGCGGCGCGTTGAGGTGAAACAGTGGCTCGGCGGCGCCCCAGAACAATATGCCGGTGGCGATGGTGGTGCACAGCATGACCGCGAACCAGCGCCACCGCCCCAGCAGCGGCTGTGCGCCGGCTCCGCCGATGATCACCTTGCCGAGCGGCGATAGCGCCACGACCGCGAGAAGGACGAGAAAGGCGACGCCCGCGAGCGCGAAGGTGGGGCCGAAGACGCGCAATATCCAGTCATTGACCGCCGTTTCGGCCGCGACAAAGGCGGCCCCCTGCCACACGCTGACGATCAACGCCGCCGACAGCACCGCTAGCGGGATAAAAAATACGGGGCGATTGATCGGATGGCGCGATGATGGTGGCAAATGATCCGCCGTTCGGACAAGAGTGGCAGGTCAGCATGACGGCGCCGCGCGCCGAGGTCAAACTGTCGGGAACGGCCGCTCCGCAAGAACGTTGGGCGGGCAGGGATATGATGGAAGGATATGCTTCGATGAACAGGAACATATTGGCGGCCGCTACGGCACTTGCGCTGATCGCTTCGGGGCAGGCCATGGCTTTTCAGGCCGAGCCCGAATCCGAAGCGCCCGTCGCGGGCAAGACATTGCCTGACGGCACGACGCCCGAAGAGCGTTCGAACACCGCCCGGCTCAACGCCGAACAGGCGGCCCGGGCCAAGGCGGAAAATGTCACCTATGAGCAGGAAGTGTCCGCCGCCGCACAGCAGATCGCTGCCGATCAGGCCGCGTTCGCCGAAGAAACTGCGGCCTATGAGGCTGAAAAGGCGCGCGTCGCGGCGATGTCGGCCGAGGAGCGGATGAAGTGGGAGGCCGATGTCGCGGCGTGCAAGGCCGGCGACGTGACCCGCTGCGCCAAGCCCGCAAGCTCGCCACCGCCACAGCCCTGATCGCGCTTCATTCCTGAACGACTGGCGGTGCGTCGGCAGGGGGCAGTTCTGGGGCCGGAATCGTCTCCGGCATTTCGCCGTCCAGCGCGGCGACGATCGGCGCTCGTTCGCTTGCTATCGCCGGATCCCGGTCGGGAAAGCGCCCCCCATAGACATAATCGTCCGTGGGCTGGTGGATCGGCGGATAGTCGATTTCCACCGCGCCGAGCTTGCGAAAACTTTCGTCGCTGCGCACCGCATGGATCGCGCGCAGCCGCGCGGCGGCGCCATAACTGCCGGGGCAGTCGATGCAATCCGGCGCCGCTATGCTGTCGGCGGTCAAAGCGTCGGGATTGGCGCTGAGCGCGGCGTAGGAGGGGCCGCTTCCGGAGCCGCGGAGGCCGTTCCCGACCGTAACGTCACCGAGCAGAATGCCGCCGGCAATGCCAGCGCCGCCAAGCGTCAACGCGATGAGGAGCCGGGTGAAACCGGCATCGCGACTCGCGGTGCGATCCCTTCTTCTCGCCATGGCGGGCAGGAGGCCATGTCGTGCGGCCAATAGCAAGCCTGCGCTTTCCCCCACGCGTCTGTTCAAGGCTGCATGATCGCCTTGACGTCGTGCAGATAGGTGCGGCCGATGCGGTGGACGCCGCCTTCGCCGAGGTCCACGCTCCATGCGCCGTCGCCGTGATGCTTGAGCCCGACGATGCCGTCGCGGCGGACCATCTTCGACCGGTGGATACGCATGAACCGGTCGGGGTCCATGCGCGCCTCAAGCGACTTGATCGTCTGGTGGATCAGCCAGCTTCGCGCGCCGACGTGCAGTCGCATATAGTCGCGTTCGGCTTCGATGAGGTCGACCTGGTCCGCGTCGATGCGCAGCATCTCGCCGCGGTTCTGGACCCAGAACTCGCCGATCCACTTGCTCTTTTCGGCGCCGCTGCGATCGGCGGCGCGCCATTCGCGAACTCGCGCCAGCGCGCGTGCCAGCCGGTCGGGCGACACCGGCTTCAACAGATAATCGACCGCCGCGACGTCGAAGGCGGCGACGGCATATTGGTCGAAGGCGGTTACGAAAACGACCGCCGGCGGATTATCCAGCCGTTCGATCGCCGCCGCGACATCGATGCCGCTGAGACCCGGCATCGCGATGTCGCAGAGCAGGAGATCGGGCGCTAGCGCATCGACCATGCGCAAAGCCGACGCACCGTCGCTGGCCGTGCCGACGAGCGAAACCCCTTCCTGCTGGCCGGCCAGAATCTGCAACCGCTCGATCGCGAGCGGTTCGTCGTCGACAATCAGCGTGCGGAGCGTCTGCATCTCAGCATCCGTTCCGTGCCAGTGGCAGCCAGAGCGACACGGCGAAGCCGCCATTGTCCGAACGCCCCCACTCGCACCCCGCCGCGGGGCCATAGCGCGTCAGCAACCGCTCGCGGACATTGCCGAGGCCAAGGCCTGTGCCGGGCGCCGGCGCCGGCGCTTTCGGATCGATATCATTTTCGACCCGGATCACGAGCAGCCCGTATTCGCTGGTCGCGGTCAGGCGGACCGCGATCTTTCCTTTGCTCGGCGCGACGCCATATTTGATCGCGTTTTCGATGATCGGTTGCAGGATCAGCACCGGGACGCAGGCATCCTCCAGCTCTTCGGGGATCGTCACTTCGACCTGCAGACGGTCGGGAAAGCGCGCCTGTTCGATGTCGAGATAGAGCCGCTGGAGCCGGATTTCCTCGTCGAGCGCAACGAGCTGTTCGGGATCGACGGCAAGGCTGGAGCGCAGGAAAGACGACAGGTTCATGATCATCGTCTCGGCCTCGGCCTTCGAACCGCGCATCACCAGCGTCGACAGCGAATTGAGCGTGTTGAACAGGAAGTGCGGATTGACCTGATAATGCAGCGCGCGAAGCTGTGCGTTCTTCGCCTCCAGCCGGAAATGGTTGGCGCGCCGCTCGACGGCGCGCATTTCGTTCGCGTAACCGAAGGCGACGTAAAGCGCCGCCCACACCGCGAAGAAGAAATACCAGCGGATCGAACTGTCGAGGATCAGCACGGTTTCCCATGCCACCGGATATTGGGCCTGTAGCTCCTCGATAATCTGGTGCGTATCGGCGGCGGGGAACCAGTAATAGAAGACGAGCAGATTGACGCTGGCGTAGATGAGGACCAGCGGCACGGCGGCGCCCATTGCGACTGCGAGGCGGGCGCCAAAACTACGCGGCTGGATCCGCTGCAGCAGCTTGTAGAGGACGAACGTACAGAGGATCCCCGCAACCACCACAATTCCGCGCCGTCCGACGAATTCCCATTGATCCGACGCCCCGGTGAGCAGCGCCAGCCCGGTGCTGATCAGGAAATAGAGCAGCCACATCGCGACGATCGAACCGATGGCTACCCGAGGGTTGACGCGGGCGTCCGACGCGCGCCAGTCGGGCGCCGCCGCCAGCATGCGGGCGCGCTGGTCGCGCTGGCTGTTGTCGTCGATCGTCATCTTCATCGCCTCTGCTTTAGCGCCAAAGGCGATGCAAGGGCCAGCGGCCGCCGGGACATCAGTCGAACGCGCGCGCGCTTTGGTCGAAAGCCACCTTAGGCGGGCTGCGGCATCGGGCCGCGCCAATTGCCGCGCCGGTAGATGACCCATGCCATCGCGAGCGAGGCGAGCGACGACAGCGGGAAGCTCCACCAGATGATGTCGCTGCCGATCAGCGGATAACCGAAATGATAGATGCCGAAGCGGATCGGAAACATCGACAGGAACAGGATGATCAGCGGCGGGACCACCGAGCCGTTGGCGCGCAGGGTGCTGATCAGCACGATCGTCGTGCCGAACGGTAGGAAGGTCCACGTCGCGATAAGCTGGATATTACGCGACACCTCGATCGCGGGGCTTTCGCTGCCGAGAAACAGCGCGAGGGCGGCGCGGTCGAACAGCAGCAGGAGGACGATCAGCACGCCCGTCATCGCAAGGTTGATCGTGATGCCGCTGGTGGTAACCGCCGACACCCGGTCCCAGCGCCGCGCGCCGATATTCTGCGCCGCCATCGAACTGACCGCAGCACCGACCGCGAGCGCGGGCATCTGGATATAGTTCCAGAGCTGCAGCGTCGCGCCATAGGCGGCGGCGGTCACGAGGCCCTCGCGGTTGACGAGGCCGATCATGACGAGGCCCGCCCCCGAAATCACGAACATCTGCGCGCCCATCGGCAGACCGCGGCCGATGATGAAACGCAGTTCCGACCATTTGGGATAGAGATAGGAGAGCTCGCGGCCGCGGAGGCGCAGCACATGGTTCTTGCGATAGAACCACGCGATCATCCCGATCAGGCTGATCGTCCCCGCCGCCGCCGTGGCCAGCGCGCTCCCCGCGATACCGAGCCGCGGGAAGGGACCGAGGCCGAGGATCAGCACCGGGTTGAAGACGACATCGAGCACCACGGCGAGGATCATGAAGCGGAGCGGCGTGATTGCGTCGCCGGCGCCCCGCGAGGCCATCATCAGTGTCACCGACAGCATCGAGGCGGGCACGGCGAGGAAGGTGACGCGGAGATAATCGTGCGCGAGCGTGAAGGCCTCCGGCGGGGTCTCGAGCCAGCGCAGGATGCGATCCGACGCAAACCAGCCGACCACCGCGATCAGGACCGAGAAGAGCAGCGCAAGGCCGATCACACCGCCGGTCGCGCGGCGTGCCGCGTCGATGTCGCCGCGCCCCATCGACTGACCGATGAGGACGGTCGCCGCCATGCCGAAGCCGAAGAAGGCGCCGAACATCAGGAACATGATGATGTTCGCATTGGCGGTCGCGGCGAGCGCGCCCTCGCCGAGGAACTGGCCGACCCAGATCGAGTTCACCGAACCCGACAGCGTCTGGAGGATGTTCGAGGCAAGCGTCGGCAGCGCAAACAGGATCAGCGTCTTGGTGATCGGACCGCTGGTCAGGTCCATCCGCCCGCCGCCGCGCGCCGTCTGCCGCGGCGGCACGGGGCTCGCGGCCGGGTCCGCTGCCGCCGCGACGGGCGTCGGGGTGATCGGGACATCGTTCAAATCGGCGCTCATTCGGGTCCGCCTTCGAGATCGCCGACGCATTGCAGGTCGGGATCGCTTTTTGCCGAGCGTGCGAGGCCGCTGGTCTGCCGGGTCACGTCGGGAAAAAGCCGATCAGGCACGATGTGGTACGATTCGATCAGTTCGATGGCCCACGCATAATGCCGCGCGCCGGCGGCACAGCTATCGCTGCCGCCATCGCCCTCGGCCCAGACGGTGCGCCAGCCCGTCTGGCCGTCGCGCGTCAGGATCGACTTGAAACCGCCGATGACGCCATTGTCGCCCTCGGCATAAGCGATGGCGCGGTCGCCGTCGCGCCACACCCGCAGATAGCGGAAGGTGAAGCGCATGTCGGGATGGGTCCGCAGCGCTGCCAATATGGCGGTGCGGTCGGCGCTGCCGGCGGCGGGCGTCAACGGCGAGGCGTCCCTGGCAGCCAGCGGAACGGCGCCAAGCAGCGCCGTGGCCAGAAGCAGGATTCGCCCGTTCCGCATTACCCCAGCCGCGCCAGTGCGGCGGTCAGGCGATCGGCCTCGGCTTCCTTCGCCGCATGGTCGGCGCGCGCCTTTTCGACCGCTTCGGGCTTGGCACGTTCGACGAACGACGGGTTGCCCAAGCGCCCGGCAAGGCCGTCGCGTTCCTTAACGGCTGCGGCGAGCGCCTTGGTCAGGCGGTCGCGCTCGGCGGCGATGTCGATGACGCCTTCCAGCGGAACCGTGATCGTCTCGCCCTCGACGACAAGCTGCGCCGATGCGCCCGCGGGGGCCGGATCGAAGCTGACCGCGTCGAGACGTGCGAGACGATCGAGCTGCGCCGCGAGCTTGTCGGTGCGGCCATTGAGCGACGCCGGGAAATGCACGGTCAGGCGTGCGCCCGGCGGCAGGCCGAGCTCGGCCTTGGCGGTGCGAAGCTCGCTGACCAGTTTGATCAGCCAGTCGATGTCGGCGCTCGCGTCGGTGTCGCGCTCGGCCTTCGGTTCGGGCCATTTAGCGGTGATCAGCGGATAATCGGCGCGGTCGCCGAGCCCGGTCCACAGTTCTTCGGTGATGAAGGGCATGAAGGGATGGAGCATGACGAGAATCTGGTCGAGCACCCAGCCGGCGACCGCCTTGGTCTCGTCGTCGATCGCGCCCTTGATCAGTTCCAGATACCAGTCGCAGAAGCGATCCCAGGCGAAGCTGTAGATCGCGTTGGCGGCCTCGTCGAAGCGATAGGCCGCAAACGCTGTTTCCATCGCGGCGACGGTCGCAGCGACTTCGCCGATGATCCAGCGGTTGACCGGCAGGCTCGCGGGCGGCGCTTCGAAGCTGGTCGAGGCCGAAATGCCGTTTGCTTCGCAGAAACGCGCGGCGTTCCACAGCTTGGTCGCGAAGTTGCGATAGCCCGCGAGGCGCGCATCATCCATCTTGATGTCGCGGCCCTGGCTTTCCATCGCCGACATGAAGAAACGGAGGGCATCGGCGCCATATTGGTCGATCAGCCCGAGCGGATCGACGACATTGCCCTTCGACTTCGACATCTTCGCGCCGTCGGGCGCGCGGACGAGGCCGTGGAGATAGAGCGTCTTCCACGGCACATCGCCCATGAACTCCATCCCCTGCATCGCCATCCGCGCATCCCAGAAGAAGAGGATGTCGAAACCCGAGACGAGCACGTCATTGGGATAGTGGCGGCGCAGCAGCGCGGTGTCTTCGGGCCAGCCGAGCGTTGCGAAGGGCCAGAGCGCAGAGGAGAACCAGGTATCGAGGACGTCCTCGTCGCGCGTCAATGCAACGCCCGCGCCGGCTTCTGCCTGCGCTTCCTCTTCGGTTTCGGCGACGAAGATGCGGCCATCCTCGGCATACCACGCCGGAATCCGGTGACCCCACCAGAGCTGGCGCGAGACGCACCACGGCTGGATATTCTCCATCCAGTTGAAGAAGGTCTTTTCCCAAGTCTTGGGGACAATGTTGATGCGTCCGTCGCGTACCGCGGCCATCGGCGGCTGCGCCAGCGTTTCCGCATCGACATACCATTGATCGGTCAGCCAGGGCTCGATCACCACGCCGCCGCGATCCCCAAACGGGGTCTGGATCGTGCGCGGCTCGGCGTCGTGCGCGTTGCCGTCCTTGTCGGTGTGGGGGATCAGGAAGCCGAGTTCCTTCATCCGCGTCACGACCAGTTCACGCGCCCCGTCCTTGCCGTCGCGCTTGAAGCGGTGGAGGCCGAGATATTCGGCGGGGATCAGCCCGTCGCTCGTCTGAACGACATTCGCGTCGCCATCGAGCATGTTGAGCATCTCGCCGGGCTTGAACCCCGCGCGCTTCCCGACCTCGAAGTCGTTGAAGTCATGCCCCGGGGTGATCTTCACCGCGCCGCTGCCCAGTTCGGGATCGGCATGCTCGTCGGCGACGACCTTGAAACGGCGGCCGGTGATCGGCTGGAGGATGTCCTTGCCGATCACGCTCCTGTAGCGCGCATCGTCTGGATGTACCGCGACCGCCATGTCGGCGAGCATCGTTTCGGGGCGCGTCGTCGCGACCTCGATATAATCGCGTCCGTCATCGAGCGTCACGCCGTCGGCGAGCGGATATTTGAAGTGCCAGAAGCCGCCCGCCACCTCGTGCGTCTCGACCTCGAGGTCCGAGATCGCGGTCCTGAGCTTCGGGTCCCAGTTCACCAGCCGCTTGTCGCGGTAGATCAGTCCCTTTTTGTGCAAGTCGACGAACACCTTGGCGACCGCGCGGTTGAGCCCGTCGTCCATCGTGAAGCGTTCGTTCGCCCAGTCCATCGAGCAGCCGAGGCGGCGGAGCTGGCCGGTGATCTGGCCGCCGCTCTCCGCCTTCCACTGCCACACCTTTTCGACGAACTCGTCGCGCGTGTAATTGGTGCGCTTGTCCTGCCGCTCTTCCATCTGGCGTTCGACGACCATCTGCGTCGCGATGCCGGCATGGTCCATGCCGACGACCCACAGCGCATCCTTGCCGCGCAGCCGCTCGTAGCGGATCAGTACGTCCTGCAGCGTGTTGTCGAGCGCATGGCCGATGTGCAGCGCGCCGGTGACGTTCGGCGGCGGGTTGACGATCGTGAACGGTGTCGCGTCGGGACGCGCGGGACGGAAGAGTCCACGGCTTTCCCATTCATGGGCCCATTTCGCCTCGATAGCGGCGGGATCGAAGGTTTTTTCCATCGGCATAGCCGGGCGCCTTTGCCAGCCGGGGAGCGCAGCGGCAAGGGGAGACTCCTCTTTCTCGTCATGCCGGACTTGATCCGGCATCCCGCTTTCGGCCTCGGAAGGAAAAAGCGGGGCCCCGGATCAAGTCCGGGGTGACGACGAAAGCAAAAGTCGCCCTATTTACCCGTATAGGTCTTGAGCCAGTTGAACACGCTCTGGTGCCACTGGACGCTGTTCGCGCCCTTCAGCACCCAGTGATTCTCGTCGGGGAAGACGAGCAGTTCGGACGGCACGCCGCGGCGCTGGAGCACGGTATAGGGCGCGATGCTCTGATAATAGGGAACGCGGTAATCCAGTTCGCCGGTGATCACGAGCGTCGGCGTCTTCCATTTGTCGACATGGTTCACCGGATTCCATTTTTCGCCGTCGGTGCGTTCCCACCACGGGCCGCCATGATCCCATTCGTCGAACCACAGTTCCTCGGTTTCCATCGACATGGCGCGCAGGTCGAAGATGCCGGCATGGGTGACGAGGCATTTGAACCCATCGGGCCAGTTGCCCGCGATCCAGTTCATCATATAGCCGCCGTACGATCCCCCGAGCGCGCAGGCGTTGGCGACGTCGATCCCGGCATCCTGCTTGCCCGCCGCGGCGAGGCCGAGCTTCAGGTCTTCGAGCGGCTTGCCGCCCCAATCCTTGTTGATGCTGTCGGTGAAGGCCTGTCCGTAGCCGGTCGAGCCGTGGAAATCGATCGTGAGCGTGCCATAGCCCTGCTGCGCGAAGAGCCGCGGGTTCCAGCGCGTCGACCAGGCGTTGCCGAAGCTGCCCTGCGGCCCGCCGTGGACGAGCAGCGCGACGGGCAGCTTGCCGGTGGCGTTCGCGGGCTTGAGAATCTGCCCCCACACCTTGTCGCCGCCCGCGCCTGCAAATTGCAGGCGCTCGACCTTGACCGGGTCGAACTGCGCCAACTCGGCGGCATTGACGCTGGTCAGCTGTGCGGCCTTGCCCTTGGCATCGCGGACCCAGAGGTCGGTCGGCAGGAGGACGGTGTTGCGCGAATAGAGCAGCTCGCCGTTCGCCAACGGGGTCACGTCGCCGATATTGCCGTCATATTCTTCGATCGATGCCTTCAACTTCTCGACCTGGCCGCTCGCGGCATCGACGCGGAAGAGGGGATGGTCGAGCACGTCCTGCGCGGTCACATAAAGCGACTTGCCGTCCGCGGCCCAGGCGATCGAGGCAACCGAGCGGTCCCATGCGTCGGTGAGCTTCTTGGTCTCGCCGCTTTCGAGATTACGCAGCATCAGCACCTGCCGGTCGGACTCGTAACCGGGGCGTGCCATCGCCGCATAGGCGAGCCATTTGCCGTCGGGCGAAGGGGCGGGCAGCGTGTCGGTCGCCTGATTGGCCTCGGTCAGGTTGATCGGTGGCATCCGCGCATCGACGAGCGTGCTGTAGATATCGAGATTGGTCGAGGTCGGTTCGTTGCGGTCGGCCTTGCGCAGCGTGAAATAGACGGTGCGGCTGTCGGGGCCCCAGGCGAGTTCGCTGCCGTCGCCGAACGGTTTCGACGGCGTGTCGCCGACGAGGCCGCCGTCGATCGCGCGATCCGTGGTCGCCTTGCCGCCCTCAAGGTTGAAGACGAAGGGGCGGCTGTAGGTGCCCGGCGTTTCCCACTGGTCCCAGTGGCGAACGAAGCCGCTCCCGTCCTTGTAAAGGCGGCCGGTGCCGGGGCCGGGTTGCGCGCCCTTATCCTTCGCGTCGCAGCCAAAGCTGGTGCATTCACGCGGCACATCCCCCCATGCGAGCAGTTTCGTACCGTCGGGTGAAATCTTGAAGCCGGCGACATCGGCCTTGGCATTGGTGACCTGCGTCGCGGCAGCGTTCGCAGCCTTGGGATCGATCCGCCAGACCTGATCGCTGCCCGAAGCGTTCGAAAGGAAGAAAAGCGCGCCGTCCTTGTCGAAGGCGGGCGAGGTTTCATTCTTGCCGGGCGTGTCGGCGATGCGCACCGGCTGCGCGCCCTTCGCATTGCGGTCGACGACCCACAGCCCGGTCGAACGCTTGTAGGTCGCCGGCTCGGTTTCGGTCATCTGATACACGACCCAGCGTCCGTCGGGCGACGCCGCGGGCGCGGCAACGCGTTTCAGCGTTGCCAGATCGACCTCGGTCATCGGCCGGGCGAAGGCGGGGGAGGAAAGGGCGGCGGCGAGCGCGATCGCGCTGGGGAGGAGGTGGTTACGCATGAAAGCGGTTTAGCGGCGCGGCGGGCAGGTTCAAGGACCGATTGCCAACGCTGATGTGGGCCGATACGTCGGAATTCATGCTCTCTGCCATTCTTGCGATCCTGCTTTCGACCCAAACAACTACTCCACCGCAACTGATCGATATCGAGGGGCTGTCGACCGAAAAAGCCGGTGACTTGGTCCTTGCGGGATTCGAACACCGTCCGATCGTCGCGATAAGCGAGCAAAAAACATTTGGCCCTCCTGGGATGGTCGAATTGAAACTGGCGGAAAGCCCTGAACGGCGAGGATCCGGATGTCAGCGCCGGGTATGGACGGCGAGTTTTCTGTCGCCGATCGAAGGCCGGATCGGAACTGGGCGTATGCGACCGCCTTATGCGTCAAGAGAAGTGGCGCTTTCATCAAATCTGCCATGCGAACTGGCGATCTATTCGGCCTATCCGCCGAATTGTCTGTCGAGCGTGGCGTCGAACTGATCGCGGCGCTCAAGTCGTTTGCTCTCGAAGCGACAGCGGTTCGTTTCCGATGTTCGGATTCAACCCGCAGCGGCTTATGTCGCGATGACGAGCGAATTGGGGCAGCGCTGCGCGATCTTCGGGCATGGCATGTGAAGGAAAATGGCGGCGAGGCGGTGATGTGGCTGGGCGAACCGCAGCAGATCGTCACCGAAGTGCGTTTTATTTTCCCCGATCCGCATGTTGTGAAAATCAACCGCTTCGTTCCCGCACCACCTTAATCGTCGATTGGTGAGCGAAATTGGACTTGGTGCCGGCAAACCAAAGCTCTCTGGCGAAAAACTTCGCGGCGCTCCATCGGATCGCGCCTCCCGTGAGAGATGCTGGCATGCCCCGATTGAAATCCCTCCCCAAAAAGCTGTTCGTGCCGTTGCTCGCCGGCGCGAGCCTGCGCGACCGGATGATTGCGAGCATCGGGGCGCTGGTCGGCATTGGGCTGGCCGGTGCGGTGTGCGCGGCGCTGTTTCCCGCATCGATGCCGTGGTTGATAGCCCCGATCGGCGCGTCGGCCGTGTTGCTGTTCGCAGTCCCGGCGAGCCCGCTCGCACAACCCTGGTCGATCGTCGGCGGCAATTTCCTGTCGGCTGTCTTCGGCGTTGTCGTCGCGCAGGCGGTCGCCGAGCCGGCGCTCGCCGCGGCGCTGGCGGTTTCGACCGCAATTCTGATGATGTCGCTGCTGCGCTGCCTCCATCCGCCCGGCGGTGCCGCGGCACTGAGCGCCGTGCTCGGGTGGCAGAGCTTCGCGGGGCATGCGACCGACTTTCTGGTGCCGGTATTGCTCAATTCGCTGATCCTCGTCGGGATCGGCATGCTGTTCCATCGTTTCTCGGGGCACAGCTATCCGCACCGAGCCCGGCCGGTCGACGGAAAGGCCGTGGCTCAGGAACCGGTCGGCCTGTTGATGGACGATATCGACGGGGCGCTCGCCGATCTTGGCGAGACCTTCGATATCAGCCGCGAAGATCTGGCATTGCTGCTGCGTCGTGCCGAAACCCATGCCGCCGCGCGCGCGGCGAAGGCAAAAATAGCGGCTGCCGGCAAAAAAGTTGCCGCTGCGAAACGCAAAGGGCGGCCGCGCGAAAAAGTCGGCCCCTAACGGACGAGGGCGCCGCCCTTCATCACATGGTCGATCTTTTCGAGCACGCCGATGTCGGCGAGCGGATCGGCCCTTACTGCAACCAGATCGGCATAGCGCCCCGGAACGATCGCGCCGACGTCGGCGCGGCCCATTTCCTCGGCGGCGCGGCCGGTGGCCGACCGGATCGCCTGCATCGGCGTCATCCCGTATTTTACCATATTGCGGAACTGGCGGCCGTTGAGCCCGTGCGGATAGACCCCCGCGTCGGTGCCATAGCCGATATTGACGCCCAGCTCGACCGCGCGCCGGAAGGCGACGCGCTGGGTATCGGTGGTTTCACGATTCTTGCGCAGATATTCTTCCGGCCAGCCTTCCTTCGTGCCTTCCTCGTCGATGTAGGTGCCGTTGTAGATATCCATCACCAGCCAGGTGCCGTGCTTTTTCGCAAGTTGCAGCGTGGCTTCGTCGGCGAGGCTGGCATGCTCGATACTGTCGACCCCCGCGTTGATCGCATTCTGGATGCCGATCGCGCCATGGGCATGCGCGGTCACCCTCTTGCCGCGGGCATGCGCCACCGTCACGATCGCGCGGAGCTGTTCCTCGGTGAGTTCGGGCGCCCCAGGTTCGGTGCCGATGGCAAGCACGGCGCCGGTCGCGATCGCCTTGATGAAGTCGGCACCGTGATCGAGCAGGTAAGTTACCTTTGCGGCCGCTTCCTCCGGCGTCGCGGCGACGCCGAGGCGCATGTCGGGCGGCAATTGCTCGTTCGGGACGACGCCGTTGAGCTCGCCGCCGCCCTTCGGAATAGTGAGATAGGCGCCCGCAACCCACATGCGCGGCCCCGGTACGTCGCCGCGGTCGATCGCGTTACGCAAGGTCACATCGGTGAGCCCGCGATAGGTGCCGACGTCGCGCACGCTGGTAAAGCCCGCGTCGAGGGTCACGCGCGCGTTTCGCGCGCCGACGAGCGCGGTTTCGGCGGGCGAGGCCTTCATGGGCGCGGCGAGGTCGGCGCTCTGGCCAAGGTCGGCGAGGTGGGTGTGAAGATCGATAAGGCCGGGGAGGACGGTGAAGCCCGACCAATCGACCACCGTCGCGCCGTCCGGTGCTTTGCCGCATGCGCCGACAGCCTTGATCTTCTCCGCTTCGATGGTGATGCACTGGCCGGTGCGGACTTCGTTCGTCACGCCATCGATCAGCCGCCCCGTCTCGACATAGACGGTGGCAGCGAACGCCGGCGATGCCGCGAAGAAGGCCCCCGCGAGCGCGGCCGTCAGATAGCCGTGTCGAAAGCGTTGCACTGGCGCGGATCTCCGGTCTGCAGGCCGCGGCGCAGCCAGGTCATGCGTTGTTCGCTGGTACCGTGGGTAAAGCTTTCGGGAACGGGACGCTGCCCTGCGGATCGCATCAGCGTATCGTCGCCGATCGCATTGGCGGCGCGCATCGCTTCTTCCATGTCGCCCGCTTCCATCACCGGCTGGCCGTCGCGAGTCTTGGCGCGCGCCGCCCAGACGCCGGCGTAACAGTCGGCCTGCAACTCCATCCGTACCTGCAGCGCGTTGCCGTCGGCCTGCGACCCGCGCGCCTGCGCCCGGCGCACCTGCTCCGAAATGCCGCTGATCGTCTGGATATGATGGCCGACCTCGTGCGCGACGACATAGGCCTGCGCGGCATCGCCGGCGGCACCGAATTTGCGGTCGAGTTCGTTGAAAAAGCTGGTGTCGAGATAGACGCCCTGATCGGCCGGGCAATAGAAGGGGCCCATCGCGGCCTGAGCGGCACCGCATTTCGATTCATTCTCGTCCTGATAGAAATTGAGCGTCGGCTTCTGATAGCCGCTGATCAGGCTGCCCCAGACCTGATGGGTCGAGCCGAACACGTTGCAGGCAAAGCGCTCGCCTTCGGTGTCGCATGCGACGCCCTGCGCGCCGCGGCTGTCGGCCATCGGGTCGGCGCTGCTGCCGCCGCTGCTGAACATGTTGGCGCCGGGGCCGAGAAGGAAAAAGGCGACCGCGCCGATCAGAAGCAGGGTGCCGCAGCCCATCTTGCGCCCGAGCAGCATCGGCAGGAGCCCGATGAGGAGGCCGCCTATGCCGCCGCCCCCGCCGCCGCCGAAACCACCGCCGCCGCGGCCGAGGTCGCGGATATCGTCGCCGGGATCATAATCGTCGAGACGCATCTCAGCCACTCCAGAAATTGGTCCGTTTGTCCCGGTTCTGACAGTAGCGTGCGGCAATTGGAAGAGGCTTCGCGCCGCTTCGATTCATCGCGAGCTTGCAAAGGCTTGTGTTGCGGTGCACCAAATGGCCCCGCGTCAAAGGATCGTCCCGAGTCCATGCCCCGCCGCGCTGCCCGTGCTGCCTTGCCACTGCCCGATCTTGTCGTCCTTGTGCTGCAGGGCGGGGGCGCGCTCGGCGCGTTTCAGGCCGGGGTATATGAGGCGCTGATCGACCTTGGTATCGAACTCGACTGGGTCGCGGGGATTTCGATCGGCGCGGTCAACGCCGCGATCATCGCCGGTAACGAGCGCGATCAGGCGGTCGGCAAGATGCGCGAGTTCTGGGAGGGCGTATCGTCGGCGCTGCCAGAGTTGCCAGCCGTCGACAATGACCTGTTTCGCGAATGGACGCATTGGGCGGCGGCAGGACAGGTCGCGGCTTTCGGCGTGCCCGGTTTCTTCACGCCGCGCTGGCCGCCACCGGCGTTTGCCGAGCGGCAGACCCCCGCTGCGGTCAGCTTCTACGATACGGCACCGCTGATCGAAACGCTGGGTCGGCTGGTCGACTGGGACCGGGTGAACCACGGCAAGGTGCGGTTGTCGGTCGGCGCGGTCGAGGTGGAGACGGGGAATTTCCGTTACTTCGATACGAAATCCGACACCCTCGATGCCCGCCATATCCTCGCGTCGGGCGCGTTGCCGCCCGGGCTGCCGCCGGTCGAGATCGACGGCAAATGGTATTGGGACGGCGGGCTCGTATCCAACACCCCGCTCGAACATGTCGTCGAGGCGGCGAAGGAGGATATGCTCGCCTTTCAGGTCGATCTGTTTCCGGCGCGCGGCGAGCGTCCGCACGATATGGAAGAAGCCTGGTCGCGCGAGAAGGACATTCGTTTTTCCAGCCGTACGCGCCGGATTTCGGACGGCCTCGTGCGGCGGCGCAAGGAGCATGCGCTGATCGACCGGATGCTCGACAGGCTGCCGCCCGAGTTCGCCGATCTTGCCGAAGTGAAGGCGGTGCGGCGGATCGTCGATTGCAAGGCGCTCAACGTCGTTCAGCTCATCCACCAGCCGCCCGCCTGGCAGACCGGCGCGCGCGATTTCGAATTTTCGCGCACGACGATGGAGGTCAACTGGGCGCTCGGCCGCGCGGCGGTCGAGGCCGCGATGAAGGACGGCCATCTGCTTGCCGAAAGCATCGCCGAAGGGCGCTCCGACAGTTTCGCCGTCCAGTCGGGCGACCTCCGTCCCAAGGCCGGCTCCTGATCTCCCCCACCGAAAGGATTACGCCATGCACCTCAAAGGCAAGACCGCCCTCGTCACCGGTTCGACCTCGGGCATCGGGCTCGGCATCGCCAAGGCGCTCGCCGCCGACGGCGCGAATATCATCATCAATGGCTTTGGCGACGCGGCGGCGATCGAGGCCGAACGTGCGGCGCTCGAGGTGCTGAACGGCGGCAAGGCCGCTTATGACGGCGCCGATCTCACCAAGCCCGAAGAAATTGCAGCCATGTTCGCGCGCGCCGACAAGGATTTGGGCGGCGTCGATATTCTCGTCAACAACGCCGGGATGCAGTTCGTCGCGCCGGTCGAAGATTTCCCGGTCGAGAAATGGGACATGATCATCGCGCTCAACCTGACCGCGTCTTTCCATACGATCCGTCATGCCGTGCCGGGGATGCGCAAGAAGAAATGGGGCCGGATCATCGCCACTGCCTCGGCGCACTCGCTCGTCGCTTCGCCGTTCAAATCGGCCTATGTCACCGCGAAGCACGGGCTGGCGGGGCTGACCAAGACCGTCGCGCTCGAAGTCGCCGAGGCAGGCATCACGGTGAATTGCATCAGTCCTGGCTATGTCTGGACGCCGCTGGTCGAAAACCAGATTCCCGACACGATGAAGGCGCGCAAGATGACGCGCGAGCAGGTGATCAACGATGTGCTGCTCGCCGGCCAGCCGACCAAGCAGTTCGTTACCGTCGAACAGGTCGCGGCACTTGCATCCTTCCTGACCCGCGATGAGGCGGCAAATATCACCGGCGCGAACCTCAGCGTCGATGGCGGCTGGACGGCGGCATAGGGACCTGCGGCAAAGCTATAGATTTGTTGCAGCCTTGAGCATTCCCGTTCGTCCTCCTATGGTTAAGACGAACCGGACCGGGAGAGACGGACCATGCGGGGTCGCGCCACATCGATATCCACCCTTGCGCTCGGGCTATGCCTTGGCGCCTGTCAGACGGTGCCGTCGCAGCCGCCCTCGGCGGCCGACGCGCCCGTGCAGCCATCCGATGCCGGCACATGGCGTGCGACCGCGACCGAACAGGACAAGGGACGCGTCCGCGGCTGGTATTCGAGCTGGGAAGCCGCGCTCGCCGACGCGCGCGCCAAGGGATTTGGCGGCGCCGTCCAGCGCGAGGGCGTCCTGCTGCAGCCGACGGCCGCCTTGCCCAACCCGCACCTGCCGGCAGGCGAGTACAGGTGCCGCACGATCAAGCTCGGCACGCAGGGGCGCGGCGGGCTCGGTTACATTGCCTATGACTGGTTCCGCTGCCGCGTCGCGGCCGAGCAGGGGCTTTACAGCCTCGTCAAGCTCACCGGATCGCAGCGCCCGGTGGGGCTGATCTTCCCCGACAATCTGAACCGCCAGATATTTCTCGGTACCCTCGAACTTGGCGACGAGAGTCTGCCGGTCAACTACGGCAGCGACCGGATGCGCGACATGGCGGGGCTGGTCGAACGGGTCGGCGACAACCGCTGGCGGCTCGTGCTGCCGGCGCCGGCCTATGAATCCTTGCTCGACGTGATCGAACTGGTCCCGGCGGGCTGACGAAAAGCAGGGGAATAAGGATGCGGATTTTGTGGACCGGCGCGGCGGCGCTGGCTTTGGCCATGCCTGCGGCGGCGCAGACGCTGCGCAGCGACGTGGAAAAGCAGATGCCGTCGCTGATGACGATCTACAAGGATCTGCACGCCAATCCCGAACTCAGCTTCATGGAGGTGCGCTCGGCGGGCATCCTCGCCGCCGAGGCGCGCAAGCTGGGTTTCGAGGTGACGGAAAAGGTCGGCGGAACGGGCGTCGTTGCCGTGATGAAAAACGGCCCCGGGCCGGTGGTGATGGTCCGCGCCGATATGGACGGGCTGCCGGTGACCGAGCAGACCGGGCTTCACGGCGCGTCGAAAGTACGCGTCACCACGAAGGAGGGCGTCGAGACGGGCGTGATGCACGCGTGCGGCCACGACACGCATATGACCGCGTGGATCGGCGTCGCGCGGCTGATGGCGGCGAAAAAGGCGAACTGGTCGGGCACGCTGGTGATGATCGGCCAGCCTGCCGAGGAACGCGGCGCGGGGGCGCGGATGATGCTCGCCGACGGCCTCTACAAGCGCTTTCCGAAGCCGCAATATGCGCTCGCCTTTCACGACGCGGCGCAGTTTCCGGCAGGCAAGATCGGCTACACGCCGGGCTATGCGCTCGCCAACGTCGACAGCGTCGACATATTGGTGAAGGGGCTCGGCGGCCATGGCGCCTATCCGCAGACGACGAAGGATCCGATCGTGCTCGCAAGCCGGATCGTCGGGGCGCTCCAGACGCTCGTCTCGCGCGAGATCAGCCCGCTCGACAGCGCGGTGGTGACGGTCGGCAGTTTCCACGCGGGTGCCAAGCACAACATCATTTCGGACGAAGCGCGGTTGCAACTGACGGTGCGCAGCTACACCGACGAGGTGCGCGAGCATCTGCTGGACGGGATCGCCCGCATCGCCAAGGGCGAGGCGATCGCGGCGGGCATTCCCGACGATCGCATGCCCGTCGTGTCGGTGCAAAAGGATGAATATACGCCCGCGACGTACAACACGCCCGAATTTGCCGAAGAGATGGCGGCCTATCTGAAGACAGGTTTCGGCGAGGAGCGCGTCGTGAAAATGCCGCCGGTCATGGGCGGCGAGGATTTCAGCCGCTTTTCGCGCGACGAACACAAGGATGTGAAGGGCCTGATCGTCTGGGTCGGGGGTGTGCCGCAGGCCGAGTATGACGCGGCGAAAAAGGAAGGCCGCACCCTGCCGAGCCTGCACTCGCCCTTCTGGGCGCCCGATGCGCCCGCGGTGATCTCGACCGCGACCGAAGCGCTGACCTCGATGGCGATGAAGCTGATGGCGAAGAAATAGGGATCGTCTGCTGACGGCCGATGTTTGCCGTTTCTTACTTCGTCACCCTGAACTTGTTTCAGGGTCCATGGCCTGCCGTCTCCTTCGGAGCAGCACTGGATCGGAGTTCACGCCATGTATCCTGAAACAAGTTCAGCATGACGAGGTTGGATGGCAGCCTTCCGTCGCTTCTCTAGATGCTCGACCTGGCGCGCCTCCGTTTCCCAAATAAATTGGGATGGACCTGTTCGTGAGGCTGTGGTGAGCAAAAGACATGTCTGCCGATGAACCCGCTTCCGGTGTTTCTGCCTTCCTCACCGACCGGGAAATGGAAGTTCTGCGCCTGTTGGTCGCGGGGCATACCGTAAAAACCATCGCAGCGCGGCTAGGCCGTTCGGAAACGTCGATTAATGAACGTTTGCGCTCCGCCCGGCGCAAGACGGGCGTCGGCAGCAGCCGCGAATTGGCGCGCCTTCTCGACCGCCAAAAAACTTGTGACGAAAATATCGATCTTTCGAGATCGCGTTCCACCGTGAAGGACGTGGCGCACACCGCAACCATAGGGGTTCGCGGTTCGAAAGGAATGATCGTCATGCTATTCGCAATACCCATGGCTGCCGCTGGATTGATGGTCGCAGCCGCGCCCTCCACCGATCAGGCCGGAACGGCGAACGCCGTTTACAGCGCCGCATCCAGTCAGTTACCGCTGGTCGGAAGCTGGTCGCTCGACGCATCGCTCATGCCGGAGAAAGAACGGCCGCAACGGGTGACGATGACGTTCCGCGCATCGCAAGATGGCAAATGGACGACGCGCGTCGAAATCGTCGCGCCGGACGGCTCCATCAGGCATTCGGAATCGACGGCCGCCCTTGATGGCGTCCCCGTGCCGATCACCGGCAACATGGATTTCATCGACAGCGTTGCCTTGCGCCAACCGGCGCCGGACACATTGGTCATGACATTGGGGAAGGGCGGCGCGCGGGTGTCGACGCGAGTCTATACCGTTGCCAAGGATCTGAAATCCATGACCGAAACGATTGTGTGGTCGAGCGACAATCGTCAAAAACTGGAAACGACGCATTTCAACCGGATCGGTTGACCGCGGTCTGACTCCCCGGCCGGGCATTGCGCGACGATGGCGCATCTATTGTCGATCAGCCTGCCTGGCCAGGGACGTCGATGAATGCGCGGCGGTTGCAGCGGCGTAGCGGCGGTTCATTCTCTGGTCTTCAGGGTTTCGAGCCATCGCAAAACCTCCGTTTGCAACCGCACGCGGGCATCCGACCAGCTATGGTCCGTTGCGACGTGCAGCGTCCTCAGCTTTGTTCCGCCACTGTCACGGATATTTGCAGCCAGCGCATCGGTTCCGGGAGCGAGGCCGTCGTCGGAGGAGAGAATGAACAGGCTGGTGTTCGTCAGCGCGGGCGCGGCTTTCAGGAAGTCGAAGGCGTCGCCCTTTGCGATCAGTTCGTCGGCCATTATCTCGGGCGAAGTGCCGGCGAGCGCCTCCTGACCATTGGCCTTCATCCCGGCGGCAAGCTGCTCGCGCGGCATCTGGCCGAAGGCGCCGAGATTCGCGGCCGAAATCATCGCGGCGCCGAGCAGCTTCTTGTCCTTGGCTGCGGTCAACGCGCTGACCCAACCGCCCATGCTGTGCCCCATGATGACGAGACGTTCGGGGTCGATGCGCAGCTTCGCCGCGTTGGCGGGATCGCGCGCAAAGGCGAGGACAGCGTCGGCATCCTCAAGGTTCTGTCCGAAGCGATATTGACCGGGGCTGCCCCATGAGCCGCGATAGTTGAAGGTGATCACCGTCCAGCCCGCGCGGCGCATCGCCTGCGCCAGGTCGAGGCTTTTCTCATTGCCGGGCAGGCCATGGCAAAGGATCACCGCCGGGTGCGGGCCGGCACCCGCCGGAATATAGACGACGCCGTTGATTTCGACGCCGCCGCTCGGGATGTGGACGACCTCCATTGCTGCGGGATGCGCCTTGTCGGCGGGCGGATCGGTGTAGATGGCGGCAGGAAGGTCGGGAGCCTGCGCCAGCGCTGGCAGCGGCAGCGCGAGCAGCGCGGCCGCGATCGTTATCCTGATTGCTTTCATCGTCAGTCCCCTTTGAAAGCGGCGAAGCTGCCGCTGCGTCCGGCGCCTTCGGTAAAGCGTCTGGCGCCCGCCGCGGCGCCTTCGCGCAGCGGCGCCACCCCGGCGCGGGCTTCGTGCGCGAGGGCGCCGTCGATATCGAAATCCCACTGGCGATAGGCGCTCAACCGGTCGCTGTTCATGCAGAGCTGCGGAAAGGCGGCGATCTGTTTGGCAAGTTCGACTGCCGTGGACAGTGCTTCGCCGTCGGCGACCAGCCGGTCGGCGAGGCCGATACGCTGCGCTTCGTCGGCGGCGACCGGCCGGCCGGTCAGGATCATGTCGAGCGCGCGGCCCTGCCCGACGATACGCGGCAGGCGAACGGTGCCGCCGTCGATCAACGGGACGCCCCAGCGCCGGCAATAGACGCCGAAGACCGCGCTCGCCGCGGCAACGCGAAGATCGCACCAAAGCGCGAGTTCGAGCCCGCCGGCGACGGCATGCCCCTCGACCGCGGCGATGACAGGCTTTTCGAGCAGCATCCGTGTCGGTCCCATCGGACCGGGGCCGTCGGGATCGTAACGCGACGTGCCGACCGCGCGGAGATCGAAGCCCGCGCAGAAATGTCCGTCGCTGCCGGTCAGGATCGCGACGCGCGCCGTTGCGTCCTCGGCAAAGGCGGCGAAGGCTCCGCGAAGCGCGCTCGCGGTATCCGGATCGACGGCATTGCGCTTTCCGGGGCGGTCGATCGTGACGATCAGGACGGGACCGTCGCGGTCGATAAGGACGGACATGGCAATATATTCCTTGTGGTAAGCCCGGCGCGAAGGTGCCGCGCGTGCCGGGGACTTGCAAGTGCTGCGTCGATTTCCTAAATAGTCGTTGTGCGGGCCGGGCCCCTCTGGCGTCGGCAGGATTTTTCCTGCCACGTGATGTCGGACCGCATCGGGTGACACCGATGCTCTGCGGCCCTCCTCCCCCCTGAACCGGGGTCCTTGCATCGGCGTCACCTGCTTGATTTTCAATCAGGAGGCCCTTTTCTTGACATATAATCCCAACCTCTACCGGTTGACCGTCCTGCATCGCCAGCTCGACGATGCCGCGCGCCACGAGCAGCGCCGGCGCGGTGCCGACCCGTTCCGCCTGCTCCGGCTCAAGACGCTCAAGCTTGCTGTGAAGCGTCGGCTCGCGGCGCTGTCGCCGCGGCCCGTGCTTGCCTTTTAAGCCGATATAACCGTCGTCGGGACGCGCTGCTTGAAAGGGCGGCGCGTTCGGCGCGTTTCAGGGATCGTCATCATGGATTTTCTTTTCGCCGACTGGCTGGGTACCCCGGCTTGGTTCTGGCTCGCCTTCATCACGCTCGTGGCCCTGCTGACCGCCTTTGACCTTGGCATATTGAACAAGGAAAACAAGGAAATGGGTATCAAGGAGAGCCTGAAGCTCTCCACCCTCTATATCGGTATCGCGCTGGCATTCGGCGGCTGGATCTGGGCCGCGAAGGGCGGCGAGGCCGGTCTCCAATATTTCACCGGCTTCTTCATCGAGAAGGCGCTGTCGATCGACAATATCTTCGTCATCTCGCTGATCTTCGCGACCTTCGCGATCCCGCCGCGCTATCAGTATCGCGCGCTCCTCTGGGGCATTGTCGCGGTGATCGTGCTGCGCGGGATCATGATCGCGGGCGGAGCGGCGCTGGTCACCGAATATGGCTGGCTGCTCTATGTCTTCGCCGCCTTCCTCGTTTTTACCGGCGTGAAGATGTTGTTCGCGGGCGAAAAGCCGATGGACGTTGCGGGCAACCCCGTCGTCAAATGGCTTTCGCGGCACATTCCGATCACCAGCGAGTTGCATGGCGAGAAATTCTTCGTCCGTGTGCCCGACACGAAGACGGGCAAGCTGGTGCTCGCGGCGACGCCGCTGTTCCTCGCGCTGGTGGTGATCAATCTCGCCGACCTCGTGTTCGCGGTCGACAGCGTGCCGGCGATCTTTGCGATCACCACCGACACCTTCATCGTCTACACATCGAACATCATGGCGATTCTCGGCCTGCGCGCGCTCTATTTCGCGCTCGCGGCGATGGTCCACCGCTTCCACTATCTCAAATATGCGCTTGCGCTGGTGCTCGTCTTCATCGGGTCCAAGATCTTCGTCGCCGACTTCGTGCTGGGCGGCGATAAATTCCCGCCGCTCGTCAGCCTCGGCGTTACCGTAGCGCTGATCGCGGGCGGGGTGATCTGGTCGCTGGTCAAGACGCGCGAAGAAGGCAAGGCGGCGCTGCCGATGTAGCGATCGCGCCCGCAAAGAGGGGCGGGCCTTCGCGTGTCCGCCCCTCAGATCGCGAGAACCAGCGTGTCCTCTTCGTGCGGCGGCACCGCCTCATAGGTGGGGAGCGGGTCGAAACCCTCCTCCTGCACCTCGGTCGCGGCAAGGCCGTCGAGCTTGAAATAGCCGAGGCGCCAGTCGTCGGCCGAACGCCAGTTCTTGCTGAGGTTGAGGGCGCTGACGAACAGGTCGCCGCGCCGCTCGAACATCAGGTGCGGGGCAAGCAGCATCTGGTTGCCATTATATTGGGCGGTGACCTTTCGCCGCCGCGCGATGGCTTCCATCATCTTGAGGCGGGTATCGCTCATGCGCTGGCCGCCGCCGGGATAAATTCGTTGTGCATTGCAACATAATTTCACAAGCCCCGCGTTCTGACAAGGGCCAAACCGACAAGTTTCTTTACGAATTCGTCTGCGGTGCACCAAAAAATGTCCGCCGGAGGCCCGGAGGCTTCCGACGGACAGGCTTTCCTCCCCAGGAAAGCTCGGGAGGCGCGGGGCCATAATGCCCCGTGCCAATTCGGGATCAGGCGGCGAACTGGTTCATCGTATTGTCCTTGCCTGCAGCCTTGAGGGCCGCTTCGCCGGCGAAATATTCCTTGTGGTCGTCGCCGATGTCGCTGCCCGACATATTCTGGTGCTTCACGCAGGCGATGCCCTGACGGATTTCGGCGCGCTGGACGCCCTTGACGTAACCGAGCATCGCTTCGTCGCCGAAATATTCCTTGGCGAGATTGTCGGTGCTGAGCGCCGCGGTGTGATAGGTCGGCAGCGTGATCAGGTGGTGGAAGATGCCCGCCCGCTTCGCCGCGTCGCGCTGGAAAGTGCGAATGCGGTTGTCGGCCTCTTCGCCCAGTTCCGTGCCGTCATAATCGACGCTCATCAGCTTGGCGCGGTCATAGCCGCTGACGTCCTTGCCTTCCTTCTCCCACGCGTCGAACACCTGCTGGCGGAAGTTCAGCGTCCAGTTGAAGCTGGGCGAGTTATTGTACGCGAGCTTCGCATTGGGAACGACTTCGCGGATGCGGTCGACCATGCCGGCAATCTGTTCGATGTGCGGCTTTTCGGTTTCGATCCAGAGCAGGTCGGCCCCGTTCTGAAGGCTGGCGATGCAGTCCATCACGCAGCGGTCCTCACCGGTTCCGGGACGGAACTGATAGAGGTTCGAGGGCAGGCGCTTCGGGCGCATCAGCTTGCCGTCGCGGTTGATCAGGACGTCGCCGGGGTTTCCCGCGCCGGTGACCTCTTCGCAATCGAGGAAGCTGTTATACTGGTCGCCAAGGTCGCCGGCCTCCTTCGAGAAGGCGATCTGCTTGGTGAGACCCGCGCCGAGGCTGTCGGTGCGCGTGACGATGATGCCGTCCTCGACGCCGAGTTCCATGAAGGCGTAGCGGCAGGCACGGATTTTCGCGATGAAATCCTCGTGCGGCACGGTGACCTTGCCGTCCTGGTGGCCGCACTGCTTTTCGTCCGAGACCTGGTTTTCGATCTGCAGCGCGCAGGCGCCGGCCTCGATCATCTTCTTGGCGAGGAGGTACGTCGCCTCGGCGTTGCCGAAGCCCGCGTCGATATCGGCGATGATCGGCACGACGTGCGTTTCATGATTGTCGATTGCGGCCTGCACCTGCTTGGCCTTGAGTTCGTCGCCCTCGGCGCGCGCGGCGTCGAGGTCGCGGAACAGCATGCCGAGTTCGCGGGCGTCGGCCTGACGCAGGAATGTGTAGATTTCCTCGATCAGCGCCGGAACGCTGGTCTTTTCGTGCATCGACTGGTCGGGCAGCGGCCCGAATTCGCTGCGCAGCGCCGCGATCATCCAGCCCGACAGATAGATGTAGCGGCCCTTGACGGTGCCGAAATGCTTCTTGACCGAAATCATCTTCTGCTGCGCGATGAAGCCATGCCAGCAGCCCAAGGACTGGGTGTAGTTCGCAGGGTCGGCGTCATAGGCCGCCATGTCGGCGCGCATGATCCGCGCGGTATAGCGGGCGATGTCGATCCCGGTGCGGAACTTGTTCTGGGCGCGCATGCGGGCGACGCTTTCGCCGCTGATGCCGTCCCACGTGCCGTCGTAATCGCGGATGAGGCGGCCCGCCTGCGCCATGTCTTCCTGATAACCCATCGTCTTGATCCTTGTGAGGAGGTGATGGGTGGAAGTTGGCGAAAGTGCCGCGCAAAGTGAAAAGCTTTGTCAATAATATTTGTGAAATATAGCGTGTAGGTGTAAAAATGCGTGTAAATTAGTAAAGAAAGTTACAAATATGGCAGAGCGGCGGGTGTTTGCGGGGCCGGCGGTGCGCAAGGTGCGCCGCGAGGCGGGGATGACGCAGGCGGCGATGGCCGAGGCGCTCGCCATTTCGCCAAGCTACCTCAACCTGATCGAGCATGGCCAGCGGCCGCTTTCCGCCACGGTGATCGTCAAGCTCGCCGAACGCTTCGGTTTCGACGCCGCAAAGCTTGGCGCCGAGGACCTGCCCGGGGGCATCGCCGGGCTGCGGCGGCGGCTCGCCGATCCGCGCTTCGCCGATCTCGGCATCGGGGCGCAGGAGGTCGAGGAATGGCTGCAAAGCGCGCCCGCGACCGCCGCGGCCTTTGCGCGGCTGTTCGATGCCGCACCCGAGGGCCGCGCCGAAGCGCAAGGCGATGCGCCCGAAGTTGCCGCGGTGCGCCGCGCGATCGAGAAATGGCGCAACCATTTCCCCGATCTCGACGCGCGCGCCGAGGAACTGGCGGACGAACTGCGCCTTGCGGGCGGCGACCTGTACGGCACGATTTCGGAGCGGCTGCGCACGCGCCACCAGCTCGGTATCCGCATCCTGCCGAGCGACGTGATGCCCGACCGCCTCCGCTGGCTCGACTGGCATGCGCGGCAGTTGATGCTGAACGAACTGCTGCGTCCCGCTTCGCGCACCTTCCAGGCGGCGGCGACGCTTGCCCAGATCGAGGCGAAGGACGAGATCGACGCGCTCGTCGCCGGCGCCGAATTTGCCGAAAACGCCGCGGCGCGGCTGTTCGAACGCCACCTGATCCAATATTTCGCCGCGGCGCTGATGATGCCCTACGGCCGCTTCCTCCGCGCATGCGACGCGACCGGTTACGATCTGCTGCTGCTCCAGCGCCGTTTCGGCGCCGGCTATGAGCAGGTGGCGCATCGGCTGACCACGCTCCAGCGCGTCGGCGCGCGCGGGCTGCCCTTCTTCATGTTGCGCATCGATCGCGCCGGGCAGGGGAGCAAGCGCTATGCCGGCGCCAGCCAGTCGCCGCTGGTCGATGGCGATGCGCGTTGCCCGCTGTGGGGCGTCCATGATGCGTTCGCGCGGCCGGGAGAGGTCGTCGCCGATCTTGTCGAGTTGGAGGACGGATCGCGGTGGTTCACCCAGTCGCGCTCGGTCGCGGCACCCGGCGCGACGGGCAGCGGCACGCCCGCGCGCTTTGCGGTGTGTGTCGGCGTCGATGCGAAGGTCGCCGCGCCGCTGATCGCCGCACGCGGGATCGACCTGATGCGGTCGCCTGCCACGCCGATCGGTCTTGGTTGCCGCCGCTGCACGCGCAACGGCTGCGTCCAGCGTTCGATGCCGCCGCTCGGTCGGCCGCTGCGCTTCCGCGAAGGAGAGCGCGGGGTGAGCGCGTTCGATTTCGCGGGCGACTAGCGCTGAATAGCAACGGGCTGCAACACCGGGGGATTTGAACGAAGCTTGTCGCCGAGACTGGTGGAACGGCTTGAAAACTGCCACCATATGCCGATTCGTGGATGAGGTCGGACATTGAACAAGATCAGCGCCGAAGGCTTCCGAACCCTGTTGGAGGGCGTTCCCGACGGCTTTTTCGTCCATGACGAAACCGGGCGCCTGCTCGATCTCAGCGAGCGTTGCTGTGCCGACCTCGGTTATACCCGCGATGAGCTGCTGGGCATGTCGATCCTCGACATTTCGGGCGGCGAGGCGAAGGAAGCCAATCTGGCGACCTGGCAGGCGGCACGCGCCGGCCTGTCGATGAGCTATCGCGACGTCGCGGTCCACAAGGATGGATCGCGCTTTCCGGTCGAGGTCCGGTTGACCTGTCAGGTCGTCGACGACCGCAAGCTGTTCCTCGGTGTAGCGCTGGACGTGGCCGAGGCCGAGAGCACCGACGATCGCACCGCCGACCTGCGTGCGGCGCACGAGCGGCTGGCGATCGCGGCGGCGGTCGGCGGGCTGGGCATCTGGGACTATGATATCGCCCGCGATGCGATGCAGTGCGACCCGCAATGGTATCGCATCATGGGCCGCGATCCCGCGCGTCCGGTCCGGTCGATTGCCGAATTTCGCGGCTTCATCCACCCCGACGACGCCGACCGCGCGACCGAAGTCCATCAGGCGGCGAGGAGGATCTCCGACAGTGCGGACAATTATGGCATCGTCTTCCGCATCGTCCGGCCCGACGGGGAGATACGCTGGATCCGTTCGACCGCGTCGGTCGTCTCGGACGACGCTGGCCTGCCGGTGCGGGCGGTCGGCTTCGTCGTCGACGTCACCGATGTGCAGCATGCGACGGCGCGGCTCGAACAGCAGACGCGCGAAGATCCGCTGACCGGCCTCGCCAACCGGCGGCGGCTCGACGAAGAGCTGACGAAGGCCTGTTTTCATGCGACGCGAACCGGCGAGCCGCTGACGCTCGCGATGATCGATGTCGACCATTTCAAACTGTACAACGATGCCGAAGGGTATGTGCGCGGCGACGAGGCGCTGAAGGCGGTGGCCGATATCTTGCAGTCGGTGGCGCGGCGCCCCTATGATCTCGCGGCGCGCTACGGCGGCGACGAATATCTGTTGATGCTGCCCGGCGTCGACGAGCCCGAACCGATCCTCGACCATATCATCGCGGAACTCGCGAAACGGCAGATCGCCCATCGGGGGTCGCCGGCGGGCCCGATGCTGACGATCAGTTGCGGAAGCGTCGTCGCGCCCGAACTCGCCGATGTCGGCCCTGTCGAGCTACTCAAACAGTGCGACCGGGCACTCTACCAGGCCAAGGCCGAAGGCCGGAATCGCGTTCATGTGGTGCGGCTCGACGAGCGAAGAGTGGCGACGGCGTAGCGGCGGGAAGCGAATGTTGTGAGACGTGGCCGGTTGCGGTCGAAACGCTACATTAGCCTAAACCACATCTGTCACCCCGGGCTTGACCCGGGGCCTGTCTTTTATTTGATCCGACGTCGAAAGAAGGAAGGCGGATCGCGGGTCAAGCCCGGGATGACGAAGAGTGGGAAGCGGCGGGCTTCGAGCGATTGCGGGCATGGCTGGCGTGTACCCCGGCGAAGGCCGGGGTCCAGAGCACCAGTGCGCGACGCTGGCTTTCCAACACTCTGGACCCCGGCCTTCGCCGGGGTGCACAAAACGGGCGGACGTCCGCTTCCCACCCCAAAGCCGACAGCTCCGTTGCCCGGACCGCGAGCGGCACTATTCGCGTTGCGCTGGCTGGGGTGGCGGCGCCGGCGCTGGCGGCGGGGTTTCGGCCGGCCGGTTTTCGCCCAGCGGCAGTTTCAGGTCGATGCGTGTCCCGCCGATTTCGGTCGAGATCACCGCGTTGCCGTCCTGTACGCCGACGCGCGTCGTCTCGCCCACCGGAATGGCGCCGATGTCGGGAATGTCGAGCGGTTCGACCGGGCCGGCGGGGTTCTTCGCCGCAGGGGCGGGGCGCTTTTTCGCGCCGCTGGCGTCGGTCATGAAGCTGCGCCAGATGCGCGCCGGCACGCCGCCGCCCGACACGCCCTTCAGCGGCGAATTATCGTCGTTGCCGACCCACACGCCGACGACAAGCCCGTTGGCATAGCCGACGAACAGCGCGTCGCGATTGTCCTGGCTGGTCCCCGTCTTGCCGAAATTGGCCTGCGGCAGCCGCGCCGCGCGGCCGGTGCCGCGATTGACCGCGGCACGCAGCATTTTCTCGATGTCCTCGTGCACGCCCGAGCGGAAGCTGGCGGGGCCGGAGAAAAAGCGCTCGAACCACCCCGGCTCCTCGGCCTTGAACGCATGCGGGGCGACCGGGTAGGCGTTCGCTGCGACGCCGGCATAGGCGGCGGTGAGTTCGAGCAGCGTCATGCTCGACGTGCCGAGCGCAAGGCTGGGATCGCCGCTGGCGAGCGGCGCGGTGACGCCAAGGTCGCGCGCCATGTCGATCACCTTGTCGTCGCCGACCTCGCGGAGCAGGCGGACCGCGGCGACGTTGCTCGACGAGGCAAAGGCATCCTCGAGCGTGATCGTCTTCGAATAAGCGTCGCCGGCATTTTTCGGGCGGTAGGAGCCGGTTTCGATCGGGCCGTTGGCGATGGTATCGCCGGGCTCCCAGCCGGCGCGGAGCGCGGCGAGATAGACGAACAGCTTGAAGGTCGATCCCGGCTGGCGCCGCGCCTGCGTCACCCTGTTGAACGGGGAATCGGCGTAATCGCGTCCGCCGACCATCGCGACGACCTCGCCATTCGGGCGCATCGCGACGAGCGCGACCTGCGCCTTGCCGAGGCTGGCGCCGTTGATTGCGCGGCGGGCGGCGGCCTGCAATCGGGAATCGAGCGTCGTGCGGATCGTCTGGCGCGCATAGCCGACGTCGCTGAGCTTGCGTGCCTCGGGCAGCGCCCAGTCGGCGAAATAGGTTCCCGTCGGCAGCGCGCCCTTCGTGCGGACGTCGAGGCGCGGCGAACGGATCGCCTTCGCCTCGCCGGCGGTCAGATAGCCGGTGTCGACCATCGCATCGACGACGAGCTCCATGCGTTTCTTCGCGAGATCGGGGTTGCGCGTCGGCGCGAGGCGCGACGGCGCCTGCACCAGCCCCGCGAGCATCGCCGCCTGCGCCGGGGTGAGCTTTTCGGGCTGGCGATGGAAATAATGCATCGACGCGGCGCGCAGGCCATAGGTGTTGTCGCCGAAATAGGCGTTGGAAAGATAGCGTTCGAGAATCTCGTCCTTGCTCAGCCAGGCTTCGAGCCAGAAGGCGATCAGTGCTTCGCGCGCCTTGCGCCCCAGTGTGCGTTTCGGGGTCAGGAAGGTGAATTTGGCGAGCTGCTGGGTGATCGTGCTGCCGCCCTGCGTGCGGCCGCCGGTGACATTGCTCCACACCGCCCGCGCGATGCTGCGCGGATCGACCCCCCAATGGGTGTAGAAACGCCGGTCCTCGATTGCGAGGAACGCGCCGGTGACATGTTTCGGCAGGTCGGCGGCCTTGACCGGCGTGTCGACGACCGCGCCCATGCGCGCGATCGGCGTGCCGTCGGAGGCGAGCAGGGTGATCTGCGGCGGCGCGATCGGTTCGAGCGATTTCGACAGCGGCGCGGTGATCGCGAGCCAGCCGACAAGCAGGATGAAGAGGATCGAAAAGACCGCGAAACCGCGCGAGATGCGGCGCAGCCACTTGCGGCGCGGTGACAGCGGCGCGGCGGGCGCAGGCTGCGCGGCATCCGGAAAGGGCGGGATGCCGGCCGGAACGGGCTCGGGCTGGGGGGCGGCGGGGCGGCGAAAAAACAGCATCTACCGCCCCGTATTACAGGGCCAACACAGCATAAGCAAATATCTTGAGCGATGCCTGGACGTTCTCTGATCCTCCCTGTGCCGCAGGCATGGGGAGGTGGCAGCGCGAAGCGCTGACGGAGGGGCATTTGGCGCACCGTTGCGGCCCCTCCACCAACCGCTTTGCGGTCGGTCCCCCTCCCCATCGCTGCGCGACAGGGAGGAATGGGAAAGTCAGGCCTTCAGCCCCGCCGTCCATCGTTCGATCACCGATTCGAGCACCTCGATCGGCATCGCGCCTGCCGACAGCGCGGTGTCGTGGAAGCCGCGGAGGTCGAATTTGTCGCCGAGCGCCGCCTTCGCCGTTTCGCGGATGCGGACCCAGCTTGTCTGCCCGACCATGTAGCTCGTCGCTTGGCCCGGCCAGACGCAATAGCGTTCGATCTCGGTAACGTTCGATCCCTCGGGGGTGCCGAGTGCCTCGTTATAATATTGGATCGCCTTCTCGCGGCTCCAGCGATAATGGTGGAGCCCGGTGTCGACGACGAGGCGTGCGGCGCGGAACATATAGCTTTGCAGATAGCCGAGGCGGCCCCACGGGTCGCTGGCATAGACGCCCATTTCGTCGGCGAGCTGTTCGGCGTAGAGCCCCCAGCCTTCGGTATAGACCGAATAGGCGGGAAGGCGGCGGAGGCTCGGGATGCCTTCGGCCTCTTGCGCGAGCGCGATCTGGTGGTGATGGCCGGGCGTCGCTTCGTGATAGGTCAGCGTCGGCAGCGTCCACGACGGATTTTCCGCGGTATCGCGCAGGTTGATATAATAAGCGCCGGGGCGCGAGCCGTCGAGCGCGGGGATCTGGTAATAGCCGCCCGGCGCGCCCGCCTCGATCTCCGGCGGTACGCGGCGGATGTCGCATTTGGCTTTCGGCAGGCGGCCGAAGGCTTCGGGCAGGCGGCGCTGCATTTCCTGGATCTGCTCGTTGAGCTTGGCGATCAGCTCGGCCTTGCCGGCGTCGGTGTTCGGATAGATGAAGCGCGGGTCCTTGCCGAGCGCGCGCATCCGTTCGGCGACGCTGCCCTTGCTCATCCCCTGTTCCTTGAAGATCGCATCGGCGCGCGCCGACAGCTCGGCCATACGATCGAGCCCCAGCTTGTGGACCTCCTCGGCCGACATGCCGGTCGTCGTCGCATAGCGCAGCGCATAGGCATAATATTCGTCGCCCTTGGGCAGGCGCCAGACGCCGGCGTCGTGCGTCGCGCGCGGGCGGACGGCGCGGAGCTCGCCGGCCTGCCGCTGCATCGCCGGATAGATTTTGTCCTTGATGATCGCGGCGCAGCGGCTGGCCCAGTCGCCGGGGATTTCGGCCGTCTTCGCCTGGATATTCTTCGTCAGCACATTGGCGTCGGGGGCGGGTGCCATGATGCTCTCGAACAGGTTCAGCGTGCGGTCGATGACGAAATCGGGCGGGATGATGCCCGCGGCATGGTCGTCCTTGATCCGCCCCGTCTCATTGTCGAGCTGCGCGGCGAAATCGATGCAGCGCGCCAGATAGGCCTCGGCATCGGCGGCGTTCGCGATGCTGTGCTGGTTGACGAGGAAGTCGGGGATCGAGCGATAGGTGCCGCTGAGCTGGGTCACCGGATGCGGTTCGGGCCAGCTATGAAGACCGTAGGAGAAGCTGTCGTAAGCCTTGACATAATCTTCCCACGGACCGCGGAAGGTGTCGTAGTTGACGAGGTCCATCCCCGACAGTTTCGACGCGTCGATCGCCTGCAGTTCCTTGAGCCCGAGGCGATAGAGATCCTGCCCGCGCTTGATCCCGGCGGGCGAACGGTCGGCGAGCTTCGATTTTGCCGCCGCACGCTCGCCCTTGTCGAGTCCGAGCGCCGTCGCGAATTCGGGGTCCTGATCGACGAGCATGTTGTAGATGCGCTCGTAGAGCGCGGTGAGCTTCGCGCCCTCGCCGTCGGGCGCCGCGAGCGCCGCCTGCGCGGGCGAGCGCATGGCCGCGAGCAGCGAGGAGGCCGCCGCAGCGGCCAGCAGAGTACGACGTTCGAGCATGTTGGATCTCCCGGAAACGAGCTTGGCGGGGCCCTCGGCCCGCGCCTCATAGGTGTACTGTTATAGCAAGACGCCGCTGGTGCAAGCGCTTGATGTCGCGGCGCTCTATTCGCGCGCCTTCGCGGCGGCGCGGACCTCCTGCGACCGTTCGAGCGGGATGATCAAGATATCGTCGCCGTCGACGATCACCGCGATATCGTTCATGCCGAGGATCGACACGCGCTTGTTGCCGGCGCGGACCAGATTGCCGCGGCTTTCGTGCAGAAAGGCGTCGCCGGTGACGGCATTGTCGGCGCCGTCCTTTTCGGCGAGCGCGTGGATCGTGTGCCAGTTGCCGAGATCGGACCAGCCCATCGCGGCGGGGACCACTGCGACGCGATCGTCCTTTTCCATCACGGCATAATCGATCGAGTCGGACGGCGCTCTGGCGAATTCGATGGCGTCGGCATAGACGGCATCGCCATCGCGCATCCCCGCCGCGAGCGCCTTGTCGGCCGCTTCGAAGATCGCGCGGCAATGCGTCAGCATCGCGTCGCGCATCCGGCCGGCGCGGAACAGGAAAATGCCGGCGTTCCAGCTATATCCGCCCGCCGCCAGCATCGCCTCGGCATCGGCGAGCGGCGGCTTTTCGACGAACCGGTCGACCGCAAAGCCATCTTCGCCAAGCGGGCTGCCGGCGGCGATATAGCCGAAGCCGGTTTCGGGGCGGTCGGGCGTAATACCGAAGGTGACGAGCCAGTCCTGTTGTGCGAGCCGCACGCCCTTGCCGATGGCGGCGTGAAACGCCGCGACGTCGGCAATCACATGGTCGCTCGGCATCACGAGCAACAGCGTATCGGCATCGGCCTGCGCGACGGCGAGCGCGATGGCGGCGGCGGTGTTGCGCGGCATCGGTTCGACGAGCAGCATCTCCTCGCGGCCGTCCATCTGTTCGCGGACCATCGCGACATGCCCGTCGCCGCACAGCACGATGGGCGGCAGGAAATCGGGGCCGGCGGGGGTGCGCTCGACGGTCTGGCGGAACAGGCTGCGCTGGCCGTGGAGCAGCAGGAATTGCTTCGCCCGGGTGCCGCGCGATTCGGGCCACAGCCGCGTTCCGGCGCCGCCGCAGAGGATGACGGGTTGGATCATCAGGGTCATGCGGCGAGCCTATCGCGGCGCGCGGCGATGGTCACCCCCTATCGGATCAGAGACGAACCTTCGCCTCCAGCTCGCGGCGCGCGGCGACATATTGCGCTTCGAGTTCGGCGACGAATTCTGCCACCGGGCGGACGGCGCTGACCGGGCCGATGCCCTGACCCGAACCCCAGATATCCTTCCACGCCTTGACCTTGGTGTTGCCGCCCGAACCGAAGTTCATCGTCTTCAAATCGCCCTCGGGAAGATTTTCGGGGTCCATCCCTGCGGCGACGATCGACTGGCGGAGATAATTGCCGTGCACCCCGGTGAAGAGGTTCGAATAGACGATGTCGGCGGCGCGCCCCTCGACGATGCCGTTCTTGTAGCCGTCCTCGGCATTCGCCTCGGCGGTAGCGATGAAGGCGCTGCCGATATAGGCGAGGTCGGCGCCGCACGCCTGCGCGGCGAGGATCGAGCGGCCATGGCCGATCGCCCCCGACAGTGCGACGGGGCCGTCGAACCATTCGCGGATTTCCTGAACGAGGGCGAACGGCGACTGGCGGCCGGCATGCCCGCCGGCGCCCGCGGCGACCGGAATCAGCCCGTCGGCGCCCTTTTCGACCGCCTTGCGCGCGAAGCGGTCGTCGATGACGTCATGCAGCGTGATGCCGCCCCAGTTGTGGACGGCCTGATTGAGTTCCTCGCGCGCGCCCAATGAGGTGATGGTGATCGGCACCTTCCACTTCTCGCAGGTCGCGATGTCCTGTTCGAGGCGGTCGTTCGACTTGTGGACGATCTGGTTGACCGCGAAAGGCGCCGACAGACGGTCGGGATTGGCGCGATCCCACGCCGCCAGCTCCTCGGTGATCCGGTGCAGCCACTCGTCGAGCAAGGTCTGCGGGCGCGCGTTAAGCGCCGGAAAGCTGCCGACGATTCCCGCCTTGCACTGCGCAATCACCAGATCGGGGCCCGACACGATAAACAACGGCGAACCGATAACGGGCAGGCGCAGACGGTCGAAAATCGGGGGAAGGGCCATGAATCACTCTCCGGTTGCCAATTGCAACTGACCTTAACGTAAACGGAAAGCTGTGCAAGAGGGAGCCGGAGCGAATTGTGCGGGCGGGAGTGGTCGCGGGTTTCGGCGGGTTGCGGCCGTTAGGCCAACCCTTATCCGTTCGCATCGAGCGAAGTCGAGATGCCCCTCGGGCTGGGCACAACCTCGATGGGTGTCTCGACTTCGCTCGACACGAACGGAAACGGGACAGTCTGGATACCACCCCAATGCGGACAATCGTTACCGGGTATCGCGACGGTTCAATCGAGCCATTCGACCTTGTAGAGATCGAGCCGCCGGTCGGCGAGATTGCGGACCGCGCCGCCTTCGCGGGCCTTGCGCAGATCGGCGAGCGAGAGGTCGGCGACCGCCATGCCTTCGCTGTTCGGGGTGACTTCGGCCGCGATGCCGTCGCGGGCGAAAGGGAAGTCCGACGGCGTCAGGATCGCGCTTTCGGCGTGGTGGATGTCCATGTTGAAGACGTTCGGCAGGTTGCCGGTCACCCCTGCGGTCACGACATAGCATTGATTTTCGACCGCGCGCGCCGCGCAGCAATAGCGGACGCGCAAATGGCCGCGGCGGTCGTCGGTGCAATAGGGGACGAACAGGACCGTCGCGCCCTGGTCGACGAGGCGGCGCGCGAGTTCGGGAAATTCGCTGTCGTAACAGATCATCAGGCCGACCGGGCCGCAATCGGTTTCGATGACGTCGGCGTCGCGCGCCGTGCCGCCCTCGATCCCCCATGCCTCACGCTCGGAGGGGGTGGGATGGATTTTGTCGCGGTGGTGCGTGGCGCCGTCGCGCAGGAAGATATGGCCCCGATTGCGCATCGCGCCGCCGGCGATCCGCACCGGATGCGAGCCGCCGATGATGTTGATGCGATATTGCTTCGCCAGCCCCGCCATGAAGGCGTTGAAGCGCGGGGTCAGCGCGTCGATCGCGTCCATCGCCGCGGCGGCGGACAGGCGCGCGGTCGAGAGCAACTGCATCGGAAACAGCTCGGGGAAGGTGATGAAATCGCACCCGTAATCCGATGCCGACGCAGTGAAATATTCGACCTGCCGTTCGAGTTCGTCGGGCGATGATATGCCGTGCAGCCGGTATTGAACGGCGGCGACGCGAATCTTGTCGGGGGCGGCGGCGGGCGAGGCGGGTGCGGTCATGGCGGGCTTTTAGGCTGGCCATCGGGTGGCTGTCCATCGGCATGCCGGGGAGGGCGAGGCAGGGTCTGATTAGGGGTGGATTCCTGACCGTCCTCTATTTCCGTTCGTGTCGAGCGAAGTCGAGACACCCATCGAGGTTGCGCCTGGCCCGAGGGGCATCTCGACTTCGCTCGATGCGAACGGGTAAGGTTGGCCCAAACGGCAACAACCGGCCGAAACCACCCATCCGTACTTTCGATTTGCAGCCCATCCCGACCCGGCATAAACATGTGTAAAATTAACCGACACTTCACGCCTGTCGCTTAGGGTCGCGGCCCGAAAGGGCGCAGTGCTGCATGTTTCGTTTGTTCAAACATTATGTTCCCCATGCGGTCGTCTGGCTGGCGCTGGTCGATTTCCTCGCGCTGCTCCTTTCGGCGGAGGGGGCGTGGCACATTTATGCGCACCAGGCCAATTTCGACGCGGGGACGTTCGGCGACCGGCTGCTTCCCGTTGCCACCTTTGCGATCGCCAATTCGCTCGCGATGATGGCGACCGGCATGTACGGGACCGAGGCGCTGCGTTCGATGCGTTTCGCGACCGCGCGGCTGCTCGTCGCCGTATCGCTGGGCGTCATTTTCCTCGCGGTGGTGGGGTTCCTGTTGCCGACCGCGACGTTGTGGCGCGCCAACAGCCTCTACGCGATGGTGATCGCGATCGCCGCCCTGCTCCTGATCCGGCTCGCGCTGACCCAGACCGCGGCGCCCGAAGCGTTTCGCCGCCGCGTCCTCGTGCTCGGCGCCGGGCCGCGCGCGGCGCGGTTGCAGGCACTGGCCGACCAGCCGGGAAGCGGGCTGACGATCGCCGGCTTCGTCGCGATGGCCGATGTCGAAAAGACGATGACGCGCGCGGTGCCGCGCGAGAAGATCGCGAACCTGTCCGATCATGTCGTCGCGCTCGGCGCCGGCGAGGTCGTGCTGGCGCTCGAGGAACGGCGCAACGCCTTGCCGTTGGCCGACCTCTTGCGCGTCAAGACGACGGGGGTCCATGTCAACGATATCGCCAGTTTCATCGAGCGTGAAACGGGACGCGTCGACCTTGCGACGACCAATCCTAGCGGGCTGATCTTTTCGGACGGTTTTTCGGCAGGACAGCGGATTTCGAAGGCGGGCAAGCGCCTGTTCGACATCGTCGCCAGCCTGCTCGTGCTGGTCATCGGCCTGCCGCTGATGCTGATCGCCGCAATTGCGGTGAAACTCGACAGCAAGGGACCGGTTTTCTATCGCCAGTCGCGCGTCGGCATGTTCGGCGAGCCCTATGACATATTGAAAATCCGGTCGATGCGGACCGACGCCGAAGCCGCCGGCAAGGCGGTGTGGGCGAGCGAGAACGACCCGCGCATCACCCGCGTCGGCAACATCATCCGCAAGCTGCGGATCGACGAACTGCCGCAGCTCTGGTGCGTGCTGAAGGGCGATATGAGCTTTGTCGGCCCGCGCCCCGAACGCCCGAGTTTCGTCGAGGAACTCGAACAGCAACTTCCCTATTATGCCGAGCGGCACATGGTGAAACCCGGCCTGACCGGCTGGGCGCAGATCAATTACCCCTATGGCGCGTCGGTCGAGGATGCGCGCGTGAAGCTCGAATATGATCTCTATTACGCCAAGAATTACTCGCCCTTCCTCGACCTGTTGATCCTGCTGCAGACGGTTCGTGTCGTGCTGTGGCCGGAGGGTGCACGCTGACGATGGTGCTGGGGGGCGCCTCGCACATCCTGTCGGGACTGGCGCTGCTCGGCTTCGTCGGGGTCACCCTGTGGCTGCTGGCGCGGCCGCGGGCGCGTATGGCGGTGCTGGTGCCCGCACCGCGCTGGCTAATTGCCGCCGCCGCCGCGACCGGACTGTGGTGCGCCGCGCTTTATCTCTTCGATTCCGGGTCGTCCGAGGCGCTCGTCGTGCAGTCGCTGCGCAACGCGGTAATGCTCGGCTGGCTCGCCGCAACCTTCTGGTCGCCCGCGGCGCCGATGTCGCGGCCGCTGCGCCTGATCGTCCGCTTGCTCGTCACGATCAGCCTGATCAGTCTGATCATGGGCGCGGCGGCGCATCTGCGCGACAGCACCGCGGCGGGGCAATGGCTCGACCCGGCGCTGGGGATTGCGGCGATGATCGTCGCATCGGGCGGCCTCCTGATCATCGATGGCGGCGTTCGCCATGCGAGCACGACGCTGCGCATGCCGGTGATGGCGGTCGCCGGCGGTTTTGCGATGCTGTGGGGCTATGAGCTCAATTTCCAGTTGCTCGGCGCGCTGACCGGCAAGCCGGCGTCGGCGCTGATCGCGCTGCTCCCGGCGATGGCCTTGCTGACCCTGCCGGCCTATGTCGTCGCGGCGATGGATATCGGGCGCGAGCGGATGCAATTGTCGCGCACCGCGGCGATGCGGACGATTATCCTGCTCGGCGCCGCCGCCTATCTGATCCTGATCGGGCTGACCGGCGCGGTCGCGCGGCTGGTCGGGGGCGATTATGGCGATCTGGCGCAGGGCATCTCGCTGATCGTCGCGCTCGGTGCGGGCGGGCTGCTGTTTCTGTCGGGCCGCGCGCGCGCCTGGCTGTCGGTGACCATCTCGAAGCATTTTTTCGAGCATCGCTATGACTATCGCACCGAATGGATGCGCTTCACCGCGACGCTCGGCGACGGGGGCGAGCAGGCGGGACCCGACGACGACAATCTCCACCGCCGCGTCGCCAAGGCGCTTGCCGAACTGACCGGCAGCCCGGCGGCGCTGCTGATGCGTCCCGACGCGCTCGGCGGGTTTCGCGTCACCGACCATTGGCACTGGCCGACGGAAGAGGCGGACGAGACCACGCTGTCGCTGCGGTCGGCTTTCATGCTGCAGGAAACGCGGCATATCGTCGAACTCGACGCGCTGCGCCGCGGCGCTATGGGGGTCGCCGCCGATCTGGCGATTCCCGACTGGCTGGTCGCCGATCCGCGGGCGTGGGTGATCGTGCCGGTGCTGCATTTCCAGCGGATGATCGCGGTCGTCGTCCTCCACCGTCCTGCGATCTCGCGCGCGCTCGACTGGGAGGATCTCGACGTGCTGCGTATCGCGGGGCAGCAGGCGGCAAGCTACCTCGCCGAGGCGCAGAGCCAGCAGGCGCTGTCCGAAGCGCGGCGCTTCGACGAATTCAACCGCCGCTTTGCCTTCATCATGCACGATATCAAGAATCTCGCGAGCCAGCTCGGCCTGCTCGCGCGCAATGCCGAGCGCCACGCCGACAAGCCCGAATTCCGCGCCGACATGGTCGAAACGCTGAAGATTTCGGCCGGCCGCCTGTCGGACCTGCTCGTCCGCCTGTCGCCGCGCGCCCGCGGCCGCGCGGCGGAGGCGGAGCGGGTGCTCGTCGAACCGGTGCTTCAGGCGGTGGCGGCCGAATTGCGGCCGCGCCGGGTGCTGTTCGTCGGCTGCCAGGCCGGGCTCGCGACATGGGGCGACGCGGCATCGCTTCGCCAGATCGTCCAGCATCTCGCCGCCAACGCGATCGATGCGTCGCCGCCGGGCAGCGTGGTGCAGCTCGTCGCGGCGAACGAGCAGGGGCGGGTGCGCATCGACGTGATCGACGAGGGCAGCGGGATGAGCCGCGCCTTTGTCCGCGAGCAATTGTTCAAGCCCTTCGTCTCGACCAAGGACGCCGGTTTCGGCCTCGGCGCTTTCGAGGCGTTGCAACTGGCGCAGGCGATGGGCGGAACGATCGACGTGGCGAGCGAGCCGGGACGCGGCAGCAAATTCTCGCTGTGGCTGCCGGAGGGCAGTGCAGGGGGCGACGTGGGGTCGCCCGAACCGATGGTGCCCGAACCGATAGTGAAAGTGACGACGAAATGAGCGAGACCGGCTCCGACCTTCCCGCGCTGCTGATCGTCGAGGACGATCCGGGGCTACAGACGCAGCTCAAATGGGCCTATGACGGCTATCGGGTGCTGATCGCGGGCGATCATGACAGCGCGATCGACCTGCTGCGCGCCGAGGAGCCGGCGGTGGTGACGCTCGATCTTGGCCTGCCGCCCGATCCCGACGGGACGCGCGAGGGGTTTCGGGTGCTGAAGGCGATCCTGGAGGCAAAACCCGACACCAAGGTGATCGTCGTATCGGGGCATGGCGAACGCGCCAGCGCGCTCAATGCCATCGCGAGCGGCGCGTGGGACTTCTACCAGAAACCGATCGATATCGACGAACTGGGATTGATCGTCCGCCGCGCCTTCCATGTCCGCGAGCTCGAGGTCGAGAATGCCCGGCTCGCCGAGCAGGGCGCGAGCGACAATCGCATCCTCGGCGGGATGATCACCGGCGCGCCCGAGATGCTGAAGGTCGCGCGGACGATCGAACGCGTCGCGAATCTCGACGTCTCGGTCATGCTGCTCGGCGCCAGCGGGACCGGCAAGGAATTGCTGGCGCGCGGGCTGCACGAGGCTAGCGGCCGCCGCGACGGTGCCTTCGTCGCGATCAACTGCGCCGCGATCCCCGAGAATCTGCTCGAAAGCGAGCTGTTCGGGCACGAGAAGGGCGCCTTCACCGGCGCGGTCAAGACGACCGAGGGCAAGATCGAACTGGCGCATGGCGGCACGCTGTTCCTCGACGAGGTCGGCGACATCCCGCTGCCGCTTCAGGTCAAGCTGCTGCGCTTCCTGCAGGAACGGACGATCGAGCGCATCGGCGGGCGAAAGGCGATAGCCGTCGATACCCGCATCATCTGCGCGACGCACCGCGACCTCGATGCGATGATCGCCGCGCAAAGCTTTCGCGACGATCTTTATTACCGGCTCGCCGAAATGGTCGTGAAAATCCCTGCGCTCGCCGAGCGGCCCGGCGACGCGGTGCTGCTCGCGCGGCATTTCCTCCATCATTACGCGCCGGAGATGAACCCGGCGGTGCGCGGCTTCGCGCCCGATGCATTGCAGGCGATCGACGAGGCGCGCTGGCCGGGGAATGTCCGCGAACTGGAAAACCGGATCAAGCGCGCGGTGATCATGGCCGACGGCAAGCTGGTGACGCGGGATGACCTCGACATGTCGGGCGGGGCGGACGGCGACGACGAGGCGTGGCTGAATCTGCGCAGCGCGCGCGAGGCGGCCGACCGCGTCGCGATCCGCCGCGCCGTGACGCAGAGCGAGGGCAATATTTCGGCCGCCGCCAAGCTGCTCGGGATCAGCCGGCCGACGCTTTACGACCTGCTCAAGCAATATCGGATGCACGCCTGAAATGAGGCAAGGCCGTTTCTGGACAGGCACGCTGCTGGTCGCGGCGCTGCTGGCCGGATGCGGCGGCCCGCGTCCGGTCGATACGCGCCAGGCTCTCGAACAGCGGCGCGCCGAATTGCAGGACGCGGTTGCGGACAATCCGGAAGCGATCGCCGAACGCGTCGAACTGGCACGCATCGCGTTCCGGCTGGGCGACGGGGTGGCGGCCGGAGCGGCGGTGAAAGCGGCAATCGACGCCGGCGGCAACGAGGCGACGCTCCGCCCGCTGCTGGCGCGCGCCTTTGCCATGCAGGGCGACGGAATGCGGGCGCTCCAGACGCTCGACGCCGGACCGATCGCGCCGGAAGCGATGGGCGAGGCGGCGTGGGTCGCGGGCAATGTCCATCTCGACGACGGCGATCTCGGTGCGGCGCGCGACGCCTATGACCGCGCGGTGCGCGAACTGCCGCGTTCGTCGGCGCTGTGGGTCGATGTCGCGCGCTTTCGCGATGCCAATGCCGACACATTGGGCGCTCGCGACGCGATCGACTATGCCATCGAGCTCGACAAGGCGAACGGCGCGGCGCTCGCCTACAAGGCGAACCTCATCCGCACCGAAGAAGGGCTGACCGCCTCGCTCATATGGTATGACGCGGCGCTTGCCGCCGATCCCGACAACGCCGGTGCGCTGATCGACCAGGCGGCGACGCTCGGCGACCTCGGCCGCTACCACGACATGCTCGGCGCACTCCGCCATGCCGCGACGCTCACGCCCGGCAATCCGCGCATCTATTATCTGCAAGCCGTGCTTGCGGCGCGCGGCGGCAATTACCGGCTGGCGCGCAGCCTGCTGCAGCGCACGCGCGGGCAGATGGACGAAGTTCCCGGTTTCATGCTGCTGAGCGCGATCGTCGAACTGGAGCTGGGCGGCGAAGCCGTCGCGGCGACTTGGGCCGACCGGCTGCTGTCCGAACAGCCCGACAATATGACCGCGCGGCGGATCCTCGCGCTGTCGGACTGGGCGGGCGGCGATGCCGACGGCGCGGCCGAAGCGCTGATCCCGATCGTCGACCGCGGCGATGCCGATAGCTGGTCGCTGCTGCTCGCCGGACGCGTGGCGGCAGAACTAGGCCGGCGCGGCGAGTCGGCCGACTATCTCGCGCGCGCGGCGTCGCTGTCGCGCGGCGATGCGGCGCCGTTCGCGGTCGATAACGACTATGGGTTCCTGTCGATGGCCGCCGACGCCGAGCCGCTCAATCCGGCGCGGGCGATCCCGGCGATCGGCGCCGACATCATGGCGGGGCAGGCGGGGCGCGCGATCGAGCGGGCGACACGGCTGCGCGATGCCAACCGCGGGGTTGCCGACGCGCATATCCTGCTCGGCGATGCTGCGATGGCGGGCGGGCAGTTCGCGCTTGCGGTCCAATCCTATCGCGCGGCGCGCGATCTCGATGCCGGTGAGCGGACGACGCTGCGGTTGGCGCACGCGCTGTTCCGCGCCGGCGATGCCGCCGGTTCGGGCGCCGCGATCCTCGCGTTGCGCGACAGCCAGCCGTCGAGCATCGCCGCCGACCGGCTGGCGGGGCATCTCGCGATGGACCTCGAACATTGGGATCAGGCGATCGCGCATTTCGAGCGCGTCCGGCGCCGCATCGGCAACCGCGACGTCGTCGTGCTGCGCGAATTGTCGAAGGCCTGGAGTGCAAAGGGAGACGGCGCGCAGGCGACGAGGCTGATCGCGCGCGCCTATCGGCTGCAGCCGCTGAATACAGAGATCATGCGGCTCTATGCCGACCGGCTCGCCGAGGCGGGCGATGCGCAGGGCGCCGCCGATTTGCGCGACAAGGCGCGGCAGATCGGGCGGTAAGGGGGAAGTCAGGTTTCAGGGTTCGGATGACGGCTAACAGCTGGAAGCTGCCGTCTCTTTCATCGTCATCCTGAACTTGGTTCAGGATCCATGGTCTGTCGTTTACTTCGGCGCTGCGCCAAATTCGAGTTCGGGCCATGGATGCTGAAACGAGTTCAGCATGACGAGATTTGAAGGGCAGCTCCCCACCCCAAAGCCCGTCAAGCCGATAAGGCCGCCACGACCGAGCCGGGTTTCGTCCGTCTCAGGCCTCGGTCAGGTCGAGAAGCGTCCGCGCGTCCAGCCCGATGCGCCGCATCTGCTCCGCGACCGGGGGCCAGACATTGGCGAGAAAGTCTTCGCGCATCAGCGTCCGCAGCCGCTCGGTCGCACCTTGCGCGACGAACATTCCGACGCCGCGCTTTACCGTTACCAGCCCTTCGTCCTGAAAGGTCTGATACGCCTTGGCGACGGTCAGCGGGTTCGCGCCCTGCTCGGCCGCGAGCGAGCGTACCGACGGCAACATGTCGCCGTCGCGGAAGCTGCCGTCGAGGATGGCGTTGGCGATGACATCGCGCAGGCGCTGGTACACGGGTTTGGACTGATCGAGCATGCCGCCTTAATGCCATAAGACAGCAGCACAGTCAAACGTGCTTCCTTACAAACTAGGGCGCACTTCTGAAATTAAATGTCCCAAGCGCTCACGACGTCGTCATATTCGGGCCGTGGCCGTTCCGACAGCGCGCCGCCGGCGGTGCCGAGGAAGAAATAGCCGACGATCGTATCGCCCGCGCGCGCGCCGAAAGCCTGCGCCACCTGAGGGCTATACGCGGCCCAGCCGGTCAGCCAGCTTCCGACGAAACCATGTGCGTGCGCGGCGTGGAGCAGGTTCATGCCGACCGCGCCGGCCGACATCTGTTGTTCCCACAGCGGAATTTTCACGCCCTGCGCGGGGGTGGAAAGAAGGACGAGCAGCGTCGGGGCCTGATGCGCGAACTGGTCGAGCGCCGACAGGTCCATTCCCGCCGCGCCGGGATTCTCGGCGACCCAGGCATTTTTGAGCAAGGTCGCGAAGGCGCCGCGCTGGTCGTCGGCGACGGTGACGACGCGCCAGGGGGCGAGCTTGCCATGGTCGGGGGTGCGCAGCGCGAGCGCGATAATGTCCTTCAGCGTGGCGGCATCGGGGCCCGGCGCGACCATGTCGCGCGCCTTTCCCGAGCGGCGGGTGGCGAGGTGGGCGAGCAGCGAGGAGGTGTCGTTGAACATGGCAGCGCATGTGGCGTTTTCGGGCGCCAAACGCAAGTGTTGCGAATCGTTCGCAACAGTTTTTGGCCCGGATGAACCGGTTTCACGCGCAATTAGATTCTTCCCATGAGAAATTTTCGCGCTAGGTTGCCCCATTCGCGCGGCGGGAAGCCGCGGTCAAAATATCCGGGAAAAGGGACACATTTACATGAAAGACATGGGCCTTTGGGACGAAGGCGACTGGATCGCGGTGATCGCGCTGGTCGTGCTGGGGGTGTTCCTGACCATCGGGGCACTGATTGCAGGCAGCAAGAAACCCGAATTCGCCGGCCACCCCAAGGGCCTGTACATGTTGTTCTTCGCCGAGATGTGGGAGCGTTTCTCCTACTACGGCATGCGCGCGCTGCTGATCTTCTACCTGACGCAGCACTGGCTGTTTTCGGACGGCAAATCGAACCTGATCTATGGGGCCTATACCAGCCTTGTGTATATCACCCCGGTGCTCGGCGGCTATCTGGCCGACCGCTATCTGGGACAGCGCAAGGCGGTGTTGTTCGGCGGCGTCCTGCTCGCGCTCGGCCATTTGTTCATGGCGGTCGAGGGCGATCACGGGATCACCGATGCCGCGGTCAAGCAGTCCGAAGGCGCGATCAACGTCTTCTGGCTGGCGCTGGCGCTGATCATCGTCGGTTCGGGCTTCCTGAAAGCGAACATCTCGGTGATGGTCGGTCAGCTCTATCGCCTGACCGATGCCCGCCGCGACGCTGCCTATACCATCTTCTATATGGGGATTAACGTCGGCGCCGCGCTCGGCACGATCCTCGTCGGCTATCTCGGCCAGAAGATCGGCTGGTCGTACGGCTTCGGCCTCGCCGGCATCGGCATGGTCGCCGGCCTGATCGTCTTCGTCCTCGGAAAGAACGTCCTGCTCGGCGCGGGCGAGGCACCGGCGCCGCTGGCGCGCAACAAGGAAATCTCCATCTATGGCATCGGCATCGCCGCGGTCGCGGTGATGTGGGCGCTGGTCCAGTATCAGGACGTCATCCAGAATATCCTGATCGTCTCGGGCCTCGCGCTGCTCGGCTATGTCCTCTACGAAAGTTTCAAGCTCGACAAGGAACCGCGCGAGCGTATGTTCGCAATCCTGTTCCTGATCGCATTGAACCCGCTGTTCTGGGGTCTGTTCGAACAGGCCGGCGGCAGCTTCAACCTCTATACCGACCGTTTTGTCGACAAGGGCGGCGTCCCCGCGTCGGTGTTCCAGTCGATCAACCCCATCTACATCATCCTCTTCGCGCCGGTCTTTGCGGCGCTGTGGCAATGGCTCGGCAAGCGCGGGCTCGAACCGTCGGCGCCCGCGAAGTTCGCGCTGGCGCTCGCGCAGGTCGGCCTTGGCTTCCTCGTCTTCGTCTGGGGCGCGAACAGCGTCGGGCCCGCGGTCGCGACGCCGGTCTTCTTCGTCTTCATGCTCTATCTGCTCCATACGACGGGCGAGCTTTGCCTGTCGCCGGTCGGGCTCAGCGCGATGAACCGGCTGGCGCCGAGCTTCCTTGCGTCGCTGATCATGGGGGCCTGGTTCTACATGACAGCCGTCGGCAATTTCGTCGCCGGCAAGATCGGCGAGGCGACGGGCGGCGAAAGCGGCAACATGACCAAGGAAGCGACGCTCGGCATCTATTGGGAAATCGGGCTGATAACGATCGGCGTTAGCGTCGTCGTGCTTGCGCTGTCGCCGATCGTCAAGAAGTGGATGCATCTCGAAACGCTGCGCGACCGGGAGATTCCCGGCCGCGAAGAACTGGGCGAACCGCAGGCCGCCGGCACCCATCCCGAACCGAAGGGGGCGTAAGCGATGATCCGGGGCGTGAAGGGCGGCCTGCTCGCCGCGGTGTCGCTGGCGTTCGCCGGTTGTGCCGCGACGGGGTCCGATGCGAAGTCGGCGGGCGACGAGCCCACCGCGCCGGCGGCGAAGCCGGTCAAGTTCGACAAGGACCCCTATCCCTCGACCTACAAGCCTTATCCGGGCCGCCCGACGGCGGTGCGCGGCGTCACCATCTTCGACGGCGAGGGCGGGCGGATCGACAATGGCACCGTGCTGCTCGCGGGCGGCAAGGTCGAGGCGGTCGGCGGCGCCGACACGCCGGTCCCCGAGGGCGCCGATATCGTCGACGGGACCGGCAAATATGTAACGCCGGGCGTGATCGACATCCACAGCCACCTCGGCGACTATCCTTCGCCCAGCGTCGATGCGCATTCGGACGGCAATGAAGCAACCTCGCCGACGACGCCCGAGGTCTGGTCCGAACATAGCGTCTGGCCGCAGGATCCGGGCTTCAGCCGCGCGCTGGCCAATGGCGGCGTGACCTCGCTCCAGATCTTGCCGGGCAGCGCCAATCTGATGGGCGGCCGCTCGATCACGCTCAAGAATGTGCCGTCGCGCACGGTGCAGGGGATGAAATTCCCCGGCGCCCCCTATGGCCTCAAAATGGCATGCGGCGAAAATCCGAAGCGTGTCTATGGCGCCAAGGGACGGATGCCCTCGACCCGCATGGGCAATTTCGCCGTCAACCGCGCGACGTGGCAGAAGGCGGCGGCGTACAAGAAAAAGATGGACGACGGCAAGGTCGTCGACCGCGACCTCGCGATGGAAACGCTCGCGGGCGTGCTGGCGGGCGAAATCCTCGTCCACAATCATTGCTACCGCGCCGACGAGATGGCGCTGGTCATCGATATGTCGAAGGAATTCGGTTACAAGGTATCGACCTTCCACCACGCGGTCGAGGCGTACAAGATCGCCGATATCCTTGCGAAAGAGAATATCTGCTCGGCAATGTGGGCCGACTGGTGGGGCTTCAAGATGGAAGCCTATGACAGTGTCAACGAGAATATTCCGCTGGTGTACAAGGCGGGCGCCTGCACGATCGTCCATTCGGATGACGCCAACCAGATCCAGCGGCTGAATCAGGAAGCGGCGAAGGCGCTGAAGGCCGGCCGCCGCATGGGGATGCAGATCAGCGACGAACAGGCGTGGACCTGGCTGTCGTGGAACCCGGCGAAGGCGCTGGGGATCGGCGAAAAGACGGGCAGCCTGAAACCCGGCAAGATGGCCGACGTCGTGCTGTGGAACGGCAATCCGTTCAGCGCCTATACGCGCCCCGAAAAGGTATGGATCGACGGCGCGTTGATGTTCGACGCGATGGACCCGAAACGGCGGCCGGTGAGCGACTTCGAGCTCGGCCACCCGGGCGAGGGAGATGTGAAATGAGAAATCTCGTCACCTTCCTCAATTTCCGTTCGCATCGAGCGCAGTCGAGATGCCCATCAGTCGTGCGCGCCTTCGGGGTGTCTCGACTTCGCTCGACACGAGCGGAATTGGGGAGTGCATTGGTTGCAGCCCTGGCGCTTACCACGCCCGCCGCCGCGCAGGACGTCGCGATCGTCAATGCAAAGCTCGTCATCGGCGACGGCAGCGCCCCGGTCGAGGGCGGTTCGGTCGTCATCCGCGGCGGCAAGGTCGTCGCGGCAGGCGCCGGGGTTGCCGTGCCCGCCGGGATCGAACGTGTCGATGCGCAGGGCCGTTATGTCACGCCGGGCATCGTTGCGGCATTCAGCCGCGTCGGGCTGGTCGAGGTCGACGCCGTTACCGGGACGAACGACCGCGGCGCGGCGCGGTCGCGCTTTTCCGCCGGGCTCGACATCGCGCCCGCGCTCAACCCGATGGGCTCGCCGGTCGCGGTCAACCGCGCCTCGGGCGTCACCCGGGCGATCGTCGCGCCGAGCGCGAGCAGCAACTTGTTCGCCGGGCAGGGCGCCGTCGTCGACCTGGCCGACGACATGGACATGGTGACGCGCCCGCGCGCGCTGCAATTCGTCGCCTTTGGTGAAGACGGTTCGGCGAAGGCCGGCGGCAGCCGCGCCGCGACCTTCCTTCTGTTTCGCGAACAATTGCTCGCCGCGCGCAGCTACGCCCGCAACCCCGCGACCTTGGCCGAATGGGGCAATGACGCGATGATCCAGCGCGCCGATGCCGAGGCGCTGGTGCGGGTGATCGACGGCAAGACGCCGCTGTTCGTCCGCGTCGACCGCGCCGCCGATATATTGAACGTCATCAAGCTGAAGGGCGAATTCCCTGCGCTGAAGCTCGTCCTCGTCGGCGTCACCGAAGGCTGGCTGGTCGCGCGCGAGGTCGCGGCAGCGAAGGTGCCGGTGCTCGTGTCGCCGCTCAGCGACCTGCCCGACAGTTTCGAACGGCTGGGCGCGACCCAGTCGAACGCCGGGCGGTTGAAGGCGGCGGGTGTCGACATCTCGGTCGGCGTCTTCGACGACGACGATGCGCATAAAATGGGCTATGCCACCCAATATGCTGGCAACCTCGTCGGGCTGGCGAAGCTGCCGGGCGCGAGCGGGCTGAGCTGGGATCAGGCCTTCGCCTCGATCAGCAGCGCCCCGGCGCGCGCGGTCGGAATGGAGGGCAGCATCGGATCGCTGCGCCCCGGCCGCGTCGGCGACGTCGTGATCTGGGACGACGATCCGCTCGAACTCGGCAGCCGGCCGACCGCGGTGTGGATCGACGGCAAGGCGCAGTCGCTGACGACACGGCAGGACCGCCTGCGCGACCGCTATGCGACGCCGGGCGAGGGCGCATTGCCGAAAGCCTATGACAGATAGTCATTTCGGGCGTTGCATTGGACCGCGCGACACCCCTCATTTCGTCATCCCGGCGAAGGCCGGGATCTCGCCCTCGCGTCTTGCGGCTACGGCGAGATCCCGGCCTTCGCCGGGATGACGGATGTGATATGATCGAAGGGTGTTGATGGGAGAGGGAGAGCGCTCCAATGCAACCGATGTCGCTGCTGGTCACCACATGCGTCCTGTTCGTCGGCACGCATTTCGCGCTGTCGCATCCGCTGCGCGCGCCGCTCGCCGGTCGGATGGGCGAGCGGGCGTTCCTGATCGTCTATTCGATCGTCGCGATCGCGACGTTCATCATGGTGGTGCAGGCGTGGCGCGGAATGCCGCCCGAGCCGCCTTTGTGGGTCGCCGGCGATTTGCTCTGGGCCTTTGCGTCCTTGCTCGTCCTGTTCGCGAGCATATTGTTCATGGGGTCGCTGATCGGCAACCCGGCGCTGCCGGCGCCGAACGCCGCCTTTGCCGCGCAGGGCGCACCGCGCGGCGTTTTTGCGATCACGCGCCATCCGATGATGTGGGGCTTCGCGCTCTGGGCTTTCGCGCATGCGCTGGTGATGCCGACGCCGGCGCAGTTCGTCCTTTCGGGGATGATTGCCTTCCTCGCGCTCGCCGGGTCGGCGGGGCAGGACGTCAAGAAGGCGCGGTTGATGGGCGATAGCTGGCGGCACTGGGCGGCGCGGACGAGCTTCGTGCCCTTCGCCCGCCAACTGGGCGGGGCGCCATGGGGCGATACGCTGCCGCGGCCGCACGCCTTGTTCGGTGGCATCGTGCTGTGGATCGCCGCGACCTGGGCGCATGGCGCGCTCGGCTATATGGTCGCGGGCGTCTGGCGCTGGATCGGATAGGAGCGGCATGAACGCGGGCACGCATCTCAACGACCTGTCGCTGCGCCTGCTCGGCCGCGCCTTCGATCAGCTCGATCCCGAAGAAGTCCGCGTCGTGCAGGCGATCGCCGCGCGCGCGCCGAGCAGCCGCGACGCCGCCGATATCGGCGATGCGCAGGCGAGCACCGGCGACCGGCTCGCCGACCGCGTCGCGGCGGTCGGCGGCTCGTGGGGGTTCATCATCGTTTTCACACTGGTGCTGCTCGGCTGGATGCTGCTCAATTCGGAGGTTTTGCAGCGCTTCGGGCTCGCCTTCGACCCCTATCCCTTCATCTTCCTCAACCTGATGCTCTCGACGCTCGCCGCGGTGCAGGCGCCGATCATCATGATGAGCCAGAACCGCCAGTCGGCAAAGGACCGGCTGACCGCGAGCGTCGACTACGAGATCAACCTGCGCGCCGAGCTCGAAATCATGCGGCTGCACGAAAAGCTCGACCAGATGCGGATCGGCGAGCTGGCAGCAAAGGTCGACGAGCTATGCGCGCGGATGGATCAAAAGGGCATCAGTTGATGATTTCGCCGCGTTGGTCCGAAGGCAGCGCGATCAGCCTTTCGCGCCACATCTGCAGCGCTTCGGGCGTCAATCGGGGCCAATCGGTGATTTCGCCAAGGATCCTGAGCGGCGCGCTGCTGCGGTAAGAGCGGGTGGGATTGCCCGGAAATTTCTTGTCGGTGACATTGGGGTCATTCTCATATGCCCCGGTCGGCTCGACGAGGTAGACGCGCGGGACGGCGTCGCCTTCGATAAGTTCTGCCGCAATTTCAGCGGCAAGCCCTGCACCACTTACGAGCGCTGTGAAGTAGATATGGTTCATCACCACTTCGGGGCGATAGTTCGAGGGGCGGCCCGCCATGAGGAAATCGCCGACGCGCAAATCGGCGATCGTGCCGTGAAAGAACGGCCCCTCGTCCAGCACTTCGGCCATCGTCATCGTCCTTGTCTTTGCGAGCCCGCTTTTTGGCCGGCGACCCCATCCGTCGTCACCCCGGACTTGATCCGGGGTCCATCGCAGCGCGGAAGTATGGACCCCGGATCAAGTCGGCGCTTATCCCTCTCGAACAAGTAGATGTACCCCGGCGAAAGCCGGGGTACACATGTTACTAGCCTATACGGCATAACTCCCGATCAAGTCCGGGGTGACGAAGAGAGGAAATTCGCGGTCGATCGCTATAGCCGCACCATCCGCATGCCTTGTTCCCCGTAGCGCGGTCCGTTCGTCCCGCCTTTCGGCGCGGCTGCGTCAATCGCGGCAAGGTCGTCGGCGGTCAGCGTCACCTCGGCGGCGCCGACGCTGTCCTCCATCGTCGCGCGGCGCTTGGTGCCGGGGATGGGGACGATATCGTCGCCCTGCGCGAGCAGCCAGGCGAGCGCGACCTGCGCGTTCGACACGCCGTGCTTCGCCGCGACCCCGGCAATCGCATCGACGATCGCGAGGTTGGCGGGGAGGTTCTCCTCCGAATAGCGCGGATCGTTCCGCCGCCAGTCATTTTCGGGCAATTCGTCGCGGCTGCGGATCGTGCCGGCAAGGAAACCGCGGCCGAGCGGCGAATAGGGGATGAAGCCGATGCCGTTGTCGCGGCAGGCGGGCAGGATTTCGTCCTCCACCTCGCGTTCCCAGATCGAATATTCGCTCTGCAATGCGGTGATCGGCGCCGCCTTGGCGGCGCGGCGGATCGTCTCGGGTCCGGCTTCGGACAGCGCGATGTGGCGGACCTTGCCCTCCTTGACCAGCTCCATCATCCCGCCGACGACCTCCTCGATCGCGATCGAGGGATCGACGCGGTGCTGGTAGAACAGGTCGATCGTGTCGATGCCGAGACGCTGGAGCGAGCCTTCGCACGCGGCGCGGGCGTTGGCGGGCGATCCGTCGACCCCGACGATCTTCTGGCCTTCGAACCGGAAACCGAATTTGGTCGCGATGACCAGCCCGTCGCGCTTGCCGCGGATCGCTTCGCCGAGCAGTTCCTCGTTGCTGAACGGGCCATAGATTTGCGCGGTGTCGAAAAAGGTGACGCCAAGGTCGATCGCGCGATGAATAGTGCGCGTCGATTCGCCGAGGTCGGCATTTTCGCCATAGAGGATGTTGCCGCCCTTGATCATCGGCATGCAGCCGATGCCGATGGCGGAGACTTTAAGGCCGTGGCCGAGCGTGCGATATTTCATGGGGTGACTCCTGCGGGGGGACTGTCGTCTTCTACACCGTCGGCGGCATATTTGGTCGCCGCGACGTCCGCCACGACATTGCCGAGGGTGCGGAAGATATCGGGAAAGGTTTCGACCGCGACGAGCAGGCCGAGTGGCGCGACGGGCACGCCCATCGCAATCGCGATCGGCGCGATCGAGGTTACGAAGCTGATCGAGCCCGGCAGGCTGACCGAAGAGAGCGCCGCGGCCAGCGCGACGCCGAGGCCGACCGCCATTTCCAGCGGCGTCAGTTCGACCCCGAACAGCCACGCGACATAGACGACGACCGCGAGGTTCATCGCCGGACTGGTGAAGCGGAACAAGGCGACCGCGAGCGGCAGCACGATATCGGCCTTCTTGGGCTCGACGCCGAGCTCGGCCGACGATTTGAGCATCGCGGGCAGGCTGGCGAGCGAGCTTTGCGTGCTGATCGCGACCGCAAAGGTCGGCACCATCGCACGGACGAAGCGCGGCAAGGGTATGCCGACGACGAACACCGCAAGCGCGATCCCGAGGATGATTGTGCAGACGCCGATCGCCGACAGCATCAGCACATAATGGACGAGCCCGCCGAAAGCGGCGACCCCGGCCTTGACCGCGAGCGCATAGCCGAGCGCGAAGACGCCGAGCGGCGCGAGCGCCAGCACCCAGCCGATGACGACGAGCATCGCGTCGCCCAAGGCCTTGAAAAACCCCGACAGCGTTGCGCGCTCGGTGTCGCCGATGCGGCTGATCGCGAAGGCGAAAATGGTCGTGAAGACGATCAGCGGCAGGATCGAGGTGTCGGCCGCCGCGGCGATCGGATTGGTCGGGATCAGGCCGAGGACGAAATCGGTCAAGGTGGGCGAGGGGACGGCGTCGGTCGAACCGCCGAGCCCATGCCGCAGCCCGTCGGCGGCCGCGGCGGACATCGGAAAGGCGCGCAGCAGGAGCGGCAGCACCAGCAGGGTCATCAGCCCGGCGAGCAGGTTGGCGCCGATGAAGATCGCCACGGCGCGGCCCGCCAGCTTGCCCGCCCGCGCGGCATCGGCGGTCGCGGTGATACCGGTGATCAGCAACGCGACGATCAGCGGGATGATCGTCATCTTGAGCGCATTGAGCCAGAGCAGGCCGACCCATTCGATATAGGGCAGCGATGCCGTGCCCCATTCGACCGAGATCGTCTCGACCGCGACGCCCAGCAACATACCGGCGATCAGCGCCGAGAGGATGATCCATGCGGATTTCACGACCGATTCACCTGCGAACCCCTCCGGCCAGCTTGCCAAGCAAAAACGGGTGACCTAGGGCCGTCGCCGGGGGTGGCCGGGACAAGCTCTTGTCTCGATGTTCCGCTTAAGTAGCAGAGGTGGCATGCGCAAGTTTTTCGGAACCGACGGTATCCGCGGACTGACCAACCAGATTCCGATGACCGTCGAGGTCGCGATGCGCGTCGGCATGGCGGCGGGCGCGCATTTCCTGCGCGGCGACCACAAACATCGCGTCGTGATCGGCAAGGATACGCGTATTTCGGGCTATATGCTCGAAAATGCGCTCGTCGCGGGTTTTACCAGCGTCGGCATGGATGTCGTGCAGGTCGGGCCGATGCCGACCCCGGCGGTAGCGATGCTGACGCGCTCGATGCGCGCCGACCTTGGCGTCATGCTGTCGGCCAGCCACAACCCCTTTTACGACAACGGGATCAAGCTGTTCGGGCCCGACGGCTATAAATTATCCGACGAGGACGAGGTCCAGATCGAAATGTTGCTCGCGAGCGAACCGAAGCTCGCCGAACCGGCGCAGATCGGCCGTGCCAAGCGGATCGAGGACGCGCGCGGCCGTTATATCCACGCGGTGAAGCAGAGCCTGCCCGAATCGGTTCGCCTCGACGGACTGAAGATCGTCCTCGATTGCGCCAATGGCGCCGCTTACAACAGCGCCCCGACGGTGTTCTGGGAACTCGGCGCCGACGTGATTTCGGTCGGGGTTTCTCCCAACGGCACCAACATCAACGACAAATGCGGCTCGACCGCACCGCAGTTGCTCCAGGAAACCGTCGTCGCGAGCGGAGCCGACATCGGTATCGCGCTCGACGGCGATGCCGACCGGCTGATCGTCGTCGACGAAAAGGGCGCGATCGTCGACGGCGACCAGATCATGGGACTGATCGGCGCGAGCTGGGCGCGGCAGGGGCGGCTGAAGGGCGGCGGCGTCGTCGCGACGGTGATGTCGAACCTTGGCCTCGAGCGCTTCCTCGAAGGCGAGGGGCTGCGGCTCGAACGCACCAAGGTCGGCGACCGCTATGTCCTCGAACGGATGAAGGAAGGCGGCTTCAACGTCGGCGGCGAACAGTCGGGGCATATGATTCTGTCGGACCATGCGACGACCGGCGACGGCACGCTGGCCGGGCTGCAGGTGCTCGCCGAGCTCGTCGCGGCGGACCGGCCGGCGAGCGAATTGCTCCACCAGTTCGATGCGGTGCCGCAGCTTTTGAAGAATGTCCGCTTCGCGGGCGGCAAGCCGCTCGAAAACGGCAATGTCCAGACCGCCATCGCCGACGGCGAGGCGGCGCTCGCCGGGCGCGGGCGCCTCGTCATCCGCGCCTCGGGCACCGAGCCCGTCATCCGCGTGATGGCGGAGGGCGACGATGCCGGACAAGTTGAACAGGTCGTCGATATGATATGCGACGCCGTAAAGGAGGCAGCGAACCGCCATGCTTGAAATGCGACCCGATTGTGAAAAGTGCGGGCGTGATCTGCCCGCGAACGCCCATGGGGCGTTCATCTGCTCGTTCGAATGCACCTTCTGTGCGAATTGCGCCGACCGGCTCGACGAGCAATGCCCCAATTGCGGCGGCGACCTGCTCGACCGGCCGCTGCGCGAAGGCGCGGCGCTGGCGAAATTCCCCGGATCGACGGTGCGAAAGTATAAGGGTTGACCGCACGCGTCCTGATCATTGCCGGATCGGACAGCGGCGGCGGCGCCGGCATCCAGGCCGATATCAAGACGGTGACGATGCTTGGCGGCCATGCGATGACCGCGATTGCCGCAATCACCGCGCAGAACAGCATGGGCGTGCAGGGCGTGCACGCGATCCCGGCCGAGATGGTGCTGATGCAGATCGACAGCGTCGTTCAGGACATCGGCGTCGATGCGGTCAAGATCGGCATGATCGGCAGCGCCGAAACGGCGGCGGCGGTGGCCGAACGGCTCGCGCGCGCCGACCTGGCGACGACGCCGGTCGTGTTCGACCCCGTGATGGTGTCGACGAGCGGGTCGGTGCTTGCCGACGCCGCGACGATCCGCGCGTTCGAGGCGCTGATGCAGCGCGCCACGGTCGCAACGCCCAATCTGGGCGAACTCGACGCCTTGGGTGGCGAGGCGGCAGTGCTCGCGCACGGCTGCGCGCTGCTCGTCAAGGGCGGGCATGGCGCGGGCGAGACGGTGACCGACCGCCTGCTCGAACCCGATGCGGGCGAGGTCGCGCGCTGGGAGGCGCCGCGCATCGACAGCCGGCACACCCACGGCACCGGCTGCACGCTGGCGAGCGCGATCGCGTGCGGGCTGGCGCAGGGCATGCCGCTTGAGCCCGCAGTGGCGCGGGCGCGCGATTTCGTGCGGCTGGCGCTGCTCGATGCGCCGGGACTGGGCGAGGGGCATGGCCCGATGGGACAGCAGGCGGTGCGCAACGACGGGCTGTTCACCGGCCCGGCGCTCAACCAGTTCACGCTGCCCGCAACCGATTATGCGGCGTCGGTCGGCTTCTACAAACAACTCGGCCTGACGCAGATCGTCGACAGCCCGGACAATGGTTATGCGCGCTTCGAGGCGATCAATGGCGTGACGCTGTCGATCCATGTGGGCGACGGCGAGGCGGGCGGCGCGACGGCCTATCTGGAAAGCGGCGCGCTCGACGCGTGGGTCGCCTATCTGGCGCGGCGCGGGGTTCGTTTCGACCAGATGCCGAAGGACGAGGACTGGGGCTGGCGCGAGGCGCGGCTGACCGATCCGGCTGGCAACCGGCTGTGCCTGTACCAGGCGGGCGAATATCGGAGGTATCCGCCGTGGCGTATCTGATCTTGCGCGGCGTTTCCTTGTCCCGTTCGTGTCGAGCGAAGTCGAGACACCCTTCGACCTTGCGCCATGCTGACGGGCATCTCGACTTCGCTCGATGCGAACGGGAACTAAACCCCGGTTCGCTGGATCGCTCCGAATGATTGTCGGGGTCGACGAGGCCGGCCGCGGGCCGCTCGCCGGGCCGGTCGTCGCGGCGGCGGTGCTGCTCTGCGAAGGCGGTATCACCGGGCTCGACGATTCGAAGAAGCTCTCCGCCAGGCGTCGCGGCGAGCTGGAGATCGAAATCAAGGCGCGCTGCCGCTGGGGCGTTGGCGAGGCGAGTGTCGCCGAGATCGACCGCATCAACATCCTGCAGGCGACCTTCCTCGCGATGACGCGCGCGGTCGAGGCGCTGGGTTTCGAGCCCGCCGAAGTGCTCGTCGACGGCAACCGGCTGCCGCGTTGGCGCTATACGGCGACCGCGGTGATCGGCGGCGACGCGATCCACCCGTGCATCTCGGCGGCGAGCATCATCGCGAAAGAGCATCGCGACCGCTATATGATTACGATGGCGCGCGAGTTTCCTGCTTTTGGCTGGGAGACCAACATGGGCTATGGTACCGCGCACCATCTCGCGGCGTTACGGCAACACGGCCCGACACCGCTCCATCGGACCAGTTTTGCGCCGGTCGCTCAACTGCATCTGGTCTGAAACACGCAGGAGAGCGTCATGCGCAGCGGGTTCACGGCCGACGATGTCGGCACGCAGACGGGGCGCTCCTTCCTGGTTACCGGTGCCAATGCCGGGATCGGTTTCGAGACAGCACGCGTGCTGGCGGCGCGCGGCGCGCATGTCATCCTCGCGTGCCGCGATGCCGATCGGGCCGAGGCGGCGATGAACCGCATCCGGGCCGACGTTCCGGCGGCCGAACTGTCGTTCCAGCCGCTCGACCTTGCCGACCTCGATCAGGTCCGCGACGCGGCAAACGCGGTGCTCGCCGGGTCACGGATCGACGTGCTGGTGAACAATGCCGGGATCATGATCCCGCCGAAAACACTCACCAGGCAAGGGTTTGAATCGCAATTCGGGGTCAATCACCTCGGCACCTTTGCCTTTACCGGGCTGGTGCACCCCCATGTCGACGACCGCATCGTCATCACCTCCAGCATCGCTCACAAGGGCGGCGAGATCGATTTCAGCGACCTGTCGGCCAGCCGCAGCTACCACAATTGGCAGCGCTACCAGACGAGCAAGCTCGCCAACCTGCTCCATATGTTCGAACTCGACCGGCGATTGGGCGCCGCCGGCCGCGCGACGCAGGCGATCGGCTGCCATCCCGGCGTCGCGCTCACCGAACTGACGCGCCACCTGCCGCTGCCGCTGCGCAGCATGACGCCGCTCGCCGCGCCCTTTTTCAACAGCGCCGCGCAGGGCGCCTGGCCGACGTTGCAGGCAGCGACCGGAGTCAATGTGCAGGGCGGCGATTATCTGGGGCCGCAGGGGCTCGGCGAAATATCGGGCCGCTCGGGCCCGGCGCGCGCGACGCGCACCGCGCGCGATCCGAAGCTCGCGCGCGAACTGTGGGTGCGTTCGGTCGAACTGACCGGTGTCGACCCCGGGATATAATTCCTCCCTGCCGCTAAGCGGTGGGGAGGGGGACCATGCGAAGCATGGTGGAGGGGCTAAGGCGTCGCGTTAAAGCCCCTCCGTCAGCGCTTCGCGCTGCCACCTCCCCATGGCTTCGCCACAGGGAGGAGCAATTTTGAAATTTTTTTCGCCACTGAGTCCCCATCGACACACCACCAGTGGTTGAGTCTCCGAGTCGCGACGGACTCCATATGTCGTGGCAGACTCCTTTCGTTCTCATCCCGTTAACCAGTTGGTGACGCGGAATCCCTAGAGTCCTGCGCTTGACGGCGGACTCCGCCTGACTCATCAGGGCCTTCTTTCGGACGAAGACAGGGGCGAAACATGGGTGTGATGGAACGGGTCAAGGCCCCGGCGGCGAAGCAGCGCGCGGCGAAACCGGCGCCACAATCGACGCACGCCGACCTGCCGCTCGACAGCATCCTGCAGGGCGATTGCGTCGAAATGATGCGCAGCCTGCCGGCCGCATCGGTCGACATGATTTTTGCCGATCCGCCGTATAATCTCCAGCTCGGCGGCGACCTGCTGCGTCCCGACGGCAGCCAGGTCGATGCGGTCGACGACGACTGGGACAAGTTCGATAGCCTCGCGACCTATGACCGTTTTACCCACGCGTGGCTTAGGGAAGCGAAGCGCATCCTGAAGCCCGGCGGCAGCATCTGGGTGATCGGCAGCTATCACAACATCTTCCGCGTCGGCACCGCGCTGCAGGACCAAGGCTATTGGATCCTCAACGACATCGTGTGGCGCAAGGCGAACCCGATGCCCAATTTCAAGGGCACCCGCTTCACCAACGCGCATGAGACGCTGATCTGGGCATCGATGGGCGAAAAGGCGCGCTACACCTTCAACTATCGCGCGATGAAGACGCTGAACGACGAGCTGCAGATGCGCAGCGACTGGCTGATCCCGATCTGCGGCGGTCCCGAACGGCTCAAGAAGGGCGGCCACAAGGTCCATCCGACCCAAAAGCCCGAAGCCTTGCTTTATCGCATCCTGCTCGCCTGCTCGAACCCCGGCGACGTGATCCTCGATCCCTTTTTCGGCACCGGCACGACGGGCGCCGTCGCCAAGCGGCTCGGACGCCATTTCATCGGGATCGAGCGCGAGGACGACTATATCGAGGCCGCGCTGGAGCGGATCGAGATGGCGCTGCCGCTCGACGAAAGCGCGGTGAAGACGATGATGGCACCCAAGGCCGCGACCCGCGTCGCTTTCGGCACGCTCGTCGAATGCGGCATGATCGCGCCGGGGACGGTGCTGACCGACACCAAGCGTCGCTGGAAAGCGAAGGTGCGCGTCGACGGCAGCCTCGAATGCCAGGGGCAGCCGGCCGGGTCGATCCACAAGGTTGGCGCCGGATTGCAAGGCGCGCCGAGCTGCAACGGCTGGACCTTCTGGCACCTCGATACCGGCAAGGAATTGCGCGTGATCGATGCGGTGCGGCAGGACTGGCTGCTGGCCAACGAGGCGTAACAGCACGGCGTCATTGCGAGCGAAGCGAAGCAATCCAGAGCTGGCGTAAACCGCCCTGGATTGCTTCGCTTCGCTCGCAATGACGGGTAAGGGAGAGCGATGTTTACCCCACTCACCAAACCCGCCCTCGGCAGCGCCTCGGCGGACGCCCAAATCTATTGCCGCCCCGCCTGCTTTGTCGACCGGCCGCACGAACTGGACGACGGCTGTCAGCGCATCGCCGACACGATGGTCTGGTTCGCTGCGTGGCAGGTCAGCCTGCGCGACGATGGCGTGGTGAAATCCGCCATCGTGACCGTCGCCGAATTCGACGACTGGATCGCCGCGATGCCCGATACGCTCGCGCGGGCGGCTACCACGCAGCGTGCCGCGACCGTGCGTCCGCGCGGCGCGCTCCAACTCGGCGAGCGAACGATCCGGCTGAACGAACCGCAGTTGATGGGCATATTGAACGTCACGCCCGACAGCTTTTCGGACGGCGGCAAGCATGTCGATACCGCAGCGGCGGTCGATGCGGGCTTTGCGATGGCGTCGGCTGGCGCAGCGATCATCGACGTCGGGGGCGAATCGACGCGCCCGGGCGCGCCGCTCGTCTGGGAAGGCGACGAGATTCAGCGGATCGAGGGCGTCGTCGCGGGGCTGGCGAAAGGCGGCGTCGCGGTCTCGATCGACACGCGCAAGGCCGCGGTGATGGAGGCCGCGCTCGGGGCGGGGGCGGGGATCGTCAACGATATTTCGGCGCTGCGTTACGACGATCGCGCGATGGAGGTCGTTGTCCGCGCCCGCTGCCCGGTCGTGCTGATGCACGCCCCGGCCGCCAAGAGCGATCCGCATGCGGGCGGCGGTTATGACCATGTGCTGTTCGACGTGTACGACATGCTCGCCGAGCGGGTCGCGGCATGCGTCGCGGCGGGGATCGATCCGGCAAGGATTATCGTCGATCCGGGGCTGGGTTTCGGCAAGGGAATTGCCGACAATCTCGCGCTGATCAACGGTCTCGCGCTGTTCCATACATTGGGTTGCCCGATCCTGTTCGGCGCCAGCCGCAAGCGGATGATCGGCGCGCTCGACAATGAAGCGCCCGCCGACCAGCGGCTCGGCGGAACGGTGGCGCTCCATTATCAGGCGGCATCGCAGGGCGCGCAGATGCTGCGCATTCACGATGTCTCCGAAAACCGGCAGGCGCTGAGGGTGTGGCGCGGGCTGCGCGATGCGGCGCTGACCGCCTAGCTTTCCTGCTCTCTGCGCCGCGCCTTCTTGCCCCGCGCCACTTCGGTCGCGAGGGCTTCGAAGCGCGGTTCCCATGTGCCGCGGAAACGCTGCACCCATGCATCGACTTCGTCGAAGCGTTCGGGCGCGACCGCATAGAGCCGTCGCCGTCCTTCGGCGCGCGATGTCGCGAAGCCGCTGTCGCGCAATATACGCAGGTGCTGCGACACCGCAGGCTGCGAAATCGAAAATTCGGCGGCGATCACCTCGACGATCGCGCCCGACGCCTGCGTGCCGTCCGCAAGCAGTTCGAGGATGCGGCGGCGGACCGGATCGCCGAGGATATCGAAGGCGTGCATCATTCGGGGGCGGCGGTGCCGGTATAGAAGGCGGTCGTGCTGGCGCCCGCGCGGCTCGCGGCATCTGCGGCGGTGCCATAGGCGATCGAGGCGGCGGTCCATGAATCGCTGCTCGACGTCGCGAAGGCCCTGCCTTCATCACTCAGCGGCCAGCTATCCTCGGCAAAGCGCTCCTGCACCGCCGCGCCGGTTTCGAGGTGCCAGGCGAGGCCGAGTAGCGACAGGTCCCAGCCGACGCCGACGGCGCCGGGACCGAATTTGTCCCAGAACTCCTCGGACTTGTCGTCGAGCGGGGCGATATGGCGCAGGGTCAGGCGCGTGCTGTCGTCGCCGGTTTCGGCCAGTTCGACCTCGACCCAGCTCATCCCGCCGCCGAACTCCCAGGTCAGCGCGAAATGGCGCGGCGGCGTGCACGCGGTGACGGTGCCGCCGGCATTGCCCTTGATCTGATATCTGCCGCCAAGCGAAAGGTCGCCTTCGACCGGCGCGAACCAGCGCGGAATGCGTTCCTTGTCGGTGATCGCGTTCCACAGATCGTCGATACCGGTGGCATAGTCGCGCGACGCGACGACGGCGCGGCAGGGCTCGCCCGCATGCGTCACATCTTCGACCTTGCGGACGACCATGGCGGCTTGGGCGGCGGTATCGAACGGCATGATGATTCTCGCGGTTGGTGCCGGGATATTTATATAAGTACAAACTTATATATCAAGCGCGATCGGCTGGACGGAGTTCGCAGCGGGTCAGGCCGCGGTGTCGATCCCCAGATCGGCGAGCTTGCGGTACAGCGTCGAGCGGCCGATGCCGAGCCGCCGCGCCACTTCGCTCATCCGGCCGCGATAATGGCCGATGGCCAGGCGGATGACGTCGGCCTCGATCTCTTCGAGCGGGCGGAGGTTGCCGTCGGGCAGGTACAGGGTGACCCCGATCGCTTCGCCGTTGATCGCGACATTGCCGTCGCTCGTCACGCCGCCGCTGCCGCCGAGCGTCGCCTCGATCGCCTTGAAATCGGCGCTGGTGAGGACGTCGGTCTTGCTCTCGACCGCGGCGCGGAACAGCACGTCCTGAAGCTGGCGGACATTGCCCGGCCAGGCATAGGCGGCGAGCAGGCGCAGCGCGTCGTCGGTAACTCCGATCGTGCCCATCCCCGGCAAGCTGCTGATCCGCTGGAGCAGATGCCGCGCCAGCGGGCCGACGTCGCCGCGGCGTTCGCTGAGCGAGGGCAGGGTGAATTGCGCGCTCGACAGCGCGTAGAACAGGTCTTCGCGGAAATGCCCCGCCTCGATCAGCTTGTCGAGCGGGCTGGCGCTCGTCGCGATGATGCGGACGTCGACGCTCTGGCGGATGCTGCCGCCGATCATCTGCACTTCGCCGCTGCCCAGGAATTCGACGAGCTTCGCCTGCGTTTCCAGCGGGATGCATTCGACATGGTCGATGATGATGCTGCCCGCATCGGCCTGCACCAGCCGGCCGACCTGGCGATCGAACGCGCCGGGGAAGGCGCCGCGTTCGTGGCCGAACAGTCCCGATCCGATCAGGCCGGGCGACACCGCCGAACAATCGACCATCACCAGCGCGCCGCGGGCGCGCGGGCTGGCGCTGTGGATCGCGCGGGCGAAAACTTCCTTGCCGGTGCCGGGGCGGCCGTTGATCATCACCGGCACCCGCGCCCGCGCTGCCTTGGCGGCAATGGCGAGCGCGCTGCGGAAATTGGGGCTCGACCCGATGATTTCCTCGAAAGCGAGCGGCGCGCGCAATTTTTCGGTGAGCGGGCGGAGTTCGCCCTGCGGGCCGCTCGTCGAAACGATGCGGTCGAGCGCGCTCAGCAGGCGGTCGGGGGCGATCGGCTTCTGGACGAAATCGCTTGCCCCGGCGCGCATCGCGCCGACCGCGACCTCGACCCCGTTGCGCATCGTGATGACGATCAGCGGCAGCGCGGGGCGCCAGCGGCGCAGTTCGGCGACGAATTCGGGGATCGACAGCCCGGAGATGCCCTGATCGACGATCACCGCATCGAGCGCCATGCCCTCCTGCGTCCCCAGTTTGGCCAGCGCGGTGTCGGTATCGGCGGCGATGACGCTGCGCCAGCCGCCGCGCGAGACGAGCGCTGACAGAAAGCGCTGCTGGGCAGGCTCGCTGTCGACGATCATCACCATTCGCGTGTCGCGGGTACTTGCCATCGCCTTCGAATCTGCCCCTTTATCGGCATGTTATGCCATTGTTCCGCCGTAGCGAACCCATTTAACGGATAGGGGTAAAAGGGCGATTAAGGCCATCGGGCTTTTGCCCAGCGGCGCGATTTTCCGCCAAAGCGGCACTTGAGCATATGGCATGGCGTGGCTAAGACCGGCGCGAAATCCGATTCTGCGGCGCGCGGCTGCGCGTGACGAAGCGGAAACTGGCTAAGGGGAACAGCGATGGCACAGCAGGAAATGAAGGCAGCGGAAGAAACCTACACGGGGTTCCTCAGCCTGCTGAAAATCGGATCGATCATCACTGCGATCGTCACGGTTTTCGTCGTCCTCCTCATCGCGTCCTGATCGGCCGCCGCCATGCGCATCGCTGTCCTGAAGGAACTCGCCGCCGGCGAGACCCGCGTCGCTGCAACACCCGAAACCGTGAAGAAATTCATCGGACTGGGCGCTGAAGTCGCGGTCGAGTCCGGGGCGGGCGAAGCCGCTTCGATCGCCGACGCCGACTATGGCGCCGCGGGCGCGAGCGTCGGCAGCCGCGCCGATGTGCTGAAGGGCGCGAACATCATCCTCGCCATCCAGGGCCCCGACCCGAAAGGACTCAAGGGCTTCGCCGACGGCGCCTGGCTTGCTGCTGGCCTGAACCCGTTCGGCGAGCGTGCGCGCGTCGACGACTATGCCAAGCTCGGCCTCGAGGCGCTGGCGATGGAATTCATGCCGCGCATCACGCGCGCGCAGTCGATGGACATCCTGTCGAGCCAGGCCAATCTCGCGGGTTACAAGGCGGTGCTGATGGCGGCGAACGCCTATGGCCGCGCCTTTCCGATGATGATGACCGCCGCGGGCACGGTCAGCGCCGCGAAGGCGTTCGTGATGGGCGTCGGCGTCGCGGGGCTGCAGGCGATCGCGACCGCGCGCCGTCTGGGCGCGCAGGTCAGCGCGACCGACGTGCGCGCCGCGACCAAGGAACAGATTCTCAGCCTCGGCGCCAAGCCGATCTTCGTCGAGACGGTCGCGGGGATCGAGGGTGAGGGCGCCGGCGGCTATGCCACCGAAATGTCGGACGAATATAAGGCGGCGCAGGCCGAACTCGTGTCGTCGCACATCGCGAAGCAGGACATCGTGATCACCACCGCGCTGATCCCGGGGCGCCCCGCGCCGCGGCTGATTTCGGACGCGCAGCTCGCGACGATGCGCGCGGGCAGCGTCATCGTCGACATGGCGGCCGAAAGCGGCGGCAATGTCGAGGGCGCGGTCGCCGGCGAGGCGAAGAAGATCCATGGCGTCACCGTCATCGGCGCGCAAAATATCGCCGCATTGATGCCCGCCGACACCAGCGCGCTGTTCAGCCGCAACCTGTTCAACTTCCTTTCTGCCTTCTGGGACAAGGAGCAGGGCAAGCCCGTGCTCGACGAGGAAATCGGCAACGCTGTTCGCCTGACGCAGGGCGGCAAGGTCGTGAACGAACGCCTGCTGGGGTAGAATTTCTATCCGAAAATGGCCGATTTCGGCCTTTTCATGAAACTTTCCGGGGGTAAGATGCGTTCAGGGTTTGAACACCCTGACGTTTCAACAACCGGAGATGATTGATGTTGCGTGCGAAGTTTTTCGCTTTTCCCCTTTTTGCCCTGACCGCCGCCGCGATGACCTTGCCCGCTTCTTATGCGCGGGCCGATGAAGGCGAAGAGACCGCTGCCGAAGCCGATGCCGCTGCCGGCGCGATGCAGGACGGCTGGAATATCGTCCAGAATGCGACGAGTTCGCCCGAACACAAGACGCTGGTGCAGGCGATCACCGCCGCCGGCCTAGCCGACACGCTGAGCGCCGCTGGCCCCTTTACCGTTTTCGCGCCGACCGATCAGGCATTTGCCGCGGTGCCGCAGCCGATGACCGCCTATCTGATGGATCCGATCAACAAGGATCATCTGGCGCAGGTGCTGAAATATCACGTCGTTCCCGGCGCCATCACCTCGACCGACCTATATGCCAAGATCAAGGCCGGCGGCGGCAAGACCACGCTGACCACGGTCGAGGGCGAGCCGCTGACCTTCACCGAGGTGCAGGGCAATATCAAGGTCGATGGCACGCAGGGCAGCTCGGGCTATGTGACACAGGCCGATGTCGCGCAGTCGAACGGCGTCATCCATGTCCTCAACGGCGTGCTGATGCCGACGCTGAAGGCAGCGGAGCCCGCCGCGGCCCCGGCTGCTCCCGCGACCGGCGCGGCTCCGGCCGCACCGGCCACTGACGCTGCACCGGCGACTGCCGAGCCTGCTCCGGCGGACGAAGCTGCTCCGGCAACCGACCCCGCGAACTGACGCAACAAAACTGTAACCCGCCGGGCCTAGGGGCGCTTCGCATGAAGAGCCATTTTGCAACGGCGCTGATCGCCGCAGGCCTCGGCCTGGCGGGTTGCAGCAGCAAATCCGACCCCGCACCGACCGAAAAGCAGAGCGTCGCGAGCCAGATCGCCGCCACCGTCGCGGCCGACCGGAACGGCACCATCGCCGCCGCGGTCGCGGCATCGCCGACGCACAAGATGCTCGCCACCGTGTTGCAACAGGCCGGGCTTGCGGCAAGCTTGTCGGGCACCGGCCCCTTCACGCTCTTCGCGCCGACCGACGACGCTTTCATCCAGGTGCCGCCGACGACGCGCGACGGCTGGATGCTGCCGGCGCAGAAACAGCTGCTTGCCGGCATTCTCCAATATCATGTCGTGCCCGGCAAGCTGACCGTCGCCGACCTGTCGGCGAAGATCGCCGCGGACGGCGGCAAGACGTTGCTCAAGACGGCCAGCGGCGAGGAACTGACCGCCAGCCTCAGCGGCAAGGCGATCCTGCTTACCAGCGCAAGCGGCAACCGGGCGACGGTGACGGCACCCGACATTCAGCAGGCCAACGGCGTGGTCCATGTCGTCGATGCGGTGCTGCTTCCGGCGATGTGACGCGCAACTTTGTTGCACTGCGACATTTTATGTCGTGAATTCCAGACATTTCCTGCTTTTTTGGGAGCTGAAGCGCGTTTTTTAGACCGCTTAGGAGTCGACACGCCTGCATCGCCACGGCAAGAGGTGCGCCACGCGGAATCAGCAGGGGAGCGCGCCGTGGATTTCATTGCGATTTTTTCGATTTTCGTGCTGGCGTGTTTCGTCGGCTATTTCGTTGTCTGGTCGGTGACCCCGGCGCTGCACACGCCGCTGATGAGCGTGACCAACGCCATTTCGTCGGTGATCATCGTTGGCGCGCTGATCGCCAGCGCCGCGGCGGGCTCGGCCTCGTCGAAGTGGCTCGGGCTGGCCGCGGTGGTGATGGCGAGCATCAACATCTTCGGCGGTTTCGCGGTCACCGCGCGCATGCTCGCGATGTACAAGAAGAAGGAGCGCTGAGATGGACATCCAGTCGATCCTTTCCGCCGCGACCGGCGGCCATGGCCTTGCCGTCAACCCGTGGGCGGCCGTCGCCTATCTCGTAGCCGGCGTCCTCTTCATCCTCTCGCTGCGCGGGCTTTCGTCGCCGGCGACGGCGCAGAGCGGCAACCGCTTCGGCATGATCGGAATGACGATCGCGGTCGTCACCACCTTGCTGACGCATATGCCGATGAAGGTCGGCGATGCCATGAACAGCTATGTCGGCATCGATCCCGTCGCCTTGGTCGAGATCCTCGCCGCGATCGGTATCGGCGCGGTGATCGGTATCGTCATGGCGCGCAAGATCGCGATGACCGCGATGCCGCAGCTCGTCGCGGCCTTCCACAGCCTTGTCGGCCTTGCCGCCGTGGCGGTTGCCGCTGCCGCCTATCTCAATCCGCTCGCCTTCGGCATTGCCGATGCGGCGGGGCAGATCCACACCGTCAGCCGCATCGAAATGGGCCTCGGCATCGCGATCGGCGCGATCACCTTCTCGGGGTCGGTGATCGCCTTCCTCAAGCTCAACGGCAATATGTCGGGCTCGCCGATTATGCTGCCGGGGCGGCACATCATCAATCTCGGTACGCTTGCCGCGATCATCGGCCTTGTCGCCTATTTCACCGTCGACCAGTCGCCGTGGGTGTTCTGGACCGTCACCGGGCTCAGCTTCGTCATCGGCTTCCTGCTGATCATCCCGATCGGCGGTGCCGACATGCCGGTCGTCGTGTCGATGCTCAACAGCTATTCGGGCTGGGCCGCGGCGGCGATGGGCTTCACGCTCGGCAATACCGCGATGATCATCACCGGCGCGCTCGTCGGCTCGTCGGGTGCGATCCTGTCGTACATCATGTGCCGCGCGATGAACCGCAGCTTCATCAGCGTGATCGCCGGCGGATTCGGCGCCGATGATTCGGGCGGCGGTTCGGGCGGCACGAAGGAACAGCGCCCGTGGAAACCGGGCAGCGCCGACGACGCCGCCTTCCTGATGAGCCAGGCGGAGAATGTCATCATCGTCCCCGGCTACGGCATGGCGGTCGCGCAGGCGCAGCATGCGCTGCGCGAAATGGGCGACCTCCTCAAGAAGGAAGGCGTCAACGTCAAATATGCCATCCACCCGGTCGCGGGACGTATGCCCGGCCATATGAACGTGCTGCTCGCCGAAGCGAACGTCCCTTATGACGAGGTGTTCGAGCTCGAGGACATCAACGGCGAATTTGCGCAATGCGACGTCGCCTTCGTCATCGGCGCCAACGACGTGACCAATCCGTCGGCAAAGACCGACAAGTCGTCGCCGATCTATGGCATGCCCGTTCTCGACGTCGAAAAGGCGAAGACCGTGCTGTTCGTGAAGCGCTCGATGGGCGGGGTCGGCTATGCCGGCGTCGACAACGACGTCTTCTATATGGACCAGACGATGATGCTGCTCGGCGACGCCAAGAAGATGACCGACGACATCGTCAAGGCACTGAACGGCGGCGGGCACTGACGCTTCGTCTCAAATAACCGCCTGCGGCTTGCCCGGGGGCGGTTCTTTATCTAGCCATGACATGGACCGGGTCCCCGAGGGCCCGGTCCTGTTGCTATCCGGAGAATGAATTTGCGTAAAATCGGCCTGATCGGGGGAATCAGCTGGGCATCGACCGAGCTCTATTACCGCCATCTCAACAAGGGGGTGCAGAAGCGCCTCGGGACGGCCTGTTCGGCGCCGATCATTCTCGAAAGCCTCAACTATTGCGAGCTGTCGCGGCTGACGACCCCCGAACAATGGGCGCATGCGAAGGATGTGCTGATCGCTTCGGCGCAGCGGCTCGAGGCGGCGGGGGCGACGGCGCTGATGATCGCCGCCAATTCGATGCACAGGGTCGCCGAGGACGTCGCGGCGGCGATCTCGATCCCGCTGATCCATATCGTCGACGAGACGGGCGAGAAGATGAAGGCCGACGGCATCAAGGCCGCGGCGGTGATCGGCACGCGCAATGTGATGACCGAGGCGTGGTTCCGCCAGCGGCTCGTCCGCCACGGGCTGACGCTCGCGCCTTATGACGCGACGCGCGCCGAGGCGATCGACAATATCATCTATGACCAGCTCATGCAGGGCAAGGTGCTCGAGGAATCGCGCCGGACGATGAAGACCTTCATCACTGATATCGCCAAGCAGGACATTCAGGCGCTGGTCCTGGCGAGCACCGAACTGGTGATGCTCGTCGATCCCGACGCCAATGTCCTGCCGATCTACGACACGACGCGGATCCATGTCGCCGCGGGCGTCGACTGGATTCTGGGCGAAGGCTCTTAAATCGCCTCTACAATCCGTTCGCATCGAGCGAAGTCGAGATGCCCCTCGGCCAAAGGCTCCGCTGATGGGTGTCTCGACTTCGCTCGACACGAACGGAAAATCAAAGTGGCGCTACCCCAGCCGGGTCCATGTCACGGTGCGGCAGAACACCGAAACGCAGCCCTTCATCGTCATCTTGTTGCCCTTCGCGCGCAGGTGCGCCTTGTAATAGCGGCCATCCTCGGGGCTGTAGCCTTCACCTTTCCAACCGTCACCGTTTGGCACGAGATCCCAGTAGATTTGCAGCCCGGCAACCTTGCGGTCGCGCTTCTGCTTGTCGGGGTTGCGTTCGTCGCGCTGGCCTCCCGCCGGTTCCTTGATCAGCAGCCGTTCGATGCGGCCGCACATCTTGGCACCGCACGGCACCATCGCGACGATCCCCTTACCGTCGTCGGTCTTCCAGCGCCCGGCTATCGATGGCGGCGCGGCGGCCATCGTCGGCACGGCAATAAGGGCGCCAAGCGCCAAGGCGTATCTGTGAAACATTGCGACCTCTCCTGTTGTTACAGGCATGTCAGCAACAGGCTTGGCTTCCGTCAAGTCTTGCCGCATGTTTCGTGTGAAACAGGGAGAGACTTATGCGAATCCATGGCCTGTCGCGAACGGCTTATCTGACCTTCGCCGCCGCCGCGCTTGTTGCGGCACCGGCGTCGGCCAAAACGATCAGCGTCAGTGCAGATACGCCCGACGCCAATGAAAAGCTGCAAGAGGCGCTGATCATGGCGGTGTCGGGCGACGTCGTCGAACTCGGCGCGGGAACGTGGAAGCTCACCGACGGCCTGTCGCTCGACGTCGCCAATGTCACCATCCGCGGCGCGGGGACCGACGCCAATGGATCGATCCTCGACTTTTCGGACCAGCAGGGGGCGGGCGAGGGGCTGCTCGTCACCTCTGACGATGTGCTGCTCACCAATTTTGCGGTGCTGAACACCAAGGGCGACGGGATCAAGTCGAAGGGCGCCGACCGCATCGTCTATCACGAACTGCGCGTCGAATGGACCGCCGGGCCGAAGGAAACCAACGGCGCCTACGGCATCTACCCGGTCGAAAGCACCGATGTGCTGATCGACAGCGTGTTCGTGCGCGGCGCGTCGGACGCCGGCATCTATGTCGGCCAGTCGAAGAATATCGTGGTCCGCGACAGCTTCGCGATCGAGAATGTCGCCGGGATCGAGATCGAGAACAGCTACGACGCCGACGTCCACGACAATATTGCGATGCGCAACACCGGCGGCATCCTCGTATTCGACCTGCCGAGCCTGCCGATGCAGGGCGGGCACAATGTCCGCGTCTTCGACAATATCGTGAAGGACAACAGCACGCCCAATTTCGCGCCGAAGGGCAACATCGTCGCAAGCGTCCCGACCGGTACCGGGGTGCTGGTGATGGCGAACAACAATGTCGAGATTTTCGACAATGCCTTCGAGGATAACGGCACCGCCAACATCATGATCGTCGGCTATCGCTATCCTTACAAGGACGACAAATATCAGCCGTTGCCGCGCCAGATCTTCGTGCGCGACAATGCGCACGGGCGGGCGGGCTTCGCCCCCGGTTTTCCCGGAGGCGCCGAGATGGCGGCGGCGATGGGCGGATCGATCCCGCCGATCCTGTGGGACGGGTCGGGTAATGCCATCGTCAACGACGACGTCGGCGTGCTGTCGCTGAACCTGCCCGACGTGCAGACGCCGCAGAGCGAGGCGAAGCCGTCGCCGGTCGACCTCAAGGACAGCGCGCCCGCCGCGCTGCCCGGCATCAAGCTGCCCGCGAGCATGGAGGCGAAGGTCCAGTGAAGCGCCTTGCCGCCGCCTTTGCTGCGGCGCTGTTATGTGCGAGCGGCGGCGCCGCGGTTCCGGTGGCGGGTCCCGATCAGGCGCTGATCGACGGCGACAAGATGCCGCGCAAGCTGTCGGAGTTCGGCTTGTTCGTATCGGGCGGCGCTGCGTTGCAGGCGGGCGTGGTGCCGTACGAACTGCACACGCCGCTGTTCAGCGACTATGCCGACAAGGCGCGCGCGATCTGGCTGCCCGCGGGGACGAAGGCCGAAGTCGGCGGTGACGGCACCGTCGCCTTTCCGGTCGGCACGGTGCTGATCAAGAGTTTCTCGTGGAGCGGGCAGGGCGGCGGCAAGCCGGTCGAGACAAGGCTGCTGATCCACCGCAAGGACGGCTGGACCGCGCTTCCTTACGTGTGGGACGCCGACGGACGCGACGCGACGCTGGCGATCGGCGGGCGGCGCGTGCCGGTAAGCTTTACCGAGCCCGACGGCACGCCGCAGGCGATCAGCTATGCCGTGCCGAACAAGAATCAGTGCAAGGAATGCCACGCCGAGGCGGGGGCGATCATCCCGATCGGTCCCAAGGGGCGCAACCTCGTCTTCGCGCCGCAATGGCAAGCGTTCCGGAGCGGCCGTTTCACCTGGCCCGCCAACCGCATCGCGCCGCTGCCGCGCTGGGACGACCCGAAGAGCGGCAGCGTCGCGGAGCGCGCGCGCGCCTATCTCGACGTCAATTGCGCGCATTGCCACAACCCGAAGGGCAGTGCGTCGAACAGCGGCCTGTTCCTGCGCTGGACCGACGATCCGACGGGCGTCAATTACGGGATCGGCAAGCGCCCGACCGCCGCGGGACGCGGCAGCGGCGGGATGGAATTTGCGATCAAGCCGGGCGATCCCGATCACAGCTTCCTGATCTATCGTCTCGAAAGCCTCGATCCCGGCATCGCGATGCCCGAACTCGGCCGCGGCGCGGTACACAAGGAAGGCGCGGCGCTGCTCCGGCAATGGATCGCCGATATGCCTGAGGCGAAGAAAAACTGACGGCCGGACGAGCTTGCGCGGTTCACCGGAAATAGTATGCGCTGTCGCCATGACCCAACTTGTCCTTCACGATTATTATCGCTCGTCGGCCAGCTTCCGCGTCCGCATCGCGCTCAATCTCAAGGGGCTCGCCTATGAGCGTGTCGAGGTCAGCCTGATCGCGGGCGAGCAGCGCAGCGACGCCTATCTCGAACAGAATGCGCAGGGTTTCGTGCCGATGCTGGTCGTCGACGGCGAACCGATGATCCAGAGCATGGCGATCATCGACTGGCTCGACCGCAGCTATCCCGAGCCGCGGCTGATCCCCGACGATGCCATGCCGCGCGCGGTGGCGCTGGCGCAGGCGCAGGTGGTCGCAAGCGACATCCATCCTCTCAACAATTTGCGGGTGCTCAAATATCTGACCAAGGACCTCGGCCTCAACGAGCAGACCAAGGACCGCTGGATCGCAACGTGGATCGCACAGGGCTTCGAGGCCTTGGAAGCGATGGCGGGCGACGGACGCTATCTCGGCGGCGCCACCCCCGGGATCGCCGACTGTTGCCTCGTGCCGCAAATGTACAACGCCCGGCGCTTCGAGGTGCCGCTCGACGATTACCCGCGGCTCGTGGAGATCGACGCAGCGTGCATGGAACTGGGCGCGTTCCAGAACGCGCATCCCGATGCGGTGAAACCGGCATGATCCGATTGCTGACCGGGGGCGCGGCGCTGGTATTGCCGCTTGCAGCGATGGCGCAGGATATCAACGACGGCAAGGCTATCGACCCGGTTGTCGAGGCGCGAAAGCCCGCCAACTGGGACGAGCTGATCGTCGTCACCGCAGGCGGCCTGCTCCGCCCTGCTTCGGGCGACGAGGTGCAGACGACGGCGATATTGAGCGACCTCGATCCGGGCCTCGGCGCGCGTATCGAAAACCGCCTTCGGGACGAGGCTGGCATCGTCCAGTTCCGCCGCTCGGACGGACGCAGCGCGCATCCGACGAGCCAGGGGGTAACCTTGCGCGGGCTCGGCGGCAATGCGTCGAGCCGCGCACTGGTGACGCTCGACGGCGTGCCGCAGGCGGACCCTTTCGGCGGGTGGGTCGCATGGAGCGCCTATGACGCGATCCGGCTGGGCGGTATCTCGATTACCCGCGGCGGCGGCAGCGGCGCCGATGGCTCCGGCGCGCTCGCCGGCACGATCGGCCTCTATTCCGAAATGACCGACGGCGTGACCGCGAGCGCCGCTTATGGCAGCCGCGACAGCTTCGATGCGTCGGCGAGCGCGGGGACCGAACTCGGCAGCGGGCAGGTCGCGATCGACGGCCGCTACAGCCGCGGCGACGGCTTCGTGCCCGTCGCGAAAGGTCAGCGCGGCGCAGTCGACCGCGCGGCGCCCTACGAACAGGGCGGGCTCGGCGTGCGGTTGCGCTTCGACGCCGGCGACAACAGCCGCATCGAGGCGAGCGTGCGCGGCTTCGCCGACCGGCGCGACCGCGGCACCGACTTTACCGAGAGCAAGGTCGACGGGCTCGATGCGAGCCTGCGCGTCGTTCACGACCCGGCGGGGGCGACGCAGTGGCTCGCGCTCACCTATATCCAGCTCCGCGACTTCGAGAGCGGTTTCGCCAGCGTTGCCGCCGGACGGAACAGCATCAATCCGGCGCTGTTCCAGCGCGTTCCCGCGACGGGTATCGGCGCGCGTGTCGAACTGCGCCCGGCGATCGGCAACGCCAATCCGCTGCGTGTCGGCGCCGACTGGCGCCGCACGACGGGCCGCACCGAGGAGGATTTCTTCTTCACCAATGGCGTGCCCGGCCGTCACCGCATCGCCGGCGGCAGCAGCGACACCGTCGGCGCCTTTGCCGAATGGACATCGGCCGACCCGGACGACGGTCTGCTCTGGACCTTGAGCGGCCGCGTCGATCGCTGGTGGCTCGGCGCGGGCTACCGGCTCGAACGCAATATCGCCGGACCGCTGATCACCGATCTCGACTTCGCGGCACGGCAGGGCTGGGAAGGCAGCGGGCGCGCCGGGTTGCGCTGGACGTCGAACGGCTTTTCGCTGCGCGCCGCGGGCTATCGCGGTTGGCGCCTGCCCACGCTCAACGAGTTGTATCGCCCCTTCCGCGTCGGCGCCGAGGTGACGACCGCGAACGAAGCGCTGAAGCCCGAACGGCTGTGGGGCGGCGAGATCGGGGCCGACTGGAGCGGCGGCGCAACGAAGCTTTCGGCGACGTTGTTCGCCAACCACCTCACCAACGCGATCGCCAATGTGACGCTGGCGCCCAACCTCAACCAGCGCCAGAATCTCGACGCCATCGACAGCAAGGGCATCGAGCTCGCCGCGGAACAGGGCGTCGGTCCGGTCACCCTGCGCGCGACCTACGCCTATACCGATGCGAAGGTCGATGCTTCGGGTGCCGCCGCGACGCTCGACGGACGCCGCCCGGCGCAGATCGCCAAACATGGCGGCAGCGTGTCGCTGCGCAGCGACGGCGATGGCCCCTTCGGCGGTTTCGCGACACTGCGCTATGTCGGCAAGCAGAATGAGGACGACCTCGGGCTCCTCATCCTCGGCGATGCGCTGACGTTCGATGCCGGCCTGTCGTGGCGGCTCGCCAAGGCGATCAGCATCGAAGCGCGCGGCGAGAATATCTTCGACGAACTCGTCCCCGCAGCGATCTCGTCGACGGGCATTGTCGAACGCGCCACGCCGCGAACCATATGGGTTGGGGCGCGGGTGTCGTTCTAAGCAGCACATCGTCATTGCGAGCGCAGCGAAGCAATCCAGAGCGGTTTACGCCTGCTCTGGATTGCTTCGCTGCGCTCGCAATGACGAGCTACTTTGGTTGAAATCGCGCTTCACAGACGGCGATCAGGCGATATGGATAGCACATGGCCGCCAAGAAACTGAACCTCGACAATTTCCTGCCATATCGGCTGTCGATCGCGTCGAACGCGCTGTCGAGCCGCATCGCCGCCGAATATCAGAACCGCTTCGGCCTCAAGATCCCCGAATGGCGGCTGATGGCGGTGCTCGGCGAAGGCAAGCCGCTGACCCAGCGCGAACTCGTCGCGGCGACGCGGATGGACAAGGTGACGGTCAATCGCGCGGCCAAGGCGCTCGCCGATCGTCACCTGATCGCGCGCCAGGCGCACGAGGCCGACGGACGCTCGCATCATCTGGAACTCACCGAGACCGGCCGTTCGCTCTACGACGCGATCGTCCCCGCGGCGCTGGCGAGCGAGGCGCAGCTTGAATCGACGATCAGCGAACGCGAACGCGCGACGCTGCTCACTATCCTCGCCAAGCTGACTGCCGCCGCCGAAGATTATGCCTGACCGGGCCTATCGCGCAGCCCCGCCCGACGCATTACGCATCGAGCCGCTTGGCGAACTCACCGCCATTTTCGACCGCCGTTCGATGCAGACGCACCTCGTCGCACCGCCGATGCCCGAAATACTCGCCCTGATGGGCAGCGACATGTGCGATGCCGCCACGCTCGCCGACCGGCTCGCCGCGGCGTTCGATCTCGATGCGGATGGCGATGCACCGGCGATCGTCGCCGACCGCTTGGCCGAACTCGCCGCGCTGGGGCTGGTGGAGCGCGCGTGAGGCACAGCATGCGGATTGCCGTCGGCCCCGTCCAGTTTCGCGTCGGCAGCGACTGGCCCGAACCGATCGCGGCGCTCGACCGGCTCTACGCCGCCTATCCGCAGGACGACGCACGCCCGGCCGACGCCACGGTGCGCCTGTTCGCGGCGCGGCCGTGGCGGCGCTGGCTGCGCCCCTCGGTGCATATCGGCGGCGATTTCATCGTCCCTGACGCGCTGCCGCTGCCGCTGTCGATGGGACTGCTCGCCGCCGAGATGGCGATGAACCTGCAGGTCGCTCTGGGCTGGCGGCGGCATATGCTGCTCCATGCCAGCGCGGTCGCGAAGGATGGCCGCGCGCTGATCATGTCGGGTGAATCGGGATCGGGAAAATCGACGCTTGCCGCGCTGCTGGGCGAGGGCGACTGGCGGCTGATGGGCGACGAGTTCACCCTGATCGAGCCCTTGAGCGGCGATGCGCTTGCCTTCCCGCGTGCGGTCAGCCTCAAGAATGCAGCGATCGCCGAAATGGCATCGCGGGTCGACGCGTCGCGGCTCGGGCCGCTGCTCGCAGGGACACCGAAGGGCGACATCCGCCACCTGATCCCGAGGAGCAATGCCATAGCCGCGATGCGCGAACCCGTGCGCCCGGCGCTGCTCCTCTTTCCGCGCTTCGGGGGCGAGGCGGCGATCGAGCCGATGGGGGAGGGCGAAGCCTTCGTGCGCCTCACCGAATCATCGACCAATTATGTCACGCTCGGCGAGGCGGGCTTCGCGGCGCTGACCCGGCTGGTGCGCGAGACGCCGGCCTTCGGCATTTCCTATCCCGACAGCGCGACGGGGATCGCGCTCGCCGAACAATTATGGGCGGAGGCGGCGCGATGAGCGCGGTGCAGACGCTCGTCGACCTGATGGCCGGTCGCCGTGCCGCCGCCGACCTCGGTCCGCGTGACTGGGACGGCGTGATCGGCGTCGCGCGTAGCGAAGCGATGCTCGCGACGCTCGCCTGCCGGCTCGAAGCGGCCGACCTGCCGCCTTCGGTCGCCGCGCTGTTCGCCGACCAGCGCACCGCGGCCGAGGTCGCGCAGCGACAGGCGCTATGGGAAGCCGAGATGGCGCACCGCGCGCTCAAGGAACAGCGCATCGAATTCGTGCTGCTCAAGGGGACGGCCTATGCCGCGGCTGGCCTCTCCTGTTCGGCGGGCCGCCAGATCGGCGACCTCGATATCCTCGTCCTGCAAAGCGATATCGGCCGCGCCGAGAATGAATTGCTCGAAGCCGAATGGGAGTGGGTGAAGTCCGATCCCTATGACGACGCCTATTACCGCGATCATATGCACGAACTGCCGCCGCTGATCCACAAGGCGCGCGACCGGATGATCGACGTCCACCACACGATCCTGCCGAGGACCCACCGGATCACGCCCGATGCGCTGGCGCTGATGAGCGATGCGGTGCCGACGGCAAGCGGGCATGCGGTGCTTTGCCCCGCCGACATGGCGTGCCATTGCGCGGCGCATATGCTCGCCGATGGCGATTTGCAGGGGGGCTTGCGCAATCTCTGGGATTTCCACTGCCTGACGCGCGACTTTGCCGCTGCCGATCCCGGCTTCTGGGGCAAGCTCGACACGCGCGCCGACATGCACGGGTTGCGCGCCCCGGTTCGCCGCGCCGCCCGGCTGTCGCGTGATCTCTATGGCAGCGATCTTCCTTCGGGCTGGGACGGACAGGACCCGGGCGACGGCTGGTATCGCCGCCGGTTGCTGGCGCGCGACGACTGGGGGCGTTCGACCGATTTCGCGCTCCAGCAGGCCTTCTACATCCGCTCGCACTGGCTGCGCATGCCGCCCGCGATGCTCGCGCGGCATTTGTGGACCAAGTGGCGGAAGCGCTAGAGACGATCGAGCAGCGGGATCAGTTCGCTATAATCGTCGATGACATGATCGGCGCCGAGGTCTGCCGCCGGCCGGTCGAGGAAGCCGAAGCTGACTGCGATGCTGGGCACACCGGCGTTCGTGGCCGCCATCACGTCGTAGATGCTGTCGCCGACGAACGCCGCACGGCCGCCGCCGCATTGCCGGACCATCGCGAGGATCGGTTCGGCCGCGGGTTTGCGGACGCCCAGCGTGTCGCCGCCAATGATCGTCGCCATCCGGTCGGCCAGCCCGAGTTCGCCGAGCAGCAGGCGCGCCAGCCGCTCCATCTTGTTGGTGACCACCGCGGTATGCACGCCGAGCGCGTCGAGCTGGCCGAGCGCTTCGGTCAAGCCGGGGAAGGGGCGGCTGTGCACCGCGATATGGTCTTCGTAATAGCGCAGCAGTTCGGGATAGAGCCGCTCGACATCGTCGTCCGGGACACCGCCGGTCGCCGCCAGCCCCTGTTCGAGCATATGCTTCGCGCCCAGCCCGATCATCGGCCGCACCGCCGCTTCGGGCAGCGGCGCGCGCCCGACGAGCGACAGCGCATGGTTGACCGCCGCGGTCAGGTCGCCCGCCGTATCGACCAGCGTGCCGTCGAGGTCGAATCCGACGATCCGGAAAGGGAAATCATTCATCGCGTGCGCATGGCCCGCCAGTCTGGAAACCGCAATGATTTGCTGGCATGGGAGCGCGCATGACCACAAACCGACCGATCGCCGCTATCGTCCTCGCCGCCGGCAAGGGCACCCGCATGAAATCCGACCTGCACAAGGTGCTGCACCCGATCGCGGGGCGGCCGATGCTGCTGCATTTAATGGCGCGCGTCGACGCGCTGAGCCCCGCGAAGAAGGTGGTGATCGTCGGCGACAAGGCCGACCAGCTCGAAACCGCGCTCGGCGGTTCGGCCGAACTGGCAGTGCAGGACCCGCAACTCGGCACCGGCCATGCGGTGCAGCAGGCCGAGGGCGCGCTGGCCGGTTTCGACGGCGATGTGCTGATCCTCTATGGCGACGTGCCTTTCGTCCCGACCGCGACGATGCAGTCGATGATCGACCGGCTGAACGCTGAGGACACTCCCGCGGTCGTCGTCCTCGCGTTCGAACCCGCAGACCCGCTGCAATATGGCCGCGTCATCACCGATGGCGACCGGGTGACCAAGATGGTCGAGCACAAGGATGCGACCGACGCCGAGCGCGCGGTCCGGCTCTGCAATTCGGGGCTGATGGCGGCAAAGGCGCGCGATCTGTTCGCGCTGCTCGCACGCGTCACCGACGACAATGCGGCGAAGGAGTTTTACCTTGTCGACATCGTCAACATCGCGAACGCCGACGGGCGGTCGTGCGCTGTCGTGACGACCGATCCGAACGATGTCGCCGGTATCAACAGCCGCGCCGAACTCGCCACCGCGGAAGCGCAGTGGCAGGCGTTCAAGCGCGAGGAGGCGATGGCGGGCGGCGCGTCGCTGCGCGCCCCCGATACCGTCTGGTTCTCCTGGGATACCGAGCTGGGCCGCGACGTGACGATCGAGCCCAATGTCTTTTTCGGCCCCGGCGTGACCGTCGCCGACAATGTGACGATCCGCGCCAACAGCCATATCGAGGGCGCGAGCATCGGCGCCGGCTGCGAGATCGGCCCGTTCGCGCGTCTCCGCCCCGGCACGGTGCTCGAAGAGAAAGCGAAGATCGGCAATTTCGTCGAAACCAAGAAGGCGCATCTGGGGAAGGGCGCCAAGGCGAACCACCTCACCTACCTAGGCGACGCGACGGTCGGCGCGGGCGCCAATATCGGCGCGGGGACGATCACCTGCAATTATGACGGCTATTTCAAATATCAGACGGTGATCGGCGAAAATGCCTTCATTGGATCGAACAGTGCGCTGATCGCGCCGGTGACGATCGGCCGCGACGCCATCGTCGCCGCGGGCAGTGCGGTATCGCGCGATGTCGGCGACGGCGACCTCCGCATGGTGCGCGCCGAACAGCTCGTCAAACCGGGCTGGGCCGACCGCTTCCACGACACGATGCGCAAGAAAAAGGCGGCGGAGAAGAAATAGGACGATGGCCGCCCCGACGCTGACCACCGCGCGGCTGGTGCTGCGCCAGCTCCGCGCCGGCGATGCCGCGGCGCTGTTCGCGGTGCTGTCCGATGCCGAACTGATGACCTGGTGGTCGAGCGGTCCGCATCAGTCGCTCGCCGAGACCGAGGCCTATGTCGCGCGCAACGCCGAAGAAGGGCAGGGCTGGCTCTGCTGGGCGATCACCGAAGGAAATGACGAGGCGCTCGGTTGGGTGATCCTGATGGACGGCAAGCCCGGGGTCGGCGAGGTCGGTTATATCCTCCGCCGCGACCGCTGGGGCGCGGGGCTGGCACGCGAGGCGGTCGCCTGCGTCGTCGCGCATGGCTTTACCGAAGGCGGGCTACGGCGTATCTTCGCCGACACCGACCCCGACAACGCCGGGTCGATCGCGCTCCTCGAAAAGCTGGGATTCCGGCGCGAGGGGCATCTGCGGGGCGAATGGGAAACGCATATCGGCGTCCGTGATTCATTGATTTTCGGCCTGCTCAAGGACGAGTGGCAAAAAGTGGAGACCCAGTTCAAGTGAGCGACCGTTACGAAGACAAACCCTTCCTGCGCTTCGTCGATGCCTGGGTGCTGAAGGCGATCGGCCATCTTGACCCGGCGACGGAGGATTACTGCAAGGCCATGGTACCGCAGCTCCGCCAGAGCTTCGGCGTGGCCGGTGGAAGCTGGGAAGAGATCGTCGCGCAGCAGATGAAATTCACCCCCGAACTGCCGGCGCAGATCCAGCGGATCTGGGCCGGCGGGCAGCAGCGTTTCGTAGCCGGCAATGGTGAAACGGCCGATCCGTGGCAGTTCGCGATGATCTTCGTCGACCGGAATTTCGGGCGGAGTTGAGGGAGGCGGGTCGCAGCTGGGAACCTTCTCGTCACCCCGGACTTGATCCGGGATCCCGCTTTCCTGCGCCGCTGCGCGGGATCCCGGATCAAGTCCGGGATGACGAAAAAAGGTAAGAACCGTCTACCGGCATGCCGATTGACTTGATATCATGATATGATATCAATCTTGCATGCGCTTCCTCGCCGATATTCCCGATGACGATGTCCAGTGGCTCGATGCGCTCGCGGCGTCGCAGGGCGTGTCGCGCGCCGAACTGATGCGCCGCGCGGTGAGCGCGTACCGCGCCGACATATCGGGCGACGCGATCGACAATGCGTTCGGGATATGGCGTTTGCGTGACGATATCGGCGACGGGCTCAAATATCAGCGCCGCCTCAGGGGCAAGCGCGAATGATCGAGGCACAATTCGACAGCGATATCCTCATCGACGCGCTGAACGGCGTCGAGGGCGCGCGCAGCGAGATCCGCCGCGCCGGACGCAAGAGCGTCAGCCGGATCAGCTGGACCGAGGTGATGTCGGCCGCCGACCCAGCGTCGGTGAAGGCGGTCGAGGCCTTTCTCGGCTGTTTCGCGATCGAGGAGGTCGGCGATGCGGTGGCCCGACGCGCTGCTGCGTTGAGGGCCGAACGCAAGGGGTTGACGATGGCCGACGCCTTCGTCTTAGCAACCGCGCAAATATCGGGCCGCATCCTCGTTACGCGCAATATCAAGGTGTTTCCGGCATCGATGCCGGGTATTCGCGTTCCCTACACGCTATAGGGCCCCGCCCTCAGAAGAAAGCCAGACCTACATGTGCGGAATTATCGGAATCATCGGCACAACCCAAGTGGCGGACCGTTTGGTCGATGGCCTGAGGCGCATGGAGTATCGCGGCTATGACTCGGCGGGCGTCTGCACGGTCGAGGGCGGCGAGCTCGTCCGCCGCCGCGCCGAGGGCAAACTTGCCAATCTGGTGAAGGAACTCGCCGGCAATCCCGCCCCCGGCCTCGTCGGCATCGCGCACACGCGCTGGGCGACCCATGGCGCGCCGACGACGAGCAACGCCCACCCGCACGCGACCGCCGACGTCGCGCTGGTCCACAACGGGATCATCGAGAATTTCAAGCCGCTCCGCGAAGCGTTGCAGGCACGCGGGCGCACGTTCGAAAGCGAAACCGATACCGAAGTCGTTGCGCATCTCGTCTCGGAAGAGATCGAGGCCGGCAAGTCGCCCGAGGAAGCGGTGCAGGCGGTGCTGCCGCAGCTTCGGGGCGCTTTCGCGCTCGCCATCGCCTTTCGCAGCCACCCCGACCTCTTGATCGGCGCGCGCCTCGGCTCGCCGCTGGTCGTCGGCTATGGTGACGGCGAAACCTATCTCGGCTCCGATGCGCTCGCGCTCGCCCCGCTGACGCAGCAGATCGCCTATCTCGAGGAAGGCGACTGGGTCGTCATCACCCGCGACGGCGCGCGCATTTTCGACGAGAACAACAACCCGGTCGAGCGCGAGATCACGACCAGCGGCGTCAGCGCCGCGACGATCGAGAAGGGCAATTACCGCCACTTCATGCAAAAGGAGATTTTCGAGCAGCCGACGGTGGTCGCGCAGACGCTCTCCTCCTACATCCGTCCGCTCGAACAGACGGTCGCGCTGCCGCAGATGGATTTCGACCTCAGCAAGATCGACCGCATCACCATCGTCGCCTGCGGCACCAGCTTCTACGCCGGCATGGTCGCCAAATATTGGTTCGAAACCTTCGCGCGCGTCCCCGTCGACATCGATGTCGCGTCCGAATTCCGCTACCGCGACCCGGTGCTCCAGCCCGGCGGGCTCGCGCTCTTCATCTCGCAGTCGGGCGAGACCGCCGACACGCTCGCGGCGCTGCGCCACTGCAAGGCGAACGGGCAGACGATCGCGGTCGTCGTCAACGTGCCGACCAGCAGCATGGCGCGCGAAGCCGACCTGCTGCTGCCGACGCACGCCGGCCCCGAGATCGGCGTCGCCTCGACCAAGGCCTTCACCTGCCAGCTCGCGGTGCTCGCGGCGCTCGCCGCGCACCTTGCCCTCAAGAAGGGCAAGCTCACCGAGGCCGACGAGCGTGAGATCGTCCGCCACCTGATCGAGGCGCCCGCCGCGCTCAATGCCGCGCTCCAGCATGACGAGGATATCGCGGCGATGGCGCATCTCGTCGCCCCGGCGCGCGACGTCCTCTACCTCGGCCGCGGCCCTGACTATCCGCTGGCGCTCGAAGGCGCGCTGAAGCTCAAGGAAATCAGCTACATCCACGCCGAAGGTTACGCCTCGGGCGAAATGAAGCACGGCCCCATCGCGCTGATCGACGAAGCGGTGCCGGTGATCGTGCTCGCCCCCTCGGGCCCGCTGTTCGAAAAGACCGTCAGCAACATGCAGGAAGTCCGCGCCCGCGGCGGCAAGGTCGTCCTGATCAGCGACGCCGAAGGCCTCGCCGAAGCCGGCGACGGCTGCATGGCGACGATCGAGATGCCCAAAGTCCACCCGCTGATCGCGCCGCTGGTCTATGCGGTGCCGGTGCAACTCCTAGCCTATCATGTGGCGGTGGCGAAGGGCACCGACGTCGACCAGCCGCGAAACTTGGCGAAAAGCGTTACGGTGGAGTAACCACCAGTGTCAAACTTCTTTGGCAACTTGCGCAGTATGTTCTCCGCAGGCCAAATGCCGCAAAATCTGGATGTCGGTGATGCGCCAACTGTAGGCTACGTTTATTCGTTTCTCACGTCGCCTTTCTCAGAGTTCGCAGCTCCGGAGACAGGGCGTTATGCAGCATTCAAAATAATTGGCACCAGCACGGACAAGCTCGTTGTTGCAGTATATGACGGAATTTGGACATTACCCCCGTCGTTGGCAGAATTTCGCAAAGCAAAAATATTAAAGGAGTATAGGTTCGCACATACCGGTCGCGAAGCGATTTTCGGTACGTTGTTACAATGGTGGAGCATCAACGAGTTCAAAGAGTTGCGGATAATCGGTATCGATCGACCGACCAACCACGAATTGATGGAAGCGGAGAAAAACTTCGCCCACGCCGTTGGGTCGAGAACGGCATCTCCACGCTTTGTAAACTATGCTGCTGAAGGCGAATGGCGTTGGCACAACGAACGCGAAAACTTCGAGCGAGAGGCGGAGTTGAAGAAAGCCAAAAATGAGGCTGAAGCGAAGGCGAAGGAAGAGCGCTACAAAAATCGACTGTCAAAGCTGACTTGGGATCAACTTCTCGAAGAAAAGCCGTTTGAGAATTGGATGCCGTCACCCCCCTATCCACCCGCTGAGTTCGCCGATGCAGCTCGATCAAAAATCTACGAAGTTTGCAGGGAGTTGAAGGCGATCGGGCCAAGGCCCCGCAAGGCCGACGTGCGGCGGATACTCAAGGGCTGCGTGGCGTGGTTCAACCTAGCCGATGAAAGGGCGGGAGGGGTCATCGAGACCGAAGAGCGAGAAGACATCTGCTTGCTTCTTGAAGAGATCGCTTTCGTTGCTCGGCATCCGGGTTTGAGTGAAGAGGTCGATGAATGGCGCGACTGGTGATTTTCTTGAGACGCTGTCGTCTCTTCATGTAGTACTATGTTATTGAAGGAAATATTCCCTATCTCTACGGCCCCCGCCGCCATCATCTTCGACTTCGACGGCGTCATCGCCGACAGCGAGGTACGCGCAAACCTGTCGCTGTCCGAAAGCCTGACTGCGGCGGGCATGCCGACGACCTACGACGAATGCCTGCGCGACTATTACGGGCATAACTGGCAGGAGACGCAGCGGCGGATCGAGGCGCGTTTCGGCCGCGCGCTGCCCGCCGATTTTCGCGAGACGCATCGGACCCGCGCGCGGGCGCGCTTCATGGAGGGGTTCGACGCGGTCCCCGGGGCGCCGGCCTTTCTCGACACGCTGGGGGAGTTGCCGCGCGCGATCGCTTCGTCGAGCCGCGCCGAATATATCGGCTGGGCGCTCGGCCTGTTCGGGCTCGATCGTCATTTCGGCGGGCATGTGTACAGCGCCGACGGCTGGGATCGCGGCAAACCCTTTCCCGATATCTATCTCGCCGCCGCCAGGGGACTCGGCGTCGATCCCGCGACCTGCCTGGCGATCGAGGATTCGCCGACCGGGGCCATGGCCGCGATTGCGGCGGGGATGACCGTCGTCGGCTTCTGCGGCGCGGGCCATATCGCCGACCGCGCGGCGCATGGCGAAATGCTGCGTGGGGTCGGGGTGCATCATGTGGCGCATAGCTTCGACGAGATTGCACTGGCGCCGCCGATATCGAACTGATCCTCCCTGTCGCGTAGCGATGGGGAGGGGGACCGTCCGCGAAGCGGATGGTGGAGGGGCCGCAACGCTGCGCAATGGCCCCTCCGTCAGCGCTTCGCGCTGCCACCTCCCCATGGCTGCGCCACAGGGAGGAAAAAACGCTGTCCTAAAAAAGATCGCCATATTAGCCTGCGGCGGTGCGAGGCGCTGACCGGTTTGCCCGCGTAACCGAAAGGCCAATCGCGAATGAAGTTACGCAGTTTTCTGTCGTTTTTGGCACACGGCATTTGCTGCGCCCCGGCGAGAGCCGGGGTCCAGACCTGTGATGGACCCTTCGCCGCACGGCCTCCGGCTTGCGCCCCGGGGAACACAACGCCCCTGATATGAATCGCGCGTAAAGTTACGCAGTTTTCCGCCACTTTCTCGAATCCCCCAAGGAGAGACATCATGTGTACCGAAGCCACCGAAGCCGATCTCGACCGCGCCGGAATGCCCGTCGGGCGACGCAGCTTCACCGCGCTTGCCGGCGCGTGTGCGCTCGCGACGATGCTCCCGGTGCAGGCGATGGCGGGCAAGCCGGTGAAGGGCCGCGACGTCACGATCGCGACCGACGACGGGACCGCCGACGCCTATTTCGTCGCGCCCGCCGAGGGCAAGCATCCCGGCGTGCTGGTGTGGCCAGACATCCGGGGTTTACGTCCGGCCTTCCGCCAGATGGCCGACCGCCTGGCCGCAGAGGGCTATGCGGTGCTGACCGTCAACCCCTTCTACCGCTGGCAGAAGTCGCCCGTCGTCGATGCGGCGAACGATTTCAACGTGCCCGCGGTGCGCGAGAAACTCTTCGGTTATCTGAAACAGCTCACCCGGGCACCGGTGGAGGTCGATGCAAAGGCGCATCTCGCGTTTCTCGATGCGCAGCCGGAGGTCGATACGAAGCGCCGGATCGGCACCACCGGCTATTGCATGGGCGGCGCGATGACGATTTACACAGCCGCGCTCAGCCCGAACCGCGTCGGCGCCGCGGCGAGTTTTCACGGCGGCGGCGTCGCCACCGACAAGCCCGACAGTCCGCACTTGCTGATCGGCGATACCAACGCGGGCTATCTGTTCGCGATCGCCGACAATGACGACAAGGAAACGCCGAACGAGAAGGTCTTGCTGAAGGAAGTGCTCGCGCCGTCGCCGCACTGGCACGAGGTCGAAGTTTATGAAGGTGCGATGCACGGCTGGTGCCCGCCCGACGGCCGCGCCTATAACGAAGCCGCTGCCGAAAAGGCGTGGGGCCGGATGCTCGAGCTGTTCAAGGCCGAGTTAAAGCCTGTCTAGCTTTCCGTTCGTGTCGAGCGAAGTCGAGACACCGAAGGCGTGCACGACCGAGGGGCATCTCGACTTCGCTCGATGCGAACGGATACGAAAATGTCGCCGCTCAGTGCGCGTGGGCGCCGCCGCTTGCGGCATAGCTCGCATAGACGCGCTGGCCGGCGGGGCCAAAGGTCATGACCTTATAGGCTTCGCGGTGATCGCCATGCTCCATGCCGGGCGACCCCATCGGCATCCCGCCGACCGCAAGACCCTTGACGCCCTTGGGCTTCTCGCGGAGCAGGCGGGCGATCTCCTTGGCGGGAACATGGCCCTCGATCACATAGCCGCCGACGAGCACGGTGTGGCAGCTACGCAGGGCCTGCGGCACGCCCTGCTTGTCCTTCACCGCGGTCATGTCCCGCGAGTTGATGATCACCGCCTTCTTGCCGAACGATGCCTGCACCTGTTCCAGCCATTTCAGGCAGCAACCGCAGCCGGCGTCGCGGAACATCGTCGGATTGGCGGCATGCGCGGTGCCGATTACGGCGGAGAATGCGGCGAGGGCGTAAAACGCGCGGCGGACAGAGGTCATCGCAAATCCTTTTGGCAGAGGGTGCGGCGAGCCTATAGGGGGGACACGTGAAAGTCCATTTCATCCGTTCGGGCGAACGCCGCTACAGCATGCGTATCGAGCGCGGCGCCGGCCCGGCGCTCGTCATGGATCCGGCGCCCGGTTTCGATCCCGACCTGCCGCATGACATGGTCCATTTCGTCGTCGAGGCTGCGCTCGGCCTGAAAAACGGCGTGTTCGGTCAGATCGCGGCGGGTGGCGATGCCGGGTCGTTCCATGTCGAGGCTGGCGGGGAGCTGTCGGCGAAGGAACGCCAGCGTGCGGCGCGCAAACAGGTCGCCAAGGGCGCGAAGCTGGTGAGGGCGCAGGGGCGCGAGGGCGAATTGTCCGAACTCGCCGCTTTCCTGTTCGACGTCGACTGGCGGAGCGCCACCCGGCCCGACAGCGCCGCACAGCGCGCCGCGCGCGGCGAGGCCGACCGGACGCGCGCATCGCTGAGCGCCGACGAGCGCGCCCGGCTGGACGCCGCTAGGCCGCAGGTGTTCGGTGCGTTCGACCGGCTCGCAAAGGCATGGCGGGCGCTCCGCCCCGGCGAAGCGCTCGTCCTCGAATGGCCGGGCCTTCACCCCATCGGGTAGAGGATGTCCCGGCTTACCTTGTGCAGCGCCTTCATCACATCGTCGTCGAGCACCAGTTCCATCGCATCGAGGATCGGCTGGACCTGATCGTCGGCGCTGACCCCGACGATCGTCGAGGCGACGAAGTCGTGCTGTTTCGACCAAGCCGTCGCCATCGTCACCGGGTGCAGTCCGGCGTCGGCGGCGATCTTGAGGTAACGTTCGGTTGCGGCGAGGCTCCGTTCGTTGACGAACCGCCGCCCCATCGCCGCTTGCCGGCCTTCCATCTTCAGGTAGCGCGAAAAACGGGCGCCTTCGGGCGTCGCGCCGCCCTGATATTTGCCCGACAGCACCCCGCCCGCGAGCGGCGAATAGGGGATCAGGCTGACTCCCTCCTGCCGGCAAACCTGCGCCAGCTCGTCCTCGAAACGGCGGTTGTTGAGGCTGAAATTATTCTGGATCGTGTGATAGCGCGCGACGCCGAGCTTTTCCGAGGCCGCGAGCGATTTCATCAGCCCCCAGCTCGTCTCGTTCGAGCAGCCGAGGATGCGGACTTTGCCGACGCGGACGAGTTCGTCGAGCGCATCCATCATCTCGTCATAGGGCGCATCATGGTCGGGCCAATGCGTCTGGTACAGGTCGACATAGTCGGTCTGGAGGCGGGTCAGGCTGTCATCGATCGCCTGGAAGATGTTCTTGCGGTCGAGCGCGGTCATTCCGCCGCGGCACGGCGACTTGAACCAGACATGGCTCGGTCCCGAAACCTTGGTTGCCATGATGATCGCGTCGCGCGGCTTGGTCTTCATCCAGCGGCCGACGATCTCCTCGGTGCGGCCTACCCATTTGGTGTCAGGCGGCACGGGATAGCCCTCGGCAGTGTCGTAGAAGTTGATCCCGGCGTCGAAACAGCGGTCGAGGACGCGAAACGCTTCCGCTTCGTCGGTCTGGCTGCCGAAGGTCATCGTCCCCATGCAGATGTCGGACACATGGATGGCACTTTTTCCGAGGCGGCGGCTCTGCATGGCTCTGTTCTCCGGTCAGGGGAAGGGAGCGCCGTGCATAGGTTGCGTCTCGCAACCTTGCAATCGGGTCAGATCAGCAGCACGAGCGATCCGACGAGCAGCGCCGCCATCGTCCAGTTGAAGGCCCTGAGCCGTACCGGGCTCGACAGCCAGCCGCGCAGCGCGGTGCCCATCACCGCCCACAGGCTGGTCGACGGCAGGTTGACGAGACCGAAGACGATCGCAACGAGCAGCACCGCGGCGAGATTGCGGTCGGGCGCGTAGAGCGCGATCGCGGTCAGCGCCATCGACCAGGCCTTGGGGTTGACCCACTGGAACAGCATCGCCTGCACGAAGGTCATCGGCCTGCCGCGGGCGCCGCTTTCGGTGTCGGGTGCGGCGGCGTGGGCGATCTTCCACGCCAGCCACAGGAGATAGGCGACGCTCACCACCTTGAGCACGAGGTTCAGCACCGGGAACAGGTCGAACAGGCCCATCAGCCCGATCCCGACGAGGACGATCATCAGCGTGAAGCCGATCCCGACGCCGAGGGCGTGCGGCACGGTGCGGCGCAGGCCAAAATTGGCGCCCGACGCCATCAGCATCATATTGTTCGGCCCCGGCGTGATCGACGAGACGAGCGCGAAGGCGGAAAGCGCGGCGAGGGTGGTCTGTTCCATGCGCACAACATAATGCGTTTCATAACGCGATGGATTGCAAAGATCGGCGGCGATGGTCTAGAATATGCAATCAATGACTAGGATGGATGACATAGGCCGCAAGATATTGCACGAGCTATCGTTCGATGGGCGAATCTCGAACCTCGAACTCGCCGAGCGGGTCGGGCTTTCGCCTTCGGCGTGCCTGCGCCGCGTTCAGGAACTCGAACGCAGCGGTGTCATAACCGGCTATCGCGCGCAGATCGACCCCGCGAAGCGCGGTCTCTCGTTCATCGCCTATGTCGCCGTCGGACTGTCGTCGCATACGAAGAAGTCGCAGGTCGGTTTCGAGGCGGCGATGGCGACCGCGCCCGAAGTGCGCGAATGCCACAATGTCACCGGCACGATCGAATATCTGCTTCGTGTCGAGACCGAGGATCTGGCGGCGTACAAGCATTTCCACACCGAGGTGCTTGGGGTGCTGCCGCAGGTGCATTCGATCACCACCTATGTGCTGATGGGCTCGCCCAAGGACGAGCGGGCATAGTTTTTCTTCGTCATGCTCGCGCAGCGCTGCGGTTGAACCCGCTGCCCCGCCACCGCATATCAGTTTCATGACGAAACTCTCCTTCCTCGATCTCGTGCCCGTCACCGACACCGGTTCGATCGCCCAGTCGCTCGCCAACGCCGCCGATCTCGCCCGTCATGCCGAGGCGCTCGGTTACGAACGCTATTGGGTCGCCGAACATCACGGGATGGCGGGGATCGCCAGTGCTGCGACGTCGGTCGTGCTCGCGCATATCGGGCAGGCGACCTCGACGATCCGCATCGGCGCGGGCGGCATCATGCTGCCGAACCATGCGCCGATGGTGATCGCCGAGCAGTTCGGGACATTGGAGGCGCTGTTTCCGGGCCGGGTCGATCTCGGGCTCGGGCGCGCGCCGGGGTCGGACGGCATTGTCGCGAGGGCGCTCCGCCGCAATCTCGCGAGCGACGAGCGGCAGTTTCCGCAGGACGTCGTCGAGCTCCAGGCCTTTCTGGCGGGTGACGAGCAACTCGGCATTCGCGCCGTGCCCGGGGAGGGGACGAACGTTCCGCTCTGGATATTGGGATCGAGCCTGTTCGGCGCGCAGCTCGCGGCGATGCTCGGGCTACCCTATGCCTTCGCCAGCCATTTCGCGCCCGACGCGCTCGACGAAGCGCTCGACATCTATCGCCGCAACTTCAAGCCCTCGGCACAATTGTCCGAGCCTTATACCGCGGCGGCGTTCAATGTCTTTGCCGCCGACACCCGCGAGGAAGCCGAACTGCTTGCCTCGTCGCAGCAACAGGCCTTCGTCGCATTGCGCACCGGCAATCCGGGCAAGATGAAACCGCCGCTTGCGGGCTATAAGGACAGCCTGCCGCCGAATGCGCGCGCGATCCTCGACCATGTCTTGCAATGTTCGGCGGTCGGAACCGCCGACGACGTTGCTGCGGGGCTCAAGGCCTTCGTCGAACGCACGGGCGTCGATGAAGTGATCGTCGCGTCGTCAATGTACGATCCCGAAGCGCGCAAGCATTCGCTGACGCTGACGATGGAGGCCGGCAAGTCGCTCTGAACCCGTCGCGCCCCGCGTGTTGACGCGGCTCCGGCTGCGGCAGTATAGGGGCGGTCCGACCAAGGGCGGCCCGTTTTGGGGTCGCCTTTTTACTTTTGACTGAAAGGTGAAGCCCATGACGATCACGCCGCTGATGCCCGTATACCCCCGGTGCGGTGTGCGTCCGGTGCGTGGCGAGGGCGCTTATCTGATCGGCGAGCGCGACGAGCGTTATCTTGACTTTGCGAGCGGCATCGCGGTCAACCTGCTCGGTCATGGCCATCCGCACCTGACGAAAGCGATCCAGGATCAGGCGGCGACGCTGATGCACGTCTCGAACCTCTACGGCAGCCCGCAGGGCGAGGCCTATGCCGCGCGGCTGGTCGAGAACACTTTTGCCGACACGGTCTTCCTGACCAATTCGGGCGCCGAGGCGGTCGAATGTGCGATCAAGACGGCGCGCGCCTATCATTCGAGCGGGGACAATCCGCAGAAGCACACGCTGATCACCTTCAACAATGCCTTCCACGGCCGCACGCTCGGGACGATCTCGGCGACCAATCAGGAGAAGCTGCGCAAGGGTTTCGATCCGCTGCTGCCCGGCTTCGCTTATGCGCCGTTCGACGACATCAACGCCGCGCTCGATCTGGTCGACGACAATACGGGGGGCTTCCTTGTCGAACCGATCCAGGGCGAGGGCGGCATTCGCCCGGCGTCGCAGCCGTTCCTGCAGGCGCTGCGCGACGTCTGCGACCAGCGCGACCTGATGCTCGTCTTCGACGAAGTCCAGTGCGGCGTCGCGCGGACCGGCCATCTCTATGCCTATGAACATTATGGCGTCACCCCCGATATCATGGCGAGCGCCAAGGGTATCGGCGGCGGCTTCCCGATGGGCGCGTGCCTCGCGACCGAGAAAGCGGCGCGCGGCATGGTCATCGGCACGCACGGGTCGACCTATGGCGGCAACCCGCTCGCCTGCGCGGCGGGGCAGGCGGTACTCGACGTCGTGCTCGAGGACGGTTTCCTCGATCAGGTGAAGGCGACCGGCGAACGGCTGCGCGGTGCGCTCGAGCAGCTCATTCCGAACCACGACCAGCTCTTCGACAGCGTCCGCGGCGTCGGCCTGATGCTCGGCCTCAAGCTCAATTCGGACAGCCGCGCCTTCGTCGCGCATCTGCGCGACAACCACGGGCTGCTCACCGTCGCGGCGGGGGAGAATGTCGTCCGCGTGCTGCCGCCGCTCAACATCGACGACAGCCATATCGCTGAATTCATCGAGAAACTGTCGGCGGGCGCGGCGAGCTATACGCCGCCCGAGTCCTGATGTTTTCCGTTCCTGCAGAACGGAGGGCGTGATGCGGAATTTCCTGAACCTGTCCGACGCGGGCGGGGACGCGGTCGCGGCGATGCTTGCCGACGCGATCGATCGCAAGGCGGCGCGCGCGGGCTGGCCCAAGGCGAAAGCCGATGCCGATGCCCCGCTCGCCGGGCATGTGCTGGCGATGGTGTTCGAGAAGAATTCGACGCGCACCCGCGCGTCGTTCGACATCGCGATCCGCCAGCTTGGCGGCGCGTCGATGATCATGGATGCGGGCGTGACCCAGCTCGGCCGCGGCGAGACGATCGCCGACACGGCGCGCGTCCTGTCGCGCTATGCCGATGCGATCATGATCCGCACCGACCATCATGAAAAGGCCGAGGAACTCGCCGAATATGCGAGCGTCCCGGTGATCAACGGGCTGACCGACCTGTCGCACCCGTGCCAGATCGTCGCCGATCTGCTGACGATCGTCGAAAACGGCAAGTCGCTCCCCGGCCTTGAACTCGCCTGGCTCGGCGACGGCAACAATGTGCTCGCTTCGCTGATCGAGGCGGCCGGACTGTTCGGCTTTCATATCCGCGCCGGCGTCCCGCAGGGCTATGATCCCGATGCGACGTTCGTCGAGGCGGCGCGCGCAAAGGGCAGCCGCATCGACATCGTGCGCAACGCACGCGAAGCGGCGGCCGGCGCTGACCTCGTCGTCACCGACACCTGGGTGTCGATGGGACAGGATCATGCGCATAACAAGCTCGCGGCGATGGCGCCCTATCAGGTCGACGAGCGGCTGATGGCCGCGGCGAAGGATGACGCGATCTTCCTCCACTGCCTTCCCGCGCATCGCGGCGAAGAAGTGGTCGACGCGGTGATGGACGGCCCGCAATCGCGCATCTGGGACGAAGCCGAAAACCGCGTCCACGCGCAGAAGTCGATCCTGCTCTGGGCACTCGGCAAGCTATGAGCGAAACGATCGAAACCTGGTTCGACCAGCCGTTGGTCTTCACCATCGCCGCGCGGCATGTCCGCGGCCGGTTCGTGCGGCTCGGCCCCGTGCTCAACACGATCATGGCGGCGCACAGCTATCCGCCGGTCGCCGAAAAGCTACTCGCCGAAGCGCTCGTCCTGACCGTGTTGCTCGGCTCGACGCTCAAGACCGAAGGCGGGCAGATGACGTTGCAGGCGCAGACCGGCGGCGGGCCGGTCGAACTGCTCGTCTGCGATTATCGCGGCGGCGAGCTGCGCGGCTATCTGAAGTTCGATGCCGAACGGCTGGCCGAAGTGGGTTCGGACCCGACGCTGTTCGCGCTGTTCGGCGAGGGCTTCCTTGCGATCACCTTCGACCAGGAGGCGACCGGCGAGCGCTATCAGGGCATCGTTCCGCTCGAGGGCGCGTCGATCGGCGCCGCGGCCGAGCATTATTTCGAGCAGTCGGAGCAGATTTCGAGTTTGATCAAGCTCGCCGCGCGCCACGACGCCGAGGCGGGCTGCGTCGCCGGCGGGATGCTGCTCCAGCACCTTCCCGAGGGCGAGGTGGGGCGCGACCGCCTGCACGTCCGCCACGACCTTCCCGAGTGGGAGCATGCGAAGACGATCGGTGCGACCTTGAAGGACGAGGAATTGACCGATCCGGCGACCTCGCTCGAAACGCTCGCCTGGCGGCTGTTTCACGAGGACGAGGTGCGGATCGAGCCCGGCGTTGCGGTATCGCGCGGCTGCCGGTGCAGCCCCGATTATTTCGCCGGCGTGCTCGCACAATTTCCCGAGACCGAGCGGCAGGACATGGCCGACGAGCAAGGGAAGATCGTCGTCGACTGCGCCTTTTGCTCGCGCATCTTCCCGATCGCGCTCGACGACATCGCGTCGCGTTCCTGAGCCGCCGGGCGACATTTCGTCGCAAATCGAGACGGCGAAACGAGGCAATCCAGCGCCAAACGGTTGAAATCCTGTCGAGGTATCGCTACCTTGTGTCAAACGGGGTCGCAATTTCGCCCGTGCCGGGCGGCCAGTGGATAGGTGGAAATGGCGATCTTGGCTCCCTTCATGCGATGGTCTGTGGCGGCATTTGCCTTTGCCGGTGCGAGCACCGTCCCCGCGCAAGCGCCATCGCTGGCGATGCTCGACCGGCTCGAAAAGGGCAGCTGGCAGCTTCGCGAACGCGGCAAACCCGATGTGGTGAAAACCTTCTGCCTCGGTGACGCGCGGCGGATGATCCAGATCTACCACCCGCGCTCGGGCTGCTCGCGCTATGTCATCGAGGATGTGCCCAATTCGGTGACGGTCCATTACACCTGCCCCGGCGCCGGGCACGGCCGCACCAGCATTCGCGCCGAAACCAACCGGCTGGTCCAGATCGACACGCAGGGCATTGCCGAAGGCCGGCCCTTCTCGCAGGCGATCGAGGCGCGGCGGGTGGGGGCTTGCACCGCGGCGAACTGACCGCCGGTTTCGTAACGCGATGTTAACCATCGGCGATTAGCTTCGGAATCACGACGCACCGATGTGTGTCCTTCTCCCTAACGGCTTCTTGCCGACTTGGGCCGTATAGCGAGAGCCGTGCGGCCCTTTCTTTTGGGAAGCGCTCGCCGAGCCGCCCCTTGCGCCGCCTTTGGCGCAGGCGTATCGGGCGCCGATGCAGAATCTTGCCGAAAGAACGCTGATCGTCCTGCTCTCGGGCGGACTGGACTCGATGGTTTGTGCTGGGCTGGCGCGCGAAGCCGGGGCGCGCATCGTCGCGCTGACGATCGATTATAACCAACGCCACCGCGTCGAGCTTGAGTCCGCGGCGCGCATCGCCGACCATGTCGGTGCGGCGGAGCATATCGTGCTGCCGCTCGACCTGCGCCGCTTCGGGGGCTCGGCGCTGACCGCCGACATCGACGTGCCCAAGGACGGAGTGGGGGACGAGGTTCCCGTCACCTACGTCCCCGCGCGCAACCTCATTTTCCTGTCGCTGACGCTCGGGCTTGCCGAAGCGCGGCAGGCGCAGGATATCGTCATCGGGGTCAACGCGCTCGACTATTCGGGCTACCCCGATTGCCGCCCTGAATTCATCGCCGGATTTCAGGATCTCGCGCGGCTTGCGACGCGCGACGGCGACAAGGGCATCGATTTCCACATCCACGCCCCGCTCCAGCATATGACCAAGGCCGACATCGCGGCCGAGGCGGCGCGGCTGGGAATGGACGCTGGGATGAGCTGGTCCTGCTACGATCCTACCCCCGATCATCTCCATTGCGGCCTGTGCGACAGTTGCCGCCTGCGCAGCAAGGGCTTCGCCGACGCGGGGCTGCCCGACCCGACCCGCTACGCCGGAGCATGACCTACGCGGTCAAAGAGATTTTCCTCACGCTGCAGGGGGAGGGCGCGCAGGCCGGCCGGCGCGCGGTCTTCTGCCGCTTTGCCGGGTGCAACCTATGGACCGGCCGCGAACAGGACCGGGCGAAGGCGGTCTGCAAATTCTGCGATACCGATTTCGTCGGTACCGACGGCACCCTCGGCGGCAAATATCGCGACGCCAAGACGCTTGCCGCGGTGATTGCGGAAAGCTGGGGTGAGGCGTCGGCGGATCGCTATGTCGTGCTCACCGGCGGCGAACCGATGCTGCAGGTTGACGACGCCCTGATCGACGCGCTTCATGCTCAGGGCTTCACGATCGCGATCGAAAGCAACGGCACGCTGCCGGTGCCCCGCAGCATCGACTGGATCTGCATCAGCCCCAAGGCGGGCAGCGAACTGGTGCAGCGAAGCGGCGACGAACTCAAACTGGTCTGGCCGCAGCCGGGCAGCGATGTCGACATGCTGGCGTCGCTCGATTTCGCGCACCGGCTGATCCAGCCGCTCGACGATCCGCACGCCGCCGACAATGTCCGGCGCTGCATCGATCTGGTGATGGCCGATCCGCGCTGGCGCCTGTCGCTCCAGACGCACAAAAGCCTCGGGCTGCGCTGAGCGCTATTCGCTCTTCTTCGCGGCGGGTTCGGCGGCAGCGGCCTTCTTGACCGCGGACACGGCAACGGCGTCGGGATTTTCGCTACCGCTGCTCGTTTCGTCGTCAGCCTCTTCCTTGTTCGCTTCGGACTTCGCCGCCGGCTTTGCGGTGCCGTCGTCGGGGACGCTGTTGTCGACCGCCGTTCCGTCGGTCGCCGCATCGTCGAGGATGATCATCGAATCGCTGATCGTTCCCGGCTGCACCTCGACCGCGTCGAGCTTGGCGGTCGATTTGCCCGCATTGTCGCCGCCGCCGCAGGCGGCAAGCGAGATAAGCAGGAGCGAGGGGAGGAGGATGCGGGTCATGCGCCGTTCCTAATCTTTTGGCCGAAGCTTGTCGAGAAAGGCGGGCAGGCTTGCCGCCAGCGCCGCATCGACGTCGGCGAACGACGTCTGTTTGCCGAGCGCGGCGAGGCTGGTGACGGGAAACTCGGCGATGCCGCACGGCACGATGCCGCCGAAATGCGACAGGTCGGGCGCCACGTTGAGCGAAAAGCCGTGCATCGTCACCCAGCGTTTCACGCGCACGCCGATCGCGCCGATCTTTGCCTCGCGGCCGTGCGGGTCGTCGGTCCAGATGCCGATCCGGCCCTCGGCGCGGCGGGATTCGACCCCCAGCAAGGCGAGCGTGTCGATCACCCAGCCTTCGAGCGCCGACACATAGGCGCGCACGTCGCGCCCGCGCCGGCTGAGGTCGAGCTGGACATAGCCGACGCGCTGTCCCGGTCCGTGATAGGTGTAACGTCCGCCGCGGCCGGCATCATAGACCGGAAATCGCGGGTCGAGCAGTTCGGCGGGATCGGCGCTGGTCCCGGCGGTATAGAGCGGCGGATGCTCAAGCAGCCAGATACGCTCGCCCGCTTCGCCCGCATGGATCGCCGCGGCGCGCGTTTCCATGTCGGCGAGCGCGGTTTCGTAATCGGTATGGCCGGGCGAGACGATCCATTCGGGGGGCGGGGGCGGCGTCATTTCGCGCGCTTCCTGCCCCGATGCGGCGCGCGGCGCAAGGGGCGGACGAACGATCGGCGACAAGGCTGGACAGACAGAGCGAAGATTGTCAGTCTCGCCGCGTTCAGGAACATAAAAAACAACGGGGTATCAATGGCAAAATTCGACATGGGCGCGGCGTGGGAAGACAGCATGACGCTGCTCAAATCGCACAGTGCGCTGACCGGCACCATTGCCGCGGTGTTTTTGTTCCTGCCGACGCTGGCGGTCAGCTGGTTCGGTCCCACGCCGATCGAACCCGCTGCCGGGGCGACATTCGATCAGATGATGACGACTTTTCGCGAAAGTGCGCGGCAGGCGGTGCCGTACCAGTTGCTCGTCGCGGTGATCGCGGCCATCGGCGGGATCGGTATCCTTCGCCTGTGGTTGTCGCGGTCGAGCGTCAGCGTCGGCGATGCGCTGACCTTCGCATTCAAGATGATCCCGACGATGATCGCCGTGCAATTCCTCATGGGCCTCGCGATCGCCCTGATCGCGGTGGCGCTTATCGTCCCCGGCGCCGCGATCGGCGGCGCGCCGGGCATGCTGCTGCTGTTCGTCGGCCTGATCGCGTTCGCTGCGCTTTGCGCCTATCTGTGGGGGCGGGTGGCGGTGGTGTCGCCTCTGATCGCCGACCGTGTCCAATATAATCCAGCGGCGGCGCTGCAGGAAAGCTGGGCGCTGACGCGCGACAATGGCTGGCGAATCTTTCTGTTTCTGTTTCTTGTCACGCTTGTCCTTTTCATCGGGGCGATGATCGTCGGCCTTATCATTGGGGTCGTCGCGGGGACCGGCGAGGGCGTCGGCCGGATAATGACCGGGTTCGCCGAAGCCGGCTTCGCTGCGATCAGCGGCATCGTGACGTTGGCGATCAGCGCGGCGACCTATCGCCAGCTGACCATTGGCGCGGACGGCGGTGTGTTCGCATAAATTCGAGGTACGATATCGGGAGTGTCAGGAAAAAGGGGGAGAATGACCATGAACAGGATTAGCATCAGTCAAGCATGGTCCTATGCAACAAGCTTCTTTGCCGGGCAGGGCGCCAATCACGCAATCGCCCTGATTGGTATGGGAATATTTGTCCCAATGATCATGCAGTTTGTCATTGGCGGCGGTGCGGCGATGGCCGATCCCATGGCATTCGCCGCGGGCGGCGGGTTTGCGGCGATGGGCGCGCTCGCAATTCTGCTCAGCTTGGTCAGTTACATCCTTCAGACGGGCAGTTATTTCGCTTCGTGGCGGCTCGGACTGACGAACGGCGCTGAACCGCTCAGTTCCGCGTTGGGTTTCGGACTCATTGCGGCACTTCCTACGCTGCTGCTCGCCATTGTATTCGTTCTCGCGCTCGTGCTGATCGGCTTTGTGTTGTTTGGTGGTGCGATGGCCCCGATGATGATGGGCGGCCAGCCGAGCCAAGCCTTATCGGCGGGAACCGGAATGCTCCTGTTGTTACTTATACCGTTGTTTTTCCTGTTCCTGGTGTGGCTCGCTGCGCGCTTCTGCTGCACCGGACCGGTGATGGCGGATCAGCGGACGTTCAATGTTCTGACTGGTCTGGGAGAATCCTGGCGGATAACCGCCGCATCGCAATGGAAGATCTTTGGTTATTTCATCCTTATCGGCATTGCGCTCTTTATCATCTTCATGCTTCTGGCAATGATCGTCGGGGTATCGATGTTCGCTGGCGGCGGCGTACCCAGCGAAGGGTCGATGATTGGAGTCATCGTCGGCATGTTGTTGCTCAGCATCCCGATGGCCTATCTGCAGGTCGGCGTTCCCGCGGGCATCTATCGTGCGCTGGGGGGGCGTAGCGAATCCGACGTCTTTGCCTGAGCCATTGCAGCTTCGATTAAAATTAGAGGGGGCGCTCCGGCAACGGGGCGCCCTTTCGCTATCTCAGCTCCATTTGGCGAGCGGGGGCAGGCTCATCAGGATGGCGTCGATATTGCCGCCGGTCTTGAGCCCGAACAGCGTCCCCCGGTCATAGACGAGGTTGAATTCGGCATAGCGGCCGCGCCAGACGAGTTGTTCGTCGCGCTCGGCCTCGGTGAAGCCCTGCCCCATCCGGCGGCGGACGATCTGGGGAAATATGTCGAGGAAGGCCTCGCCGACCGCTTGCGTCAGCTGGAAGTTGCGGTCGAACTCGGCGTCGTCGCCGCATTCGAGATGGTCGTAGAAGATGCCGCCGACGCCGCGGTGGACGCCGCGGTGCGGGATATAGAAATAATCTTCGGCCCATTTGGCATAGCGCTCATAAACCTCGGGGCCGAAGGGCGTGCACGCGGCGCGCAGCCGTGCGTGAAAGGCGTCGGTGTCCTCGGCATAGGGAATCGGCGGATTGAGATCCGCACCGCCGCCGAACCAGCGTTTGGTCGTCACAAGGAAGCGCGTGTTCATATGCACCGCGGGGACATGCGGGTTCGCCATATGCGCGACTAGGCTGATCCCGGTCGCGAAAAAGCTCGGGTCTTCGCCCGCGCCATGAATCGAAGCGGCGAAGTCCGGCGCGAACTGCCCGCCGACGGTCGAAACATTGACCCCGACCTTCTCGAATACCTTGCCGGTCATTACCCCGCGCACACCGCCGCCGCCCTCGCCGGGCGCGATTCCTTCGGCTTCGCGATCCCACGGCGTGTAGTCGAAGCGCGCGTCGCTGCCGGCTTCGCGTTCGATCGTCTCGAATTCGGCGCAAATCCGGTCGCGAAGCGATTCGAACCAGCGACGCGCCGCCTGCTGCTGGGGATCGAGCGAAATCATGACGGAAAGCCTTTCGTCTGTCTGAGAGCTTCGGCGAGCGCGATGCCAGCCGCCACCGCGACATTCAAGGAGCGAAAGCCCGCCCGCATCGGAATCGCGACCCGCGCGTCCGCCGCATCGTGGACATGTGGCGGCACCCCCGACGATTCCGAGCCGAGCAGCAGGATATCGCCGGCTGTGAAGGAAAAGCCGGGCAGGGGAGTCGCGCCGCCCGTCGTCAACAGGACCAGGCGGAGCCCGGCATCGGCGCTCCACGCCTGAAACCCCGTCCAATCGGCGTGGCGCCTGACGTTGGCGCGCGTCGCATAATCCATCCCCGCGCGCTTCAACGCAGCGTCGGAAAAGGGGAAGCCGCATGGCTCTATGATATGCGCCGGCACGTCGAAGCAGGCGGCGGTGCGCAGCGTCGTGCCGACATTACCCGCAATATCCGGCTGAAACAGGGCGATTTCCATGGTCACGCCATAACCGCGGCGGTTCGCGGAATCGAGTGGCTTCGCCGCCGCATCGCTGCACAGTGACGGAAGCGGAAATTGCCTGTTGGCAAGCCCCGGATGTGCGGCTATCAGGCCCGCAATTCCCGGAGGGGCCGCCGGGGCGCGCCATTTCGTGCGTGCGTGGCAGGGCGGCTCACCTTCCGGGAAATATTGTCGTTTCACCCATGCAAGGGCAGTCGAATGGCCAGTGAATCCGAACTCAACGCCGGCATCGAAGATGGCGTGCGGCGCCGGGACTTTATCAATATCGCGGCAGTGAGTTTCGCGGGTGTCGGTGCGGCGGCGGTTGTTTTGCCGCTCGTCAACCAGATGAACCCCTCGGCCGACGTGCTCGCGCTGTCGACGACCGAGATCGATATTTCGGCGATCCAGCCCGGACAGGCGATCAAAACGAGCTGGCGCAAGCAGCCGGTGTTCGTCCGCAACCTCGTTGCCAAGGAAATCGCCGAGGCCAAGGCCGTGCCGCTCGGCGACCTGCGCGACCCGCAGACGATCGACGAACGCACCAAGCCCGGCAAGGAAAACTGGCTGATCACGCTGGGCGTCTGCACCCACCTGGGTTGCGTGCCGCTCGGTGCTGCCGAGGGCGAGAACAAGGGCGATTTCGGCGGCTATTTCTGCCCGTGCCACGGTTCGCACTACGACACCGCGGCGCGCATCCGGAAGGGCCCGGCACCCAAGAATCTGGTTGTGCCGCCCTATGAATTCACCAGCGACACCGTCGTGACGATCGGCTGAGGAGCGAGATAAGATGAGCTTTCCCTGGGCCAAGAATTATGAACCGCAGCAGCCGCTGATGAAGTGGCTGGACGAGAAGCTGCCGCTGCCGCGCCTCGTCTACAACGCGATCGGCGCCGGCTATCCCGTGCCGCGCAACCTCAACTATTTCTGGAACTTCGGCGTTCTCGCCGGTGCGGCGCTGGCGATCCAGATCATCACCGGCATTGTGCTGGCGATGCATTACGCCGCCAATGCGGCGGTCGCCTTCAATTCGGTCGAGCATATCATGCGCGACGTGAACGCCGGCTGGTTCATCCGCTACGCGCATATGAACGGCGCGAGCATGTTCTTTATCGTCGTCTATCTCCACATTTTCCGCGGCCTTTATTACGGTTCGTACAAGGCGCCGCGCGAAATGGTGTGGCTGCTCGGCGTCGTGATCTTCCTCCTCATGATGGCGACCGCCTTCATGGGCTATGTGCTGCCGTGGGGCCAGATGAGCTTCTGGGGTGCGCAGGTGATCACCGGCTTCTTCTCGGCGATTCCGCTGGTTGGCGAGCCGGTGCGCGAATGGCTGTTGGGCGGCTTCGTCCCCGATAATGCCACGCTCAACCGCTTCTTCTCGCTGCACTATCTGCTGCCGTTCGTGATCCTGGGTGTCGTCATCCTGCACATCTGGGCGCTGCACATCCCGGGTTCGAACAACCCGACCGGTATCGAGGTAAAGGACGAACAGGACACGGTTCCCTTTCATCCTTACTACACCGCGAAGGACGGCTTCGGGCTCGGCATCTTCCTGTTGATCTTCGTCGCGCTGACCTTCTTCAGCCCGAACACGCTGGGTCATGCCGACAACTATATCCCGGCCAACTCGCTTTCGACCCCGGCGCACATCGTGCCCGAATGGTACTTCCTGCCCTTCTACGCGATCCTGAAGGCGTTCACCTTCAACTTCCTGTGGATCGACGCGAAGCTGTGGGGCGTCATCGCGATGTTCGCATCGATCGCGCTGCTGTTCTTCCTGCCCTGGCTCGACAGCTCGCCGGTGAAGTCGTCGACCTATCGTCCGCTGTATCGCTGGTTCTTCTGGGTCCTCGTCGCCGACGTCCTGCTGCTGGGCTGGTGCGGCATGCAGCCGGCGGAACAGCCGTGGGTCATCCTCAGCCAGATCGGCGCGATCTACTACTTCGCCCACTTCTTGATCATTCTGCCGATCGTGTCGCGGATCGAACGTCCGCTGCCGATGCCGAATTCGATCACCGAGGCGGTTCTCGCCAAGCATGCCGACAAATCGTCGGCGGCCACGGCCTGAGCGCCGGACTTTAATAGGAGCTGATAAAGCCATGGTTCGCCCGCTCGGTTTTCTCGTCGGTCTTGGTTTCATCACGGCGCTGGTGCTCGCGATCTTCACGACGCCGCTGTCCAATGAGCCGAATGTCGCGCACGAGTTCCACAAGCATCCCAAGCATCTGAAGCTCGCCAGCGACGGCTTGCTCCCGCATTGGGACAAGCAGCAGCTCCAGCGCGGGATGCAGGTGTACAAGGAAGTCTGCTCGGCCTGTCACAGCCTGCACCTCGTCGCGTTCCGCGATATCGGCGATCTCGGCTATACCGAAGGCCAGGTGAAGACCTTCGCCAAGGGCTTCCAGGTGCCGTCGATCAACCCCGACACGGGCGAGCCGGCGACGCGCGACGGCCTGCCGTCGGATTATTTCCCGTCGCCCTATGCGAACGAGACGGCTGCCCGCGCGGCGAACAACAATGCGCTGCCGCCCGACCTGTCGCTGATCACCAAGGCGCGCGAAGGCGGCAAGGACTATGTCTATTCGCTGCTTACCGGGTTCCAGAACCCGCCGAAGAACCTGCCGGCCGAGCTGAAGCCGGGCACGGGGCTCCACTACAACCCCTATTTCGCGAACCTCAACCTCGCGATGGCACCGCCGCTTGCGGACGGTCAGGTGACCTATGCCGACGGGACCAAGGCGACGGTCGACCAGATGTCGAAGGACGTCACCGCGTTCCTCGTCTGGACCGCCGAACCGAAGCTGGTGAAGCGCGTGCAGGTGGGCTGGGCCGCCTTCATCTTCCTGCTGATCTTCAGCGGGCTGACCTATCTGTCGTACCGGAACATCTGGGCCGACAAGAAGCATTGAGGACAGAAGGGAGGGCGGCCAGTTCGATGATCGCCCTCCCGCCTCGACCGGACCTCGACCTCGCGTCGCTCGTCCGCACCATCCCGGACTTTCCCAAGCCGGGCATCCAGTTTCGCGATATCACGACGCTGATCGGCGACGCCGCCGGTTTCAGCGAGACCGTGCGGCGCCTGTGCGCGCTCGCCGCCGTCCATCGCCCCGACTTCATTGTTGCTGTCGAGGCGCGCGGCTTCCTGTTCGGCGCCGCGATGGCCACCGCGATGGGGCTGGGCGTCGTCCCGGTGCGCAAGGCCGGCAAGCTGCCCGGCGTGACGATCGGCGTCGATTACGAACTCGAATATGGCGTCGACCGGCTCGAATTGCACGAGGGCGCCGTCCTGCCGGGGCATCGCGTCGTGCTTGTCGACGACCTGCTCGCGACGGGCGGCACGATCCTCGCGACCGCGGCACTGATGCGCAACGCCGGCGCGGAGGTTGCGGCGGCGCTGTTCGTCATCGACCTTCCCGATCTCGGCGGTTCGCGGCGGCTCGCCGATGCGGGGCTGGCTTGCGAGACATTGATCGCCTTCGACGGCGACTGATCGGAGCGTGAGCGGGGAAGGCGCGCGCCTCGAGCAGCGTGCCCTTCTTGAAAAACTCCTGGCGGGCGACCCTTTGCGGATGAGGGCATTGGCGGCGGTCGCTGAATTAAAGCTGCCCGATTGCTGGATCGGGGCCGGCTTCGTTCGCGATGCCGTCTGGGACGATCGGCATGGCCAATCGCCAATGCCGCCGTCTGGCGACGTCGACGTTTTGTGGTTCGCGCCCGACGTCACGGATAAGGAGGCCGATCGCGATATCGAGCGGCAGCTTCGATCCTCGATGCCGGATTTGCTCTGGTCGGTCAAAAATCAGGCGCGAATGCATCGGCATAATGGCGATGCGCCCTATCATTCGGTCGCCGATGCCATGACGCATTGGCCCGAAACGGCGACGGCGGTCGCGGCGCGCCTTGCCGGTGGTCGGGTGGAAATCAGCGCGCCGCTTGGGCTCGACGATCTCTTTGCCTTGCGGGTGCGGCCGACCGCAGCCTTTCGTTCGGAGAAGCGTAGCATTTTCGACGAACGCATCGCGTCGAAGCGCTGGATTGAGCGCTATCCGTTGCTGATCATCCTCGACGAATAGGCGAGGTTGAGGGAATGGGACGCGATCGGCCAGAAGCTGCCGTATCTAGCGTGTACCCCGGCGAAGGCCGGGGTCCAGGGCGTAATCACGTGGCGCTTGCTCTCCAACGCTCTGGACCCCGGCCTTCGCCGGGGTACACAGTGGCTGACCGAACGTCCGCTCCCCACTGCAAAGCAGACTTCTTTCGTTGCGGCTCACAGCCCCAAAGAAAAAGCCCGCGCCGAAGCGCGGGCTTCGCCCCCTTGGCAAATGCGTCGGGTTTAGAACGGTACCCAGCTCTGCTTCTTGCGGAATTTCATATAGCCGACGTTGGCGCCGAGGCGTGCGCCGACGCCGACGCGGATCGGGATCAGCACGATGTCGCCGCTGCGCAGATAGGAGGCGTTAAAGCCGCCGATCAGATAGGCGGCGCCTTCGCCGGCCGGGAAGCGCTTATAGAGATCTTCGCTGTCGAAGAGATTGTAGACGAGGACGAAGGTGTTGCCGGCGTTGGCGCCCGCGTCGAAACCGATCGACGGCCCCGTCCAATAGGCCGGACGTTCGCCTTCGACCTTGTGATAGAGCGTGCCCGAACCGTAGCGGACGCCGAGGACAAGCGCGCCGCTGGCCTCGCGGCCGACGATATAGGCGTTGGGCTCGCCCTGCTTTTTCAAGATATCTTCGATCATGCTCGCGAGACCCTGCGCGCCCTTGCCGAACACACCCTCGGCGGCGCCGATCAGGTCGTCTTCCTTATAGGTCGTGGACGGGTCGGCATTCGTTGCCGCCGCTTCGGGATTGGTTGCGACGGTGGGTACGGTGTCGGGCGCCGGGGCCGTCTGCTGGTCGCCGGTCGCAAGATCGCTGTTGATGTCGCTGTCCGGCGCGCTGTCATAGCCGGTCGATGTATCGGCGGGGGGTGGCGGCGTCGGATTGGGATTGTCGAGATCCGAATCGATCGCGGTGTTCGGATCGACCTGGGTCATTTGCGCCGCTGCCGGAATCGGCGAGGCGGCCAGCCCGATCGCGGCGAGGGCCGTGACGGCAAAGGCGGCGAACTTGTTACGCATATTATCCCCCAATCGGTCGGCGCGCCGTGGCGCCACGCGGATTAACCATGACTCGCTCTTTGAATCGCGGGCAATGAATGGGCGATGACTTGAGTCGATTTTGCGTCAGGCCGCATCATTTTGGCCACAGGCCGCATGGCGAAGGCAAAATGAAGAAGGTGGCGGAGACGGAGGGATTCGAACCCTCGGTACCGGATTTACCAGTACGACGGTTTAGCAAACCGTTGGTTTCAGCCACTCACCCACGTCTCCGCATGGTCTACCGCGCTAACGGCAGTCTGGCCTAGGCGGGTCGCTATAGCCATGCCTCTCGCGCCCCGCAACGCCAAACATTGCCCTTGCGGTGCGAAATGGAATCCTTTGGTGGAGGCAGGGAAGCTCGACGCGAGATCAAGCTGAGCTATGCCCCACAGCATTATCTCTACTAAATGAGTAGAGTGACAAGAGCAGGGCGTTCTGGCTAGATTGGTGCCGGCCGGAGAAGCCCGGCCAAACATCATTCATCGAACTTCCTGTATCGACCCGCCATGACCCAGACCAAGCAAGGCCTTATCATCCGCCATGTGCCGCACGAGGGGATCGCGGGGTATCGCGATCCGGTCGAGGCGGCGGGTTATGCGCTCGACCGGATCGATGTCGGCGACGCGGCGTTCGACGGGATCGACCTCTGCGAGCCCGAACTGCTGATCATGATGGGCGGCCCGATGGGCGTGTACGAACAGGACAGCTATCCATGGATCGCGTGCCAGCTCCGCATGCTCGCGCGCCGCATCGAGGCGGGTTTGCCGACGCTCGGCGTCTGCTTCGGCGCGCAGATGATCGCCGCCGCAATGGGCGCGCGCGTCTATGCCGGGCCGGTCAAGGAGGTCGGCTTTCATCCGCTAAGCTTCGTCGATCCCGCGTCGCCGCTCGGCGAACTCGCGGATGTTCCCCTCCTCCACTGGCATGGCGACACGTTCGACTTGCCGCCCGATGTCGAGTTGCTGGCGTCGTCAAAGGCCTATCGCCACCAGGCCTTTCGCCGCGGGCCCAATATATTGGCGCTGCAATTCCATGCCGAAATGGGCCTCGACCCGCGGTTCGACGAATGGATGCGGCAATGGCCCGAAGCCGCCGTCGAGGCCGGGAGCACCGCAGAAGCGCTCGACCGCGATCACCGGCTGCATGGCCCCGCCGCTGTCGCTGCGGGCCGGCGGATGATCGCGCAGTGGCTTTCCGGGCTTCGGCACTGAAAGTCCGCGAAAAAGCTGCAATAGATATTGTAATTGAGAATCGTTCTCGATAATGGCCGGATAGTCTCTCCGCCCAGAAATCATCGATGCACGCACCGACAACCTCGCGACCGGCAACTAAAAAGAGCCGGAAGGCCTTTTGGCTGAAACAGCTCCACATGTGGCACTGGATGAGCTCGGCCATCAGCCTGATCGGGCTGTTGCTGTTCGCGATTACCGGCTTCACGCTCAACCACGCCGCCGACATCGAAGCGTCGCCGGTGGTCACCGAAAAGGCGGGGCAATTGCCGCCGCCGCTGCTGCGCCAGCTCGCGTCGGCCGATCCCGCTGATGGCAAGGCGCCGCTGCCGAAACCGGTCGCCGCATGGGTCGAGGATAATTTTCCGGTGCGCGCGTCGGCGGAGGCCGAATGGTCGGCCGATGAAGTCTATCTGCCCGCGCCGCGGCCCGGTGGCGACGCGTGGGTCGCGATCGACCGCGCGAGTGGGGCGGTGACGAGCGAGATCACTAGCCGCGGCTGGATTTCCTATCTCAACGACCTCCACAAGGGCCGCAATTCGGGCGGCGCATGGAGCCTGTTCATCGATATCTTCGCGGGCGCCTGCCTGATCTTCGCGATCACCGGCCTGTTCCTGCTCTGGCTGCATTCGGCCAAGCGCAAAAGCACCTGGCCGCTCGTCGGCGCCGGGATCGCGATCCCGGCAGCGATCGCCGTCATTTTTATTCACTAGGAGATTGTCGCCGTGCCGCTGCCCTACCGTATCGTCCTGTCCGTCGGCGCCAGCGCGACGCTTGCCGTGCCCGCGCTCGCTGCCGATCCGGGCACCATGGACGTCACCATCGCTATCCCGCGACTGAAGGTCGCCGAATATCACAAACCCTATGTCGCGATCTGGGTCGAAAAGGCGGGCGCGAAGGCGAAGACGGTCGCGGTCTGGTACGACCATGACATGAAGGCGAACGAGGGCACCAAATGGCTGCGCGACGTTCGCCAGTGGTGGCGCGCATCGGGACGGTCGATGAGCTTCCCGGCCAATGGCATCACGGGCGCGACGCGGGCGCCGGGAACGCACAAAATCTCTTTCACGCGGGCGCAGCTCGGCGCGCAGGCGGCGGGTCAGTACACGCTGGTCATCGAAGCGGCGCGCGAGGTCGGTGGCCGCGAATTGCTCCGCGTTCCCTTCACCTGGCCGGCGAAGGCCGGGGCGGGCGGACGCGCCGCAGGAACGACAGAATTGGGGGGCGTTTCGGTCGCTTTCCGCTGAAATCGAAGGGACAGGGATATGAAGAAGCATATTTGGGGTTTTGCGGCGACCGCCGTGCTTGCTGCCTTGGCGGCGGTTCCGGCGAGCGCGCATCGCCAGTGGATGCTGCCGTCGTCGACCGTGCTGTCGGGCGACGATGTGTGGGTGACGGTCGATGCCGCGGTGTCGAACGACCTTTTCTATTTCGAGCACCAGCCGATGCGGCTCGACGCGCTGAAGGCATGGGCGCCCGATGGCAACGAGGCAGCGATCGAGAACAAGGCGACCGGCCGCTATCGCAGCACCTTCGACGTTCACCTGACGCAGAAGGGGACGTGGCGGATCGCGTCGGTATCCGACGGCGTGATGGGAACCTATGACCTGAACGGCAAGACCGAGCGCCTGCCGCGCGGCACGACGACCGCAAACCTTGCCGAGCGGATTCCGGCGGGGGCAACCAATGTGAAAACCGCCGAATCGAACAACCGTAACGAGATTTTCGTGACGGTTGGTGAACCGACCACAACGCTGTTCAAACCGACGGGCAAGGGTATCGAACTGGTTCCGGTCACCCATCCCAACGATCTGTTTGCCGGCGAAGCTTCGACCTTCCAGTTCCTGCTCGATGGCAAGCCCGCCGCGGGCCTGCCAGTGACGGTCATCCCCGGCGGTATCCGCTATCGCGACCAGCTCGGGCAGGTCGATCTCAAGACCGACGCCGAGGGCAAGGTCGAAGTCACCTGGCCCGAACCCGGCATGTACTGGCTGAACGTCACCACGCCGCAGGCTGACGGCGCTGTCGAGGGCGCGCCGCCGCCGGTCGCGCGCCGCGCGAGCTATGTGACGACGCTCGAGGTGATGGCGCCCTGACCGACCGCATCCTGATTCCCCGCGCGCTGACGCCGGCGGCCTTCGCCGCGCGCGATGCGACGGCGGCAATCGGGAGCTTTGCGGGCGAAACGATGGGAACGAGCTGGTCGCTGCAGGCGGTGTCGCCGCCCGCGGCGACCGCGCATGGCGTGCAGGCGGCGTTCGACCTCGTCGTCGCCCAGATGAGCCAGTGGGAGCCGGATTCCGATCTGTCGCGCTTCAATTGCGCCGCGCCCGGTGGCTGGCATGCGATCCCGGGGGAGTTCGCCCGGGTCGTTGAGGCCGCGCTCGACATTTCGCGCGCCAGCGGCGGCGCGTTCGACCCCGGGCTTGGCCAGTTGACCGAAGCCTGGGGGTTCGGCAGCCGCAAGTCCGTGGACGCTGTTCCCGATATGGCCGCGATATCCGCCGGGCGGGCGGTCGACTTCGATCCCGCCGGTCCGCGCATCCGGCGCGAAGCGGCCGCGGCGCTCGACCTGTCCGGAATCGCCAAGGGCTATGGCGTCGACCTCGCCGCCGAATGGCTCCTCGACATAGGCGTACGGCATTTCCTTCTCGAAGTTGGCGGCGAACTGCGCGGGGAGGGGATTCGTCCCGACGGCCAGCCGTGGTGGGTCGATACCGAGATGCCGCCTGCGACAGCGGTCACGCCCTATCGCATCGCGCTGCACGACCTGTCGGTCGCGACCTCGGGAAATTATCGCCGCGGTTTCGCAGCCGACGGGCAATATTATTCGCACAGCTTCGACCCGCGTACCGGCCGGCCGATCGAAGGCGACGTGACGTCGGTGACCATATTGCACCGGAGCTGCATGATGGCCGACGGTTGGGCGACGGCGCTGACCGTGCTGGGCCCCGAGCAAGCGATCGCGCTGGCCGACGAGCAGAGTCTAGCCGCCTGTCTGATCGCCGGTAACGTCGAATATCTGTCGCGCGTGTGGCGCGAGATGCTGGACTAGCTGTCCGCCCAGCGGCGCAGCAAATTGTGATAGACGCCAGTGAGGCGCACGACCGTTGCATCGCCCTGACCCATCGCTGCTGCTGCGCCTTGCACCCCCATGTCGAGGTCGAACAGCAGGTTTCGTTGGCCTTGGTCGCGCACCATCGACTGGATCCAGAAGAAGCTGGCGACGCGGGCGCCTGCGGTCACGGGCTCGACGCGGTGCACCGTCGTTGCGGGGTAAAGCACAAGATGGCCCGCCGGCAGCTTAATGCCCGGCGCCTCCGCCATGCCTTCGACGATCAGCCCGCCGCCCTCGTAACTGTCGGGTTCGGCGAGGAAGAGTGTCGCCGACAGGTCGCTGCGCAGCCGGAAATCGCTGCCGCGGCGCATGCGGATCGCGTTGTCGATATGATCGCCGAAGCTTTCCCCGCCGGCGTAGCGGTTGAAATAGGGCGGATAGATTTTGAGCGGCAGCGCGGCGGCGATGAACAACGGGCTGCGGCCAAGCGCATCGAGCACCAGCCGTCCGGCCTCTGCCGCCGCCTCGCCGAATTCGGGGAGCTGTTCGTTGTGCTTGGCAAGCGCGGCCTGCGGGCCCGAGGTTTCGTTGCCGTCGATCCACTGCGCGGCGTCGAGGATGGCGCGGAGTCTTGCGACGCCATCGGCGTCGAGCACATCGGGGATGATCCGGATCATGCGGGCTTTTATGCGAAAAAGGGCGGGAACGGCAATGCGCCGCGCCCGCCCTTTCGATCAGAAGTTATAGAAGAGGCTGAACACCGCCGAACGCGAGTCGCCGGGGGTTGCCCAGCCGCCGGTGATGATCCCCGTCGTCGCATTCGCATTGTTGCGGACGCCGGTGTAATAATCCTCGTTCGTCACGTTGCTGACGTTGACCTGCGCCACGAGGCCGTTCTTGAAGTCGTACGACGCAAAGAGCCGGTGGATCAGATAGTCGTCGACCATGAACTGCGTCCGCTGCAGCGCATTGCGCTGATTGGTCGCGAACTTGCCCTGATAGCTGAGGCCGTAGCCGATCTGTAGCCCGAACGGGAAGGCGTAGGTCGTGAACAGGCTGCCCGAATGCTTCGGCGTCTGGATCAGGCGGTCGCCCGCCTGCGGATCGACGCATCCGCTTTCAAGGCAGAAGTCCGACACGCTCTGCTTCACCTTGCTGTCGAGGTAGGTGTAATTGGCGAACACCGCCCATTCGGGCGTGATGTTGCCGGTCAGGCCAAGCGCTACCCCGTCGACGCGCGAACGGCCGTCGAGCACCTGCAGCGAGGCGGGCTGAGCCGGATCGTTCGAGGGGACACGGAAATTGGTGCGTTCGTTGCGGAACAGTGCGGCGGTGAGCAGCAGCTTCTTGTCGGCGAGTTCAGCCTTCGCGCCGAATTCGATGTTGCGGGCCTTTTCGGGCGCGGTTGCGCAGGGATCGGCAGCGCCGGGCGCGGTCGGCAGGCCGCAGCCCGCGCGAACCGTTGCAGAGGTCGGCGTCCTGGCATTGCCATAGGCGGCATAGAGGCTGACGTTCTCGATCGGGTGGAACACCGCGCCGATGCGATAGGAGAAGAGATTCTCGTCGCTGATCTGGTCGGCACCGCGGGTATAGACCGCGCCGGTCGCTGGCGTCGTCACCGTATCGGCGCGGAAGACGGTGCGCGCATTTTCATAGCGCACGCCGGCGTTGATCTCGAACATCGGCGAGATTTCGAGTGTGTCGAAGGCATAGATCGCCCAGTTGCGCGTGTCGCCATAGCTGTTGCCGGTGCGGACGTAATTGACCGGACCGTTCCAGGCGGTGTTCGGGTTCGACAGGCTGATCGGCGGCTGCGCCGGGTTCGGCGTCGCGCCGCCCGGATTGCGGAGCAGTTGCGCATTTTCGATCGAATAGTCCTCCTGCGAGTAGGAGGCGCCGATGACCAGCGTGTTGAAGAAACCGCCCTTGGCGCCGCTGAGGATCGTCAGGTCGGTCTGGTTGTGGAGCAGGTCGTTGACCTGGTCGCGCACGAGGCCGCGCGGGCCCGCCGGGTAATAGAAGCCGGGGGCATCCTGACCGGCGGGGCAGGGCGCACCGACGGTTGAGTCGGGGCCGGTACCAATCGGCTGAAGGCCGTTCGCGAGGCAGAAGACGCCCTGCGGCGCGCTGGTCTGGCTTAGCTGGTGGACGCGCTGCCAGCGCGTCAGGTTGCGGATCGAGACATTGTCGCTGAACGCGTGGCGGAAGGTCGCGGTCAGGCGATCGACCTTGGTCTTTTGCTCGTCGAGATTGACGATGCCGAAATAGTCGCTGTCATCGACGCCGGGCAGCGGGCCGTTGTTCACGCCGCTGAGGAAGAAGGGGACGCCATAGATCGGGGTGTTGTTATCGTCCTGGTGAATATAGGCGAGCGTCAGGCTGGTGTCGCTGTCGACGCCGATGGTGAACGACGGCGCGACGCCCCAGCGCTTGAAGTTTTCGACGTCGCGGCCGGGCACGTCGTTCTCGTGATACATCGCGTTGAGGCGGACCGCGATCAGCTCGTTGAGCCGCCAGTTGCTGTCGATCGCACCACGGTAATAATTGTCGGTGCCGATCGCGCCCTGCACGGTCGTCGCATCGCGGGCGAAGGGGATCTTGCTGACGAGGTTGATCGTGCCGCCGACGCTGCCCGAACCGTTGAACACCGAATTGGCGCCGTTGTAGACTTCGATCTGCTGCAGGTTGAAGGGGTCGGTGCGGCTGTACTGCGCGCTGTCGCGGACGCCGTCGATGGTGAGGTCGTTGTTCGCCGAATAGCCGCGCAGGTTGATCGAGTCGCCATAGCCGCCGCCGCCTTCGCCGGCGCCAAAGGTGATGCCGGGGATCGTCGACAGCGCGTCGCGCAGTGTCAGCAGATTCTGCTGGCGGAGCTGTTCCTGCGAAACCACCGTGATCGTCTGCGGCGTGTCGACGATCGGCGCCGTCGCTTTCGGTGATTCGACTTCGGTCGCCAGCGTGCCGCTCACGACGATGTCGCTGCGGGTACCCGGCGCATCCTGTGCCTCGTCGACATTCGCGGCCATGGCGGGGGCGCTGACGAGGCTGCCGACGCACGACAGTGCGAGGAAAGTGGCGGATGTGGACTGCTTCACGGTGAACCCCCTTGTTATTGACGGGTGCCCGCTATTGCGAGTCTGTTGCAAAGTCAATGAAATTGAGAATCGTTCTCGATAAAGTCGCAACTTGTCGCAAATCGATGCTTCGCGTCAGCGTCTGCGCTCGAGCCACCAGCTTTGCCGCCAGCCATATTGGCTGGCGATGGGTTCGCCGCTCGCGTTGGTTGCCGGTCTGAAGCGGAAGCGCTTTTCGATCAGGCGGCAGGTCGTGGCGTCGAGCGAGGCGTCGCCGCTCGACCGCGTCACGCGGCACCCGGTAACGCGTCCGGTGGGCAGGATGGTGAAGAGAGTCTCGACTTCGCCGCCGATCTTCGCCCGGCTCGCTGCGGCCGGATAATCGTCGTCGTCGATCCGGCCGCTGCGCCAGACCGGGCGCGTGCCGCCCGAGCCGGTACCTTTGCCCGCGCCGCCGGTCCCCGTCCCGTCACCGGTCCCGCCGGCGCCCGAACCGGGGCCGGGGATCGGCGCCGCTCCCGCCGACGCATCGCTGCCGGTGCCAGGATGCGAGGCGGCCGCCACGGGCGGCGGCACCAGTGGCGGGATTTTGGGTTTCGGCGCGACTATCGCTGCCGCTTTGGCGTGGCGATTGGCCGGCGCGGCTTTACCGCTTGCCTTTTCGCTCGGCTTTTCCGGAGGCACGACCGTTTCGGGGGACGGTTTCGGTGCTGGGATTGCGATCGCCGTAATCGCTTCGCTCAGCTTGCGAACGACATGGAGGTCCAGCCCGGTCACGAGCCCGAAGCCGACCGCGGCGACCGCCAGCAAGGCGCCGCTTCCTGCCGCGATTCGCTGCCGTGCTGAAATCTGCCCCGTATAGGCCATCGACGCCGCCTCGACGCGCGTGCCCGTCACGCGCAACGGACGGGGTTTAGAGGAATTCGTCTAGCGTGGACATGAACCGGTCGAACTGGTCGTGGTGGAGCCAGTGTCCGGCATTTTCGAACTCGATCACTTTCGCGGTGCTGAAATGCTCGATCCGCCCGTCCTTCTCGGGGTTCGATGCCCAGCTATCGGCGCCGTACAGCAGCAATGTCGGGCAGGTGATATTCGCCCACAGCCGGTGCAGATCGTCCTGCGGCATGTCGAAGATCGTCCAGATGTTCAGATAATTGTCGAACTTCCAGCTCCAGCTTCCGTCCTCGTTGCGGTTGATGCCGTGGATGGTCAGGTGGCGCGCCTGTTCGGGCGTCAAATAGCTGTTCTCCGCCGCCATGCGGGCCAGCGCGTCGTCGAGCGTTGCGTAACGCTTCGGCGAGCGCCCCGCCGCATGCCTCTTGTCGGCGATCCATTGCCGCATGCGTTCGTCGAACGACGTCTTTGCCCGCTCTTCCTGTACTGCGGGCGAGGGGCCGAGGCCTTCGATCGACACCAGCTTCTTCACATTGCCGGGATAGAGGCCGGTATAGCGCGTCGCGATATTGCCGCCCATCGAATGGGCGACGATTGTCACCGGCGCGAGATCGAGCTGATGGATCAATTGCGCGAGGTCATAGACGAAGGCGCCCATCTCGTAATTGCCGTCGGGCGACCAGGCGCTGTCGCCATGGCCGCGAAGGTCGGGCGCGATGATATGATAGCGGTCGGCCAATCGCTCGGCGACCCAGTCCCAGCTGCGGCAATGGTCGCGCCCGCCGTGGACGAGCAAGAGCGGCGGCGCGTCCTGATTGCCCCAGTCGGCATAGTGGAGCTTCAGCCGCTGCGAAATGAAGCTGTTCGAAGTGGGGCCGCTTGCCATCGTTTCATCCTTGCTGTCTTGTCGGGTTTCAAAAGGCGACTGATTCATTTCCGTCAACCCCGCACGCGCGGCGCCGGCGGATCACCACATCGGGGAGAAGGATTATGAGTACGTTTCGCGACGACTTGCTGGCGGGCAAGACGGCCTTCGTGGCCGGCGGCACCAGCGGTATCAACCTCGGCATCGCGAAGCGTTTTGCCGAACTGGGTGCCAAAGTCGCCGTAGCGGGCCGTGATCCGGAAAAGGCGCAGCGCGCAGCGGCGGAGATCGGCCATGACGCGATCGGCCTGTCGGGCGACGTTCGGGATTATGCGGCGATTCGCGGCGTGATGGAAACCGTCGCGGACAAGCTCGGGCCGATGGATATCGTCATATCGGGCGCGGCGGGCAATTTCCTCGCGCCCGTACTCGGCATGTCGGCGAATGCGTTTCGCACGGTGGTCGACATCGATCTCAACGGCACCTTCAATGTCTTCCGCGGCTGTCACGACCTGCTCAATCGGCCGGGGGCGTCGCTGATCGCGATCACGGCGGGGCAGGCGGTCAACGCCTCGGCGCTCCAAGCACATGCCTGCGCCGCAAAGGCCGGGATCAACCAGCTCATCCGCGTCCTCGCCCTCGAATGGGGTCCCGAAGTGCGCGTCAACGGCATTTCGCCGGGACCGATCGAGGGAACCGAGGGTATGGCGCGGCTCGCACCCGATGCCGCCTCGCGGCAGGCGCATTACGACCGGATCGCGATGAAGCGTTGGGGCGAAATCGGAGAGGTCGCCGAATCGGCAGTGTTTCTCTGCTCGCCGGCGGCTGGCTATATCACCGGTACGATCCTCGATTGCGACGGAGGCAGCCAGATCGGCGACGCCTCGCGCGGCGATCTGGCAAAGGGAATGGCCTGAACGCAAAAACGCCGCCAACCCTGACGGGTGGCGGCGTTTTTAATGGTGGGCGTGGCAAGGATTGAACTTGCGACCCCTGCGATGTCAACACAGTGCTCTACCACTGAGCTACACGCCCATCCCTTGGGGTGACGCGCCCCCTAATATCCCCTGCATCGCTTGGCAAGCCCTTCGCTTGCCGCGACCTTATTATTGTTGGCTCGACCGGTCGGCCCGGCCGAACAGATTGTCGACCTCGCGCACCAGATCCTTGAGGTGGAAAGGCTTCGACAGCAATTTCGCCTGCGGCACATTTTCTTCGGCGCGCAGCGATACCGCGGCGAAGCCCGTGATAAACATGACCTGTGTCTGCGGCGCGACCTTGGCCGTATGCTGGGCGAGTTCGATCCCGTCCATTTCGGGCATGACGATATCGGACAGCAGCAGGTCGAAGGTACCCGAATCGATATAGGGGACGGCTTCGGTGCCGCGGTCGACCGCGGTGACATGGTAACCGGCGCTGGTCAGCGCCCGCGCCAGATACTCGCGCATCACATCGTCGTCTTCGGCCAGCAAAATGCGAATCATGTCGAACGTCTGTCCCCGGTCCCTCGGCGGCGCCGGCTATTGCCTGCCGCTCCAATCTGAAGTCGTGTCATAGCGCGAGAGATTTAACAAATTCCGGTGCGTGCTGGATTTCGCGAACCTTTTTTGCCACCTTCGCCAAATGCCGCACCGCACCATCCCGCCGGCCGCCATCGCTGTCAATCGACCCGCGGCAAACGGACCGGTTATCGTGTCCATTCCCCACGCCGGACGAATCTATCCACCCGAAATTCTGGCCGCAGCACGAGTCGGGCGCCCCGAACTCGAACGGCTCGAGGATGGCTGGTGCGACCTGATCGCTTCGGGTGCCTGCACGGCCGGCGCGACCGTCGTGCAGGCATTGTGGGCCCGCGCCGTCGCCGATTGCAATCGCGGTGAAAACCAGATGGCGCCGGGCGAGGTTGCGATTCCGCTTCGCGCGCAGTTTTCCGCACCGGGCCGCAAGGAGCGCGCCGGGCTGGGGGTTGTGCCGACGCGGCTCGCCGATTGTGGCCCCTTGTGGAAACGGCCGATCGACCGCGCCGGGCTTCACTGGCGTCTCGAATCCTTCCATCGCCCCTATCAGGCGGCGCTCGCCGAAGAGCTGGCGGCGGCGTACGATCGTTTCGGCTATGCGATCTTGATCGATCTTCACAGCATGCCGCCAATTCCGGCCGGGCAGCCGGGGCATGGCGCACGTATCGTGATCGGCGACCGCTTCGGCGCTACCGCGGGAGCGTCGCTCGTCGAGCTGATCGTCGAAGCGGCGACGCGGCTGGAGGTTCCGGTGACGCGCAACCAGCCCTATGCGGGCGGGCACATCGTCCGGACGCACGGGCGGCCCGAACGGGGGATCCACGCGGTGCAGATCGAAATCGACCGCAGCCTCTATCTGACGCCGGACCGGTCGCCCGATCCGGCGCGGCTGGCGCCGATTTCGGAATGGTTTGCGGAACTTGTGAAGCGCGCGGCTCTGGTGTCGCCGGCAGCCGAAGTTCCGCCGCTCGCTGCCGAATAAAAAACCACCCCATACCGAAGTACGGGGTGGCCAGGGTCCAGGGAGGACGCACCCGCGTCACAGGGACGGGGCACTCACCGCGATGGAAAGGGGGAAAACCATAGCGGCGTGCAACTTATTTAGGGTGTAATGCGCCGCGTTACAAGACGAAGCAGCGTAAAATCTTCAATTAGAGAAGAAATTGGTCGGGGAGAGAGGATTCGAACCTCCGGCCCCTGCCTCCCGAAGACAGTGCTCTACCAGGCTGAGCTACTCCCCGACCGATCTGCGCGCCGACCGGGGTCGCCGCGAAGGCAGGGCGGTCCTCTAGACGCGCAATCTGCGAACTTCAAGCGTCAATCGGCACATTCGGCGCGATTGCCGTTTCTACAGTAATTCTGCACGGCGGAAGCTGAAATGACCGCTCTCGACGAAAATCAGATGATCGACCAGCTCGACGTCCAGCGTGCGCAGGAAAAGCGCCGCTTCCTGCGTGCAGCGGCGGTCGGCATCGCTCGGCCGGGCGATGCCCGAGGGGTGGTTGTGCGCCATCAGGACGCGGACGACGCCGCTGCACAGCAAGCTGCGCCAGCTCTGCGGATAGATGATGCAGCGGCCGCTGCGGTCGCCTTCTGCCTGTTCCAGCCGCACCAGCCGCTCGTAACCGTCGAATCCGGCCAGCAGGAGCGTTTCGCGGTCGGGCGGGAAATGCGGGCGCAGCAGCTCGCACGCGATACCGTCCTCGGATTGGCGCGCGACAAATCCGGGCGGCGCCAGCGGATCGAGCCGTTGGCCGACGGGCTCATGAAGGGTCATTTCCGTGACCATGCATGCCGCGCGGCAAAGTCCAACCGCGGGCCGCGCCATATCGGATATATGGAAGCGATGGCGTTCGCCGCGCCCTTGTCGCTCACCCGCGCGAAGCCTAGCAAAGAGCTTCCAGACCCGGGAGCGACTCTTGCCTGATTCCATCCATTATGAGCTGCAATATCTCGACCTGATGCGCCGCATCTGGGTGGAGGGCGACGAACGCGTCGATCGTACTGGCGTCGGTACGCGATCGCTGTTCGGCGAGACAATGCGATTCTCACTGCGCGATGACGCGATTCCGCTGCTGACGACCAAGCGCGTCTATTGGAAGACCGCGCTCCGCGAACTGCTGTGGTTCCTGACCGGCGACACCAATATCCGGCCGCTGGTTGCGCAGGGGGTGCGGATCTGGACCGACTGGCCGCTGGAAAAATATCGCCGCGAAACTGGCGAAGCGATCAGCGCCGAGGATTTCGAGGCGCGGGTGATCGCCGACGAAGCCTTTGCGACGCAATGGGGCGACCTCGGCCCGGTCTATGGCCACCAGTGGGTCAACTGGCCGCGCTACGAGGCGGCGGGCGAGGGGCTTTTCCGCCGCGCGGCGCAGGGACACAACCAGATTGCGGCACTGGTCGACGGGCTGCGGAGCAATCCGGGCTCGCGGCGCCATATCTTTACGGGTTGGAATGTCGCCGATCTGGATCGGATGGCGCTGCCGCCCTGCCACATGACCTATCAATTCCACGTGCGTAGCGACGGCGGGCTGTCGTGCCTGCTCTTCCAGCGTTCGTGCGACCTCGGCCTCGGCTTCGCCTTCAACGTGTTCGAGGCGGCGTTGCTGACGCGGATGATCGCGCAGCAATGCGATCTCACTGCGCACGAGCTCGTCTGGACCGGCGGCGACGTCCATCTGTACCTCAACCATCAGGAGCTGGTGGAGCAACAGCTGTCGCGCGTACCCGATGGCGCCCCGAAGCTGCGCATCCTGCGCCGGCCGGACAGCATTTTCGACTATAAATTCGAGGATTTCGCCGTCGAATCCTATGCGCCGCAAGCGCATATTTCCGCGCCCGTCGCCGTGTGAGGCGGGCATTGCAATGCCTTCGTGTCGGTAATAATATGTCGTCACGTTGAAATATTAATAAACGGAGCAATGATTCGCTCCGCGAAGGGATGAAGAGATGACCGAGACGCTTCCCAAGGCGAATTTGGGGCGCCCGGCGAGCAACCTGCCGCCGCTGTCGCTCCATATTCCGGAACCGCGCTATCGTCCCGGCGACACGCCCGATTTCGGCGATATCGCAATCCCTGCGGTCGACGCGACGCCGCGTCCCGGCGAAGCGACCAAGCCCGACGCGATGCGCGACCTTTGCTACGGCCTCGTCCGGGTGCTCGATTTCGACGGACAGGCGAAGGGCCCGTGGGATCCGAAGCTGACACCCGACCGCCTGCGCGCGATGCTGCGCTATATGATGCTCGTCCGCGCGTTCGACGATCGGATGTTCCGCGCCCAACGGCAGGGCAAGACCAGCTTCTACATGAAATCGACGGGCGAGGAGGCGACCTCGGTCGCTTCGACGATGGCGATCGACCGGTCCGACATGTGTTTCCCGAGCTATCGCCAGCAGGGCATCCTGATCGTGCGTGATTATCCGCTGATCCAGATGATGAACCAGATCTATTCGAACCGCGGCGATCATCTGCTCGGCCGCCAGTTGCCGATCATGTATTCGGCGCCCGAGCATGGCTTTTTCAGCATCTCGGGCAATCTCGCGACGCAATATCCGCAGGCGGTGGGCTGGGCGATGGCTTCGGCGTCGAAAGGCGACAGCCGGATCGCGACCGTCTGGTGCGGCGAAGGCTCGTCGGCCGAGGGCGACTTCCACTCGGCGCTGACCTTTGCGACTGTCTATAATGCGCCGGTCATCTTCAACGTCGTCAACAACCAGTGGGCGATTTCCAGCTTTTCGGGTTTTGCCGGCGGCGAACGCACGACGTTCGCGGCGCGTGCGGTCGGTTACGGCATCGCCGGGCTGCGCGTCGACGGCAATGATCCGCTTGCGGTCTATGCCGCGACGCAATGGGCGGCCGACCGGGCGCGGACGAACAACGGCCCGACGCTGATCGAGCATTTCACCTACCGCGCCGAAGGCCATAGCACCTCGGATGACCCGAGCGCCTATCGCGCCGCCGACGAAGCGACCGCCTGGCCGTTCGGTGACCCGATCGCGCGCCTCGCCCAGCATCTCGAGACGCTCGGCGAATGGGACGGCGAACGTCAGGAAGCGCTGCGCAAGGAACTCGACGATCTGGTCAAGACGACCCAGAAACAGTCGGAAAAGCTCGGGATTTTGGGTCACGGCATGCACCAGCCGTTCGAAACCATGTTCCAGGACGTGTTCGAAGAGATGCCCTGGCACCTCAAGGAACAGAGCAAGCAGATGCTGGCAGAGCAAGAGGCCAAGTTCGGCCCCAACTGGAAGCCCGAATGATGAGCGCCGAAACCGATACCGTGGCGGGCACCGCCACCAAGACGATGAACATGATCGAGGCGATCAACAGCGCCATGGACGTCATGCTCGGGCGTGACGACAAGATGGTCGTGATGGGCGAGGACGTCGGCTTTTTCGGCGGCGTTTTCCGCGCCACCGCGGGCCTGCAGAAAAAGCACGGCAAGACGCGGGTGTTCGACACGCCGATCAACGAATGCGGCATCATCGGCGTCGCGGTCGGCATGGGGGCCTATGGCCTGCGCCCGGTCCCCGAAATCCAGTTCGCTGACTATATCTATCCCGGTCTCGACCAGCTCGTCAGCGAAGCGGCGCGGCTGCGCTATCGCTCGGCGGGCGACTTCATCTGTCCGATGACCGTGCGCACGCCGTTCGGCGGCGGCATTTTTGGCGGCCAGACGCACAGCCAGTCGCCCGAAAGCATCATGACCCACATCTGCGGCGTCAAGACGGTGATCCCGTCGAACCCCTATGATGCCAAGGGCCTGCTGATCGCGGCGATCGAGGATAACGACCCGGTCGTGTTCCTCGAACCCAAGCGCATCTACAACGGCCCGTTCAGCGGCTATTACGACCGCCCGGTCGAGCCCTGGTCGAAGCATGAAGCGAGTGCGGTTCCCGAGGATTATTACCGCATCGAACTCGGCAAGGCGGCGACGGTACGCGCCGGCGAGGCACTGACGATCCTCGCCTATGGCACGATGGTCCATGTGACCAAGACGATCGTCGAGGAAATGGGCGTCGATGCCGAAATCATCGACCTGCGCACGCTGCTGCCGCTCGACATCGAAGCGATCGAAACCTCGGTGAAAAAGACCGGCCGCTGCCTGATCATCCACGAAGCCACGCGCACCTCGGGCTTCGGCGCCGAACTCGCGGCGCTGGTGCAGGAGCGTTGCTTCTATCATCTCGAGGCGCCGGTCGAACGCGTGACCGGTTTCGACACGCCTTATCCGCATAGCCTCGAATGGGCCTATTTCCCCGGCCCGGTGCGCATCGCGACTGCGCTGACCAATATCTTGAAGGACTGACGCCATGGCTCGCTATTCATTCCGTCTGCCCGACATCGGCGAAGGCATCGCCGAGGCCGAAATCGTCGCCTGGCACGTCAAGATCGGCGAGCGTGTCGAGGAAGACGCGCAGCTTGCCGACATGATGACCGACAAGGCGACCGTCGAAATGGAATCGCCCGTTTCGGGGATCGTCGTCGAACTGGCGGGCGAGGTCGGTGACCTGATCGCGATCGGTTCGACCCTCGCGGTGATCGAAACCGACGGCGACGGCGACGTTGAGGCGCCGCCGGCCGATACGCCGGTCGAGGAAGCGATCGAAGCCGAGACACCCGGTGCTGAAGAGATTTCGGTGGCGGAAGTCGTCGAACCCGCTCCGGCCCCGGTTCCCGTTGCGACAGCGCCGGCGCCCGCTCCCGCGCCGGCACCTGCGCCCGCTGCTGCACATGCCAAGGCCGTGCTGGCCTCGCCCGCGGTTCGCGCGCGCGCCAGGGATCTCGGTGTCGATCTCGGACAGGTTCACGCCGAGGGAGACCGCATCCGTCACGCCGATCTCGACGCCTTCCTGCGCTACAGCGGCGGGCAGGGCTATCATGCGCCGGGCGCCAGCCGCGCCCGCGCCGACGAACCGATCAAGGTCATCGGCATGCGCCGCAAGATCGCCGAGAATATGGCGGCATCGAAGCGCGCGATCCCGCACTTCACCTATGTCGAGGAAATGGACGTTACCGCGCTCGAAGACATGCGCGCCGACCTCAATGCCAATCGCGGCGGCCGTCCGAAGCTGACGATGCTGCCCTTCCTGATCGTCGCGATCTGCCGCACGATCCCTGAGTTCCCGATGATCAACGCGTGCTACGACGACGAGGGCGGCGTAGTGACGCGTTACGGCGCGGTGCATCTCGGCATGGCCACGCAGACCGACGCGGGCCTGATGGTCCCGGTGATTCGCGATGCGCAGGACAAGAATGTCTGGCAACTTGCGAGCGAAATCACGCGCCTCGCCGAGGCTGCGCGCAACGGCAAGGCGAAGGTCGAGGAACTGACCGGTGGCACGTTGACCGTGACCTCGCTCGGCCCGCTCGGCGGCATTGCGACGACGCCGGTGATCAACCGCCCCGAAGTCGCGATCATCGGCCCGAACAAGATCGTCGAGCGCCCGGTCTTCGACGGCGACGAGATTCGCCGTGCGAAGCTGATGAACCTGTCGATCAGCTGCGACCACCGCGTCGTCGATGGCTGGGATGCCGCGAGCTATGTGCAGGCGCTCAAGAAGCTGATCGAAACGCCGGTCCTGCTGTTCGCGGATTGAAAATCATCGTCATTGCGAGGAGCGTAGCGACGAAGCAATCTCCAGCAGGCGGACTTACGGGCCGTTAGCTGGAGATTGCTTCGCTACGCTCGCAATGACAGAGCAGCTTACAACCCCAACCCCTGAAAGCTCGTCTGGTCTAACTTCAGCTTGAAGGTCACATAGGCCCCCGACCGCGAATAGCGGCTGTCCTCGAAATCGCGGTCGTGGAAGCCCGCGAAATTATAGCCGAGCGTCACATTGGCGTTCTTCATCGGCGCCAGCGTCACCGTCGGCCCGCCGGCCCAGCTCGCCGTGTCGGCGTCGGTGCCGACCCGCACGGTGCCCGACGCGCCGACATCGACATGTTCGCCCAGATTGAAGCGGAAGTCGGCGCCGAGCAGGTTCGACCAGCCCCCAACACTGTCCGCGTCGTCGTCCTCGCCGAACCTGTCGAAATTATAGCGCGTGCCCCAGAAAAAGCCGAATTCGGCGCGTTCATACCAGCCGTCGCCGCTGCCGATCCCGCGGTCGCCGAGCGGCGTCCAGTTCAGCGACAGGCTGTTGAGCAGGCGGCGGCTCGTCGCGTCGCCGTCGATCGTCAGCGCGCCGCCGCCGATCGGGCCGGGCTGTCCGGCGACGGCACCCCGCACCTTGTCCGAACGGAACTCGCTCTTGTTGAGCCACGATACGCGCGATTCGGCGGGGCGATGCGCCCAGCTCATCTCGAAATTGATGACCTCGGTCGTCGGCGTCGTGCCGCTGCCGCTCGCCTTGGCATAGGTGAAGAGCGCGCCGAGCGCCCGGCCTTCGCCGAGCTGGCGGAGACCGCCGAGGGTCAGGCCGTAACGATCGGCAAGCTCCCCGTCGCGATATTCGGCGCGGCCCGTCAGCGTCCAGCGGTCGGCGCGCCAGGTGGCGCCGGTGCTGATCGCAAGGAAATCCTCGGTCAGCGTTCCATTGCCGCCAAGAAAGCCGCCCGATGCGACGGGATGATCGACATTGAGCACATCCCTGGCGCGAATGCCGCCGAGCGTCCGGTTGCCGTCGACCGACAGATCGACCGACCAGCGCTCGCCGAGCTTCAGCGACTGCGACAGGCCATAGGCGGCGAAGCTGCGCGGGCCATATTCGCCAATATCCTGTTGGTTGGCGGTGGCGAGCAGACGTGCACCGGCCCATGGCGCAAGGTCGAAGCCCAGCCGTGCGGTGCGCGCCTCGATGCTGTCGCCATCAGCGATTTCATAGCTGCCGACGAGATTGACGTCGCGGTTGATCGCGAAGCGCGCGCCGAGGCGGTGACGGGTCGGGAAATCCACGCTCGCGTCCTTGCCGCCCAGTGCGAAGTCGGTCTGTGCGTCGAGTTCGAGCCGCTTGCCCATTAGGCGCTGGGTGGCGCCGAGCTGGACAAGGTTCGACGTGTTGCGCGCGCCATCCGACAGGCGATCGTCGGCATGGGTCAGGCCGGCGCGCGCCACCGTGGTACCATTGTCGTATTCGGCGAGGACACGCGCGGCGCGGCGGCGCGAGCCGACGTCGAGATAATCTTCCTGCCAGGCACTGCCCGTAACCGACAAGGTCTTGGTCGCCCGCAGCCGGGCGTCGACGCCGAATTTGCGCGTGCCGTCCTCGCCGCGATTGAGCTGCCCGGCGCCGAAACCCGTCTCGCGCTCGCGGACATAGGCAAGGACGTCCATCTTGCTGCTGTGGTGCTCGGCCTCGACCAGCCACGCCTTCGCGCTTCCCGCGGTAGCGGCGGGGCTGCCATTCTGCGCCTTGGCATCGCTGATCGCCATTTCGGCGCGGATTTCGGTATCGATGCCGGGGCGATAACGGGCGTCGACGCCGCCGAGATTCGTCTTGGCGTTGCCATCCTCGTCGTGGATCAGCGTTGCGCCGACGCGCAGCTTCTCGTCGTGCGACGACAGGCTGACGCGGCCGCCCGCGTTGAGCACGCGCTGGCCGACGCCATCGACTTCATATTCGGCGACAATGAACTGGGGATCGAGCCCCGACGAGCGGCTGAGCACCGGTTCGCGGAAGCGGAGCGTCCCCGCCAGATAGTCGATATCGTAATCGACATGCCGGGTCAGCGTGATCGTTTCGACGATCCGTTCGCTATGCAGCCGGTCGCGCGTTTCGATGACAATCCGTTCGCTGTTCGGCAATATGTCCCTGGCGCCGAGCTGGTACGGCCCGGTCAGGCCGTTGCCCTGAATCTCGTCGCGGCGGAAGCGATAGGGGGTGTCGGCGACGAAGGCGGTCGCAGCGAGATTGCGGCCGCGATATTCCGCCTTGCCGCCGTTCAGTGCGCGCTGGTAGCGGGCGAGTTGGGGCTCCGAAATGCCGGTCTCGATATCGCCGAACATCGCGTAGAATTGCGGGCGCTCGAGCCGGAGATAGAGCTTGCGCACCGACGCTGCATCGTACCGCGTCTCGTTGCGGTCGGCGTAGATGGTGTAATAGGCGCGCGGGTCGATGACGCCGCCGAAGCGCGTGTCGTCCTGATCCTTGTCGCTGTCATAAGCCAGCGTCATCAGCCATTTGCCGCGCACCCGGCCCTTGGCATAGAGCGCGAGGCGGGCGTCGGCGTTGAGATCGTCGAGCGTTTCGGCGACGGGCTCCATCCGGTCGTCGAGCGTGTTGTAGCCGAGCGTGCCCGCGGCGAAGCCGACGACGGTCCATGGCCGATCGCCGGGATCGAGCCAGGTTTCGACGGTCTGCTTGCGCTCGATCTTGTCGTCGCGAAAGGTGAAGTCCATCGCCAGCGTGCCCGAGGCGGTCGTGGGTTCGAGTTCGATGTACGCGACGCCGTCGTCGCCATCGATCTTCCACACCGGCCGCGCGCGTTCGAGCCCCGACAATTGGCGCGCCTGCTGGGCATCGGCCTCGACCGCCGGATAATAGGGCGCCGGGACGCTGAAATCGCCGGTCAGCCCGCTGCGCACGGGCTTGCCGTCGCGATCGGTCAGGCGCACCGCGATGACGGGCCGCGTCACGCCGTCGGCGATCAGCACAGAGCGTTCACGGATCAGCGTCGCGCGCATCGGGGTGATCGAATAATGGACGCTGCGTTCGAGCGTCTCGACCGTGGCGCCGGCGGCGTCCTTTACCTCGGCGGAAAGGCGATTCTCGCCGTCGCCGATTTCGATGCCGCGCCACATGCTGACGATGACGCTGCCGTCGGCCGACTTGCGTTCGCCTTCATAGCTGAGATCGCTGACCGGCTTGCCGTTGACGCGCAAGGTGACGGTCTGGCCCGGCAGATGCTTGACCACGGCGCGCACCGACTTGGCGCGCGGGTTATGATCGGTGCCGGGGAAGACCCAGCCGGTGCCCGGCGTCTCGCCCGCCAGCCAGTCGCGGTTCGCGCCGGCGGCGTCCTGATCGCTGAGCACCGTCGGCGCGACGGTGGCAGCGGTCTTGGGCGCTGCGCGCGGGGCGCTGGCGATGGCCCGGAAATCGGCGCGTTTCAGCGCGCCGCCGCGGCCTTCGACGAAGCGCGAGATCGGGCTGCCCGCGCTCTGCGTCGAACGCGCGCAGTCGATCGCCTCGCGGTCGAGCGGCAGCGTCGACGGATCGATCTGCACGACATGCAGGCCCGGACGCACGCCCTCGAAATGATAGCGGCCGCCTTCGTCGGTGACGGCGTAGCTGCCGTCCTGCAACATGACACGGACGCCCGGGATTCCGTTCGCCTTGCCGGGATTGACGCCGCAGCCGCCGTCGGTGATGCGGCCGATGATCGTCATCCGGTCGCCGAGCTGGTCGCGTTTGATCGATATCGTCGCCTCGGCGATATTGCTCTGTGTTCCGCGGTTGTCGGTGGCGGTGGCGCGGTTGAGGGCATTGCCCGGCTGGGCCGAAACGACGACCTCCGCAAGATAGGTGAGCAGCGCCGAACGCCCCGCAGCAATGCCGGGCAGGGTGACCGAAAATTCGCGGCCGTCCGCGGCGACATCGGCGGTAACCAGCACGCCATCGACGCGCACCGTATCGGCACGCAGGCGCATCCCGGCGGGCAGCACGTCGCTGACCGTCACAGCACCGGTACGCCGGCGGGTGTCGCGGTTTGCGACCTCGATGCGATACTGAATGACGTCGCCGGGTACCGCGACCTGCGTCGAGGTCGTCTTGCGCAGCACCAGCGGCAGGCCCGGCTGGTCGACGGGAATGTCGACCCGTACCGGTGCAGGGCTGTCGAGCGTGAAGGGCGAGCCATAGCTCGCGCCGTTGATCACGAACGGCAGACCGTCGTCGGGGCGGCGCAACCCCGCGAGGTCGGCGGGGCTCGATTTCGAGGGCGCGGTGTAAGGCGCCGGCGGTTCGACGACGAGGCGGTAGGTGCCCGGCGCGACGAAGGGGAAGCGATAGTCGCCGGGCGGAAAATCATAGATCGTGCCGCCTGAATCGCGGACGCTCTGGCCGGTGATCACGCTGGACGGATAGATCGACACGCCGTCGTCGCCGAACACCTGCGCGGGTCGGCCGGTCGAGGCGTCGACTATCGTGACGCGGCTGCCCGGCACCGGCGCGCCGTCGCCGCTGTCGAACACGATACCGAAAGGATCGACAAGGAAGTCGAGCGTGGCGAGCGCGACAAGGCTGGCGTCGGCGCGGTCGGTGACCTGCAGCTTGACCGGCGAGCCGGGCGTCACCGACAGGCGGCAATCGCCCGCGACGATCGCGGGCGGAACCCCGATCGTGTTGATGATACCGACAAATTCGCCGCTGTTCGCCGCCGTTTCGGTCAGCGTGATCTGCTCGCGGTCGCCGTTTTCGAGCGCCAAGGTGACGGGCAGGGCGTCGCGCTGCTGCGGGTCGCGATTTGCCGACGCAAGGACGACGCCGACGACGACGATTTCGCCGGCGCGGAAGCTGTCGCTGCTTTGCAGCGCGGCGGGGCTGGTTGCGATCCCGGCATAGGCGCCGGCAAGATCGATCCGCTTCGTGCCCGCGATGCTCTCGCATTGCGTGGGAGCCAGCGGCGCCGATTTCGTACCGGTCTCACCGAGGCGATAGGTGGTGATCCGCGGCGGCTCGGGCGGGCGCTGGCGGACCGTCAGGTCGACGCGATTCGACAATACCTCGCTCGCACCGCCGCTCCACGACGCGGACGCGGTGTTGGAAATGACCTGCGCGCCCGCGCCGGTCGCAGGCAGCAACGCTGCCGCGACCAGGGCGGTCACGAGGCCTAAATATTTGGTGGAGAGCGCCATTGCAGCCCCGAAGGGAGCAGCGGTCCCCGGATCGATCCGGGGTTATCCGCTGCTCCGTCCGTTTCCGATCAGTTGACCGTGGCCTGGAAGACGAGCGTCAGCGTCTGCCCCGCTGCGACCGTCGCGAGCGACCCCGAGACGACCGGCGCGGCATAGCTGCCTCCCGCCGTCCCGTTGAAGTCGCACGTGGCACCGGTGACGGTACCGCCCAGCTTGATCGAACCGGGAACGAAGGTGAGCAGCGTCGGCACGCTGTCGGTAATGTTGACCGGCGAAGCTGCCGCGCCGCCGGCCGCATTCGCGACCGCGATGCAATATTCGACGACTGCGCCGGGGATCAGTTTCGGATTGCTCGTCAGGTTGACGGGGTCCGAAACGACGCGGCTGGTCTTGGTGACCGTCAGCGTCGCCGTTTTGACCGTATAATCGTCGTCGTCGCTGTGCGAACCGTCCCGCGCGGCATCGGAAACGCCCGCTGCGTCGGCGAACACCGTATCCTTGCCGGCTGTGTTGGCGCCGGCGGTCTGGGTGACGAGCGCACCCTGCGAACCCACCGTGCCGCCTTCGTTGGCCGTCGCGGTCAGGCGGATCCCCGCCACCGCGTTCGTGGCAAGCCCGGCCGGAATGTCGGCGAGCACGAACAACCGGATCGACGCGTCGATCCCGACCTCGTCGGCATAGGTGACGAGTGCGTCGCCCGCGTCCCAGCTTCCGACCGTACCGGTCGTCGGATTATCGCGATAAATGCGCACGTTGCTGACGTTGAACGAGTCCGTCCCGCCGTGCGCCGCCGTGCCGCCGGTGATTTGCGATACCGCGAGCGCGAAATCGAGCACTTCGTTGGTCTTGTTGGTCAGGCGAAAGGTCGTGATCGCGTCGGACTGGCCCGGCGCCACTTCGGTGGTCGTCGTCCCATCCTCTTCAACCAGCAGTTCGACCCTGCGGTCGACCGTGATCGTGTTCGAGGCGTTCTGCGCACCCTGTGCGACGCCGCCGACCTGATAATTGACGGTGGCGGTATTGGTGATCTGGGTACCCGCGGTTGTCCCCGCCGCGGCGAATGCCGGGGCGGCAGCGACGCATGAGAACGCCGCCAGACCGATGGTGCCCATATAAGTCAGCTTGCTGGTCATAGCTGAGCTCCTAGGCTTTGGTTGATCGCCTGTTCCCCACCGCTGGCAATCATTAAGCGGTTTATTTCATATGTTTATTTGACAACTCCCCGAAACATGAGCTTGCCGCTCGCGCCGGCGGGGATGGGTTTCTGGAAGGCCCAGCGGATGTGCGTGACATCGGCGGGCTGCGCCGCGCGGCGGCTGCCATCGGCCTGTTGAATCGTGAGTTCGTCGAGTTGTCCCCACCCGCGGCCGCCATCGACCGAGACGAGCGGATGCGTGTCGCCCGCATCGGCGAAACGCACCGCCGAGGGCAGCGGGTTGGTGATGACGAACTTGTCGGCCGCCTGCGCGCCTGCATTGCGATAGTTGAGCACGAAGACGAGCCGGTCGCCCGGAACCACGACTTTCGGTTCCTCGAGCAGCACGCGCTGCTTGCCGGCGGCGTCGGTCGTCACCCGTTCGATGAAAACGCTGTTGTCGAGCGCGACCTGGTTGGCGGCCAGCGCCTGACCCGGCAGCAGCGCGGCGAGCAGAAAAAGGAAGGTGGTACGCATGCGCATCTCCATCAATCGATTATGGCTTTGAAAGTAACAGTGCGGGTCTGGCCGCCCGCGACGGTGCCCAGCGCGACGGCGACCTTGGTGCCGTCGTAACTGCCCGCATCGCTGTCGGCCGCGTCGGACAGCGCGGTGGTGCCGAGCCTGATCGACCCTGCGACATAGCTCGTATTGGCCGGCACATTGTCCGAGATGGTGAGGCCGTTCAGCGAGCCGCTGCCCGCCGTCGTCGCGGTGATCGTATAGGTGATCGTCGCGCCCGGAACGGGTTCGGCGCCGCCGAAGGGATCGACGACGACCGCCGATTTGACGAGGGTCACCGTGGCCGCCGAGACGCGGAAGGCGCCATTGTCCTGGCCGTCGGCGCGCGTCGAGCCGACGACGGCGTCGCCGCCGCCTTCGCCCTTGCCGGCAAAGCTCGTCCCCGGATTACCGGTGCCGGTCTGCGCTGCGGCGACGAGGCTGACGATGCCGCGATCGCCGTCGCTGACCATCGACGGGGTCGTCGCGATCACGAAAACCGTGATGCTTTCGTCGGGATCGAGCACCGGATTGTTGCTGCCCGGCGTGTAGAGTGTGTCGGTGCCGGCGTCGAAAACGCCGTCGCCGTTGTCGAGATAGATCTGGGTGACGGTCGGATTATACTGGTCGCCGCCGCCGTTCGCGATCGTGCTGAGCACGAAGGCTTCCTCGCCATTGCCGTTGTTGGTCACCGAAAAGGTCAGGACCTGGTTGGTCGCGCCCGGGGTCGTCGGGACGTCGGCCGGGTTGTTCGAATCGACAGTGACGTCGAGCAGTTCGTCGACGAGCAGGTCGACCTTGTTCGAATCGATCGTCTGTGTCCCGCCGCCATTGTCGAAGCTGGCGCTGGCGGTATTGCTGATCGTCGAACCGGCCCGGGTGCCGGCGGCGTGCGCATGCATCGGCAGCGCAAGCGCAGCGAGCAGGGCGATGGCTGAACAGGAGGTTATGCGAAGCCGATGCTGCGCGCCCCCCACAGGCGCTTTCATCATGACAATATTGACTCCAAATGGCTGGTCCGGAGCCTGTCATGACGATGAAAGGGTAATTTCTGGTTAAATTGCAGGTAGGAATCAGGGTTCTGGCCCAGATGAGGACAGAAGATGCCGCATCGGGTCGCGGCAGCGAGCCGCTGGCGTGCGGGATCAAGCTCGCGTAAGACGGGCGAACGGAACAAAAAGGGAGTGACGGGGCGTGGCCGAGGACAGGGGGAGGAAGGAGGCACGCCAGCCGCGCGCCAATCCCCTGCATCAGATCGAGATCGACGATTTCCGCCGCGACCGCCTGCTCGCGGCGCTGGCGCTGATATTGGGTGCGGGATTCTGTCTCGGGCTGCCGTTCGCCTTACAGGCGGGCGCTGAATTCTTCCTGCCGCTGACCGCCGCGATCGTCATCGCGATCGCGCTGGTGCCGCTCCTTGAATGGCTCGAGCGTCGCGGCGTGCCGTCGGCGCTGGCATCTTTCCTGTCGCTCTCGGCCTTCCTGATGATCGTCAATGCGGCGCTGGCGATCATCGTCGTACCCGCGACGGGCTGGTTCGCGCGGCTGCCCGAATCGATCCCGCGCATCCAGAGCAACCTTGCGCCTTTGATCGATTTCTATTCGACGCTGCAGAAATTCGTCGACCGCACGCTGACCTCGGTCGCGACGGGGACCGAGGCGACCGCGCAAGCCGTTGCGGCGACCGCGCCGACATCGGTGGTCGATTATTTCATCACCTCGGCGCCGTCGGCGGCGATCCAGCTCTTTTTCGCGGTGCTGGTGATCTTCTTCTTTCTCGCCGGCTGGACGCGGCTGCGGCGCGGGACGATTCGCCGGCGCGGCAGCTTCGACGGGGCCATGCAGACCGCGCGCGTGATCCAGAATGTCGTCGATGCGACGGCGGACTATCTGGCGACGATCACGATGATCAACGCAATCCTAGGGCTGATCGTTTCCCTCCTGTTATGGGCGCTCGGCATGCCGTCGCCGTTCATGTGGGGCGGGATCGTCACCATCTGCAATTTCGTGCCCTATCTGGGACCGATCGTCGCTGCGGTGCTGCTCGCGCTCGGCGGTCTGATGACCTTCGATGCGGTGGGGCTGGCGCTGCTGCCCGCGCTGATCTTCGTCGGGGTGCATCTGGTCGAGGCGAATCTGGTGACGCCGCTGGTGCTCGGCAAGCGGCTCACGGTGAATCCTCTCCTGATTCTCGTGTCGCTGAGCTTCTGGGGATGGGTGTGGGGGACGCCGGGCGCGCTGCTCGCGGTGCCGCTCCTGCTCATCCTGCAAACGATCCTGCATTCGACCGGGACGCCTGATCTCGCGGGTTTCCTGTTCGAGCATGGCACGCTCACCACCACCGACGATGTGCGCGACCGATTAAATCGCACGAACGGTGAAAGCGACGGTTGACAGGGTGGAGCGCGGCGCATATTGGCGCCTCTCCCAAGCACACGCGGGTGTAGCTCAGTTGGTTAGAGTGCCGGCCTGTCACGCCGGAGGTCGCGGGTTCGAGCCCCGTCACTCGCGCCATTTCCTTCATTTTCGGAAGGGGATGGCCACCGCAGCTTGGGACTTCCCACTATCGGAATGTTACGGGATGGCGCGGCGCTTCAGCCGCGCCACCGCCCCAACTCCATCCAGCGGAGCAGGGGCTTCAGCGGCATGATCCAGATCACGCCCGTCACCAGATAAAAAACCGCCTGAACCAGCACCGGCCAGGTACCGACCCACGGCGACAGGCTGACGATGATCGCCGCCCATACGGCGATCAGCAGCAGGATCAGGAATATGCCCGCAGGCTTGCGCCAGGTCGGTTGATGCTGGTCCCCGACGGGGTTCTGGCGATCCTGATTCACAAACGGTCTCCACAGACGATAAATTCTTGTTCGGTCAGCACCGCGTCGAGAGCGATGTCGGTCGGTTCGCGCGGCACGCCATCGACTTCCTGCACCGACCAGGCAACACCGATCCGCAAGGCGGTCGGATGGGCCGCAAAATAGCGGTCGTAATGGCCGCCCCCCTGACCGATTCGCCCGCCGTGCCGGTCGAATCCGACCAGCGGGCAAAAGATGATGTCGGGAAGCGCCGAAGGGGCGTCGTCAACCGGCTGCCGGGTGCCCCAAGGCCCCTTCGTCAGCGTCTCGCCCGGCTTCCAGCGCCGAAAGTCCATCGTTTCGATGCGCGCGGCGTGGTGGGGCAGGGCAAGCGCGCCGGCTTCGCCGATCGGCGCGAACATCGGTATCACATCGGGCTCGTCACCCCATGCGGCATAAGCGCCGACGACCGCGTGATCGGCGAGGAGACCGGCGAGCGGAGCAGGGAGCGCGCGGAAAGCCGCGAGCTGCGCGATGCCGTCAAGGTTTGCCGCGAAATGGCGGCGCCGGAAGCGCAGTTTTTCGCGCAATTGCTGCTTTCGAAGGGGCAGGTCGGCGGACAAGTCGGTCAACGCCTCCTCTGGACGTAGGGTTCAGGCCCACTATTTACCGGCCCGAGGCGTCGAAATGGCAAAGATATTGGGGCCGGGTGGCCGCCGCGGGTAGCATCGCTACCCGCAAGGCCACCCGGCCCAAGATCGAAGCCATTTCGACGTCCCTTCGGGATTTGACCGATTTTGTCCATGGCCGCGTCAGCAAGTCTTGGAATATTATTATATGCCTTCGCCTTGCTTCCTCGCCCTGAACAAAATCGCTTCAAACCTCGGACCTGTAAATAGTGGGTCTGAACCCTGTTAGCGGTTGGCGGGACCGCCGTGGTCGTTTGCCGGAAAATCCTCTGACGCCAGTAACGTCAGGTGGGGACCATATACGTCGGACCAGGGTCCGGGCAGGGACAGCCCCCTTGGATGATGTATCGCCTCAGGGATATTCGCAGCGGCTCGTGCCGGGCAGTGCCCGCCGTCCTCTATGTAGGGGTCCGGGGGCTGAGCCTCAAGGGGTTTGCACTGCGCGGGGTGTCAGGGGATCTGCTCGACCTTGACCGCCAGCGCTTCGATCCGGTCGGCGATCTGGGCCAGCGCGCGATCGTGAGCCGGGCTCGCTGCTGCGGGCGCCGGGGCGGCCGATGCCGCCTGCCGCAGGCTTTCGAGTTCCTTCAGCGCCGCCTGTTCGCGCGCCAGCGCATCGCGCAGCTCGTCGCGTGCCGTGGCTTCGCGGCTCTCGGCGAGCGCGACGGCGGCGCGGAGCGAATCGGATTGCGGTTCGGTCTTTTCGACCTTCGCGCGCGCTTCCTGCGTTTCGTCGGCGAGCATCAGCGCCGCGAAAAGCAATTGGCGAACTTCGGTCCCGCCCTGAATTTCACGGGCTTTTTCATCGACGAGCGCCGCGAGTTGCAAGAGCTGCGACTCCTGCCCGTCGGCGCAATGGACGTCGTAAGGGCGACCGGCGACGGTCAGTTTGACGTCAGCCATGTTTCGCCTCCGCGATCAGCCGGTCGAGTTCGCCGATCACCGCGGCAACCTCCGCTTTCAGGCCGCTCTGGTCGCTTGCAGCCGCGAGCAACGGGGCGGGAGGGCGGTTCGCCTGTTCGGTGAGAGCCTTTTCGAGACGGCTGAGCGCGCGTTCGATCCGGCCAATGGCCAGGCTGGATTCGTCGAGATCGAGTTCCATGCCCAAGGGGTAGCAGCGTGACTTCGGGCGCGCAATCGCCTCTCGGCGCCGAAATAGCCGCGATTTTGTGCCGCTGGCGGTTGACTCCTGCCCCCACCCCCGCAAAGGGCTGTCCCCACCGAATCCGGCCATCCCATAATCCATCCCCGGGGGAAAAATGACACTACCCGACCGCCAACTCGCCAACGCCATCCGCGCGCTTGCGATGGACGCCGTACAGGCCGCAAACAGCGGCCATCCGGGGATGCCGATGGGCATGGCCGACGTCGCGACGGTGCTTTATTCGGATTATCTGAAGTTCGATCCGGCCGATCCCAAATGGGCCGATCGCGACCGATTCGTCCTCTCCGCGGGTCACGGGTCGATGCTCGCCTATGCGACGCTGCATCTCGCCGGCTATGCGCGCCCGACGATCGACGACATCCGCAATTTCCGCCAAATCCACAGCCCGTGCGCCGGGCATCCGGAGAATTTCGAGCTCGAAGGCATCGAGACGACGACCGGACCGCTGGGGCAGGGGCTCGCGACCGCGGTCGGCATGGCGATCGCCGAACGCCATCTCAACGCGCTTTACGGCGACGATCTGGTCGACCATCGCACCTGGGTGATCGCCGGCGACGGCTGCCTGATGGAGGGCATCAACCACGAAGCCATCGGCCTTGCCGGGCATCTGGGGCTCGGTCGCCTCGTCGTGCTGTGGGACGATAACAAGATCACGATCGATGGATCGACCGACCTGTCGACGAGCGAGGACGTCAAGGCCCGCTACACCGCGACCGGCTGGCATGTCGAGAGCTGCGACGGGCATGATCCGGCGGATATCCGCCGCGCGATCGATGCGGCGATCGCCGACGGCCGCCCGTCGTTGATCGCATGCCGCACGCTGATCGGATTCGGCGCCCCGAACAAGCAGGGGACGTCGGCGACTCATGGTTCGCCGCTCGGTGCCGACGAAATTACCGCGACGCGCGAGAATATCGGCTGGACTGCCGAACCCTTCGTCATCCCGGCCGACATCGCCGTCGCGTGGGCAGCGTTCGGCGAGAAGGGTAAGAAACTTCATGCCGAATGGAATGATCGCCTTGCAGGCAGCGAGAAGAAAAGTGAATTTTCTGAACGGCTGAGCGGCAACGTCGTTCCGGGCGATGCCTTCAAGGCCTATCTGGCCGGGCTGGTCGCCGAACCGCCGAAGGTCGCGACGCGCAAGGCTTCGGAAAATACGCTGACCGCGCTGACCGCCGATATTGCCGCGCTCGTCGGCGGCAGCGCCGACCTCACCGGTTCGAACAATACCAAAACATCGTCGACCAAGCCGTTGACCAAGACCGATTATTCGGGGCGCTATATCTATTATGGCATCCGCGAGTTCGGCATGGCCGCGGCGATGAACGGCATGGCGCTGCACGGCGGCGTCGTCCCCTATGGCGGCACTTTCCTCGTTTTCGCTGATTATTGCCGCGCCGCGATCCGTCTCTCGGCGCTCCAGAAGCAGCGCGTCATTTATGTGATGACGCACGACAGCATCGGGCTCGGCGAGGACGGCCCGACGCACCAGCCGATCGAGCATCTCCAGTCGCTGCGGGCGATGCCGAACCTGCTCGTCATGCGTCCCGCCGATGCGGTCGAGACCGCCGAATGCTGGGCCTTGGCGCTGGCGCAAGGCGACCGTCCGTCGCTGCTCGCGCTGACCCGCCAGAATCTCGCGCCGCTGCGTCATGACGTCACAGAAAATCTTTGCGCCAAGGGCGGTTACCGCCTCCGCGCCGCTTCCGCCGGACGCAAGGTCGTGCTGGTGGCGACGGGCTCCGAAGTGTCGCTGGCCCTCGATATCGCCGACAAGCTCGAAGCCGCGGGTCAGGGCGCCGATGTCGTCTCGATGGTCTCGACCGAATTATTCGACGAACAGACCGCCGCCTATCAGGCCGATATCCTTCCCGACGACGCGCTGATCGTTTCGATCGAAGCAGGCACAACCTTTGGGTGGGAGCGGTATACGGGGCGCCATGGCCTTCGGTTTGGCATCGACAGCTTCGGCGCGTCGGCGCCGATCGACGATCTTTACGCGCATTTCGGCCTGACCGTCGACGCGATCACCCCCCAGATTCTGGCAAAGCTCGGCAATTAAGGACCGGCTGGCCCCTCCGCAGAAAGGAAATTCGACATGCCAGTGAAGGTTGCAATCAACGGTTTCGGACGCATCGGCCGCAATGTCGCGCGCGCCATTTTGGAGCGGACCGACCATGATCTCGAACTCGTGTCGATCAACGATCTGGCCGACGCCAAGGCGAACGCCCGCCTGTTCCAGCGCGATTCGGTCCATGGCCCGTTCAACGGTACCGTCGAAGTCGACGGCAACGACCTGATCGTCAACGGCAAGCGCATTCAGGTAACCGCCGAGCGCGATCCCGCCAAGCTGCCCCACGCCGCCAACGGCATCGACATCGCGCTCGAATGCACGGGCTTTTTCACCGACCGCAAGGGCGGTCAGGCGCATCTCGACGCCGGCGCCAAGCGCGTGCTGATTTCGGCCCCCGCCAAGGAAGTCGACCTGACCGTCGTCTATGGCGTGAACCACGACAAGATCGGCGCCGAGCATGTGATCGTGTCGAACGCGTCGTGCACCACCAACTGCCTCGCGCCGATGGCCAAGGTGCTGCACGAAAAGATCGGTATCGAGCGCGGCCTGATGACCACGATCCACGCCTATACCAACGACCAGAAGATCCTTGACCAGATCCACTCGGACCCGCGCCGCGCCCGCGCCGCCGCGATGTCGATGATCCCGACCTCGACCGGTGCGGCGGTTGCCGTCGGCCTCGTCCTGCCCGAACTCAAGGGCAAGCTCGACGGCTCGTCGATCCGCGTCCCGACCCCCAATGTCTCGGTCGTTGACCTGACCTTCACGCCCAGCCGCGACACGACCGCCGAAGAAGTCAACAAGCTGCTGAAGGAAGCCGCCGAGGGTGAGCTGAAGGGCGTGCTCGGCTTCACCGACGAGCCGCTGGTCTCGATCGATTTCAACCATGATGCGCATAGCTCGACGATCGACAGCCTCGAAACCGCGGTGATCGACGGCAAGCTGGTCCGCGTGCTGAGCTGGTACGACAATGAATGGGGCTTCTCGAACCGCATGATCGACACGGCGGGCGTGATCGCCAAGTTCCTCTGAGCCAAAGGAAAGCAGCGATGACCGCGTTCAAGACCCTCGACGACATCGGCGACGTTACCGGCAAGAAAGTGCTGGTGCGCGTCGACCTGAATGTCCCGATGATCGACGGCGCGGTCGGCGACAAGACGCGGATCGAAGCAGCGATGCCGACGATCCGCGAACTGTCCGACAAGGGCGCCATCGTCCTGCTGCTCGCGCATTTCGGACGCCCGAAGGGCGCGAAAAACCCGACGCAATCGCTGAGCCTCGTCATGGGCGGGGTTGAGGACGTGCTCGGCCACTCGGTGATGTATATCCCCGAATGCGTCGGCGAGGGCGCCAAGGCTGGCGTCGCGGTGCTCGCCCCCGGCGATGTCGCGGTGCTGGAAAACACCCGCTTCAATCCCGGCGAAGAAAAGAACGATCCGGCTTTTGCCGACGCCTTGGCCGAAATCGGCGATCTTTACGTCAATGATGCCTTTTCGGCGGCGCACCGCGCACATGGCTCGACCGAGGGCGTAGCGCGGCGGCTCCCCGCCTATGCCGGGCGCGCGATGGAAGCCGAACTGAAGGCGCTCGACGCCGCGCTCGGCAACCCGGCGCATCCTGTTGCCGCGGTGGTCGGCGGCGCCAAGGTGTCGAGCAAGATCGACGTGCTGCGCAACCTTGTCGGCAAGGTCGATCATCTGATCATCGGCGGCGGCATGGCCAACACCTTCCTCGCCGCGCGCGGGGTCGATGTCGGCAAGTCGCTGTGCGAGCATGACCTGGTCGACACGGCCAATGCGATCTTCGACGCCGCCGACGCGGCGGGTTGCACGATCCACCTGCCGTACGACGTCGTGGTGGCGAAGCAATTCGCGCCGAACCCGCCGACCCGGACCGTCAATGTCCATGAGGTCGCCGCCGACGAAATGATCCTCGACGTCGGTCCGGCGGCGGTCGAAGCGCTGGCGGATGTGCTCAAAAACTGCCGCACCCTCGTCTGGAACGGTCCGCTCGGCGCGTTCGAGACCCCGCCGTTCGACACCGCCACGGTGGCGCTGGCGAAGACCGCGGCGGCGTTGACCCGCGAAGGGTCGCTGATCTCGGTTGCCGGGGGCGGCGATACGGTCGCCGCGCTCAACCATGCCGGGGTCGCGGGCGACTTCACCTTCGTCTCGACCGCGGGCGGCGCCTTCCTCGAATGGATGGAAGGCAAGCCTTTGCCGGGCGTGGAGGCGCTGCTGCAATGACGGCGCAGGTGGTCGGCCTTTTCGACACGCCCATCGTCGTCGATGAGTTGCCGAACGCCGCCGCCGTCAACGCCGCGCTCAAGCCGCTGATCCTCGCCCGCCGCGCCGAAGGGCCCGGGGTGAACATCTCCAACATCGGCGGCTGGCAGTCGGAGCATGACGTCGCTGCCTGGGGCGGCGAGCCGCTGCAGCATCTGCTCCGTCACATTTTCGCGCTCGCCGATGCGCATTGCGTCGACATCGTCTCGCCGGGGGCGGCGCGCCATCGCTGGGCCAGCGACATCTGGGCCAATGTCTCGCCGCCGCAGGCGTCGAACCAGATGCACACGCATCCGGGCGCCTATTGGTCGGCGGTCTATTATGTCGACGATGGCGGCCAGCCCGACGGCGCGACCGGCGGTGAATTGATCATCGAAGACCCGCGGATGCCGATGATCCTGATGACGATGCCCAATTTGCGGCTGCGCAGCGCGAATGGCGCGGTGCACGAGCCGCAACTGAAGATGAAGGTGCGGAGCGGACGGATCATCATGTTTCCGTCGTGGCTGAACCATGGCGTGATGCCGCATCAGGGGACGCGCGAGCGTATTTCGATCGCGATCAACCTGCTGGCGGTGCCGATAAACCCGGCTTGAGAGAGCCACTTTCGCGGCGCATTTGCATCCTTTCGCGAGGGTCGCTATGCGCGCCACCACATACGTATGCAACGAACCGGAGACGTTATGACCACCGCCAATGCCGACATGCTGAACCAGATCAAATCGGGGCAGGGCTTTATCGCCGCGCTCGACCAGAGCGGTGGTTCGACGCCCAAGGCACTGAAGGGCTATGGCATCGACGAAGATGCCTTTTCGAACGATGAGGAAATGTTCGGGCTGATCCACGCGATGCGCAGCCGAATCGTCACGTCGCCCTGCTTCAACGGCGAAAAGGTGATCGGCGCGATCCTGTTCGAACGCACGATGGACGGCGATGCCGGCGGCAAGCCGGTGCCCGCGCTGCTGTGGGAGCGTGGCGTCGTGCCGTTCCTGAAAGTCGACAAGGGCCTCGAAGCCGAAGAAAATGGCGTCCAGTTGATGAAGGCCAACCCCGATCTCGACGCCCTGTGCGAGCGCGCGGTCGCCAAGGGCGTTTTCGGGACCAAGATGCGCAGCGTCGTCAATCTGGCCAATGCCGCCGGGATCAAGGCGATCGTCGAGCAGCAGTTCGCCGAGGCGAAGCGCATCGCCGCGCACGGGCTGGTGCCGATCATCGAGCCCGAAGTTAACATCAAGAGCGCCGAGCGCGACGCGGCCGACCGCCTGCTGCTTCAGGAAACGCTGGCGGCGCTCGAAGCCTGGGACGGCGCGCCGGTGATGCTCAAGCTGTCGCTGCCGACCGAGGCCGGTCTGTTCCAGCCGCTGGTCGATCATCCGAAGGTGCTGCGCGTCGTCGCGCTGTCGGGCGGTTTCGCGCGTCCCGAGGCCTGCGCCGAACTGGCGAAGAACCCCGGCATCATCGCGAGCTTCAGCCGTGCGTTGCTCGAAGACCTGCGGCACCAAATGAGCGACGCCGAATTCGACAAGTCGCTGGGCGGCGCGATCGACGAAATCCACGCGGCTTCGGTCGCCTGACGCGATGAAGGGCGGTTGGCAGGCCGTCGACGATTATATCGCCGGGACGCTTCTCGGCGACGACGACGGGCTTGCCGGCGCTCTCGCCAACAATGCCGCCGAAGGACTGCCGCCGATCGACGTGTCGGCGGCGCAGGGCAAGATGCTGTACCTGCTCGCCGAGATGGCAGGTGCCCGGCGCATTCTCGAAGTCGGGACGCTCGGCGGCTATTCGATGATCTGGCTGGCGCGGGCGCTGCCCGACGACGGGCGGCTGGTCACGCTGGAGCTCGAACCGCATCACGCCGCGGTGGCGCGCGCCAATCTGGAGCGGGCAGGCGTATCGGCGAAGGTCGATATCCGTGTCGGCGCCGCGAGCCAAAGCCTTGCCGCGATGGTCGACGAACCGCCGTTCGACCTTGTCTTCATCGATGCCGACAAGCAGAGCAATGTCCATTATGTCGCCGAAGCGATCCGCCTCGGCCGTCCGGGTACGACGATCATCGTCGACAATGTGGTGCGCGAGGGTGGGGTGCTGGAAGCCGGGAGCGACGACGAGCGGATCGTCGGCACGCGCGCGCTGTTCGACATGCTCGCGGCCGACAAGCGGCTCGACGCGACTGCGGTGCAGACCGTGGGGTCGAAGGGGTGGGACGGGTTCGTGCTGGCGCGGGTGCGCTAAAGCCCACCCGCAAAGCGGAACGAGAAGCGATAATCCTCCGGCCTGATCGTCACGTCGGTGCGCTTTTCCGGTCGCACCGATTCGAGCGTGATGCTGCCGTCGGCGAGCGGCGTCGCTGCGCCGAGGGTCACTTCGAACGGCTGCTTTTCGCCGGTTGGCCGGAGCCACAGCATCTTCAGCTTCACCCGCCCCGCCCAGATGCAGCGGGCGTTCATCGGGCAGCGGCTGTCCTCGATTACCGCGACCGGCTGGATCACCGGGCCATCGGCATAAGCGCGCTGGCCAAGCGCGACGTTGCTGGCATCCGGAAGCGGGGTTTGCTGGCCGGTGGCGGCGCATGCCGACAGGGCGAGCGCGGCGATGACGGCGGTGGCGGCGAGGCGGGGTGCGTTCTGCATTTGCCGGAGATTGGCGCCGTCGCTATGAACCCGCCATGACCACGCCCAACTGCCAGCTTTACCTGATCTCGCCGCTCGATGTCGGCGGCGATTTTCCTTCGAAACTGGAGGCGGCGCTGTCCGCGGGGCCGGTCGCGGCGTTCCAGTTTCGCGTCAAGGGCATCGACCAGCACGAAGCGGCGCGGCTCGCCGAACCGCTGCAGGCGATTTGCGCAGCGCACGAGGTGGCCTTCATCGTCAACGACGATGTCGCGCTGGCCAAGCGGCTCGGCGCCGACGGCGTCCATCTGGGGCAGGGCGACGGCGACCCCAGGGACGCGCGGCGGCTGCTCGGGCCGAATGCGCAGATCGGCGTCACCTGCCACGCCAGCCGCCACCTGGCCATGGAGGCGGGCGATGCGGGGGCGGACTATATTGCCTTCGGCGCTTTTTTCCCGACGACGACCAAGGCGGTCGAGCATCATGCCGAGCCGGAAATCCTCGAGTGGTGGCAGGGATTGTTCGAACTGCCGTGCGTCGCGATCGGCGGCATTACGCCGGATAATGCGGCGATATTGATCGAGGCGGGGGCCGATTTTCTCGCTGTATCGGGCGCCGTGTGGAACGACTCCGACGGACCCGCGGCCGCGGTCGAACGGTTCGAAAAGCTGCTTGCGGGATGAACCGCCGGCGATTCCGTGCGTTGGAAAAATATGTCCAACGACAGGAATTGCCGATGAAATTTCCGACCCTGCTCTGCACCGCCGCCCTGATTGCGCTGTCCGCCTGCGGCGGTTCGGGCGACAAAGCCGATTCGCCGCCGAAGAGCGAGGCGGCGGCGAAAACGCTCGAATGGAAGGACGACGGCATGGTGTCGCGCGATGGCGACGCGGCCGCCGACGATGTGGCGCGGCCCGAAATGCAGTTGCAGGTCGTGCTCGACCGCCTCGGCTTTTCGCCGGGGGTCGTCGACGGCAAGCTGGGGATGTCGACCACCAATGCGCTGAAGGGGTTCCAGGAAGCGAAGGGGCTGAGTGTCAGCGGCGAATGGGATGCGGCGACCAAGGCGGCGCTGGCCGACAGCGCGAAAATTCCGGCGACGCGTATGGTAACGGTCCCGGCAAGCTACGCCGAGGCCGCTTTCGCGCCGCTGCCCGAAAAACCGGCCGAGCAGGCGAAGCTGGCGAGCATGGGCTATGAAACGCTCCTCGAAAAGCTCGCCGAGCGGTTTCACACTACGCCCGATGTGCTGCGTGACCTGAATCCGGAACTCGCGGGTCCGGCGCCTGCGGCTGGCGAACCCGCCTCCGGGCCGGCGCCCACGCCCGTCGCCGCGGGCACAAAATTGCGGGTGCCGAACGTTGGTGCCGATCAAATCGTCGCCGCCGATGTCGACAACGCCGACTGGCTGGCAACGCTGTCTTCGCTCGGCGTCGGAAGCAGCCAGCCGCAGGCCGACCGGGTCGAGGTGTCGAAGAAGGCGGGTACGATGAAGGTCTTCGACGCGGGCGGCAAGCTGATCGCGCTGTTCACCGTCACCACCGGATCGGCGCACGATCCGCTGCCGATCGGCAAGTGGAAGGTAAAGGGGGTCGGCCGCAACCCCGATTACGCCTTCGACCCGGCGCTGCTGCGCGGCGTCGCGGCGAGCGAAGGCAAGCATCGGCTGCCGCCGGGGCCGAACAGTCCGGTCGGGGTGGTGTGGATCGACCTGAACAAGGAGCATTACGGCCTTCACGGCACGCCCGAGCCGCAGAATATCGGGCGCACCGAAAGCAACGGCTGCGTCCGGCTGACCAACTGGGATGCGGCGCGGCTGGCGCAGATGGTGTCGGTCGGCACCAAGGTCGATTTCGTCGCCTGATGCGCTGGCAGGCCGCCATCAAATTGGTGCTGTGGACGGCGACCGTCACCGCGATCCTGACCTCGATCTATTGGGTCACCGCCTATGACCTGCTCGATGCGCCTCCGGCCGAGCCGAAGCGAGTCAGCGGGGCGGCGCTCGATGCCGCTGCTCCGAAAAGCAGGGGGATCGGCATTCCGGTCGCCGGGATTCGCGCGTCCGAACTGATCGACAGCTGGAGCCAGAGCCGGTCGGAGGGGCGGTTGCATGCGGCGATCGATATCCCCGCGCCGGCGGGAACCCCAGTCCTCGCGGCGATGGACGGCACGATCGAAAAGCTCTTCTCATCCGGCCGCGGCGGTCGCACGATCTACCAGCGGTCGGCCGACGGGACGCTGATGCTCTATTATGCGCATTTGCAAGGCTATCGCCGCGGGCTGGCGGAAGGGCAGGCGGTGCGGCGCGGGGAGGTGATCGCGACCGTCGGCGCCAGCGGCAATGCCGATCCGGCGGTGCCGCACCTGCATTTCCAGATGATGCGGACGACACCCGGTGCCGACTGGAACGCGGGCGAGCCGGTCAACCCCTATCCGCTGCTGACCGGGCTGCGCCCCGCGCCCTAGCGCGCGCCGGGCGCGGCGCCGTCCTTGCGGTCGTCTTCGTTCGAGGCTTGCGGTTTGCGCCAGCCGAACAGGCCGGCGGCCAGCACGGGGCGCAGCGGCTTGCGCGGCCTTTTGTCGTTGCGATCGGCGAGATGGATGTGTGTCATGTCGATGGAATCGCAGCTTTTCATGCGACTGGATTGGATCGATGCGTCAAAACGGCATCGCTTCGTCGCCTTTTCGCTTGCGTCGGGCGCGGGGCCCCGCAAGACAGCGGACGGGGAGAGAACCGATGACCGAAGCCAGCAAGCCGACAACGGGAATGCGCGAACTGACGCTCCGCGCGATCGTGCTCGGCGGCATATTGACGCTGATGTTCACCGCGGCGAACGTCTATCTGGGGCTGAAGGTCGGACTGACCTTTGCGACCTCGATTCCCGCCGCGGTCATTTCGATGGCGCTGCTGCGTTTCATGACCGGGTCGACGATCCTCGAGAATAATATCGTCCAGACGATCGCCAGCGCCGCGGGGACGCTGGCGGCGATCATCTTCGTGCTGCCGGGGCTGGTCATGGTCGGTTACTGGCAAGGCTTTCCGCTGCTCGAGACGACCGCGATCACGATGCTCGGCGGTATCCTCGGTGTGCTCTTCTCGGTCCCGCTGCGCCGCGCGCTCGTCGTCGATGCCGACCTGCCCTATCCCGAAGGTCGCGCCGCCGCCGAAGTGCTGCAGGTCGGCGCCGCGAGCGCCGAGGGGGCAGCGGAGAACAAGGCCGGACTGTCGGCCCTGCTGTGGAACAGCCTTGTAGCGGCGGGATTTACGTTGCTGACGCAGATGAAGGTCGCGGCGGGCGAAGTGTCGAAATGGTTTGCGGTCGGTGCGGGTGCGACGGGCGTTGCGGGCGGACTGGGTTTCGCGCTGGTCGGCGTCGGCCATCTGGTGGGCCTCTCCGTCGGTATGGCGCAGCTCGTGGGACTGATCACCGGCTGGTGGGTGCTGTTGCCGATCCTCACGCAGGGTGGAAGCGGCGACGCCGAAACGCTGGCGAATACGGTGTTCCGCTCCGACGTCCGCTTTTTCGGCGCCGGCGTGATCGCGGTGGCGGCGATCTGGACGCTGATCAAGATTGCTGGCCCGGTGATCGGCGGGATTCGCTCCGCCATGGCCGCAAGCAAGGCGCGCCACGCCGGTACCGTGCTCGCGGTCGGCGAACGCGACATCCCGATCGGCTGGGTGTTCGGCGGCTCGCTCCTCGTGCTTGTCCCGATCGCCTGGCTGCTCTGGTCGATCCTCGCCGGCGGGCCGCTCGCCGGTTCGGCGGCGATCCTCGTCGCCGGTGCGCTGGTCTTCGTCGTGGTGATCGGCCTGATGATCGCGTCGGTCACCGGCTATATGGCGGGGCTGATCGGCGCGTCGAACTCGCCGGTGTCGGGCATCGGCATCCTCGCGATCATCGCCTCGTCGTTGCTGCTCGTCGGGCTTCTCGGGCGCGGCGGCGGTGAGGAAGCGAGCGCGGCGATGGTCGCCTATGCGCTGATCGTCACTGGCGTCGTGTTCGGCATCGCGACGATCTCGAACGACAATCTGCAAGACCTCAAAACCGGTCAGCTCGTCGGTGCGACACCGTGGAAACAGCAGGTCGCGCTGATCATCGGCGTCTTTTTCGGCTCGCTCGTCGTGCCGCCGGTGCTCAACGTCCTCAACGAGACGCTGGGATTCGTCGGTGTGCCGGGCGCAGGCCCCAATGCCCTCGCGGCGCCGCAGGCGGGGCTGATTTCGTCGTTGGCGAAGGGCGTGCTCGGCGGCGATCTCAACTGGACGATGCTCGGCTACGGCGCGCTGGCGGGCGTCGGTTTCATCCTTGTCGACGAATTGCTGGGCCGCGCGGGCAAGCTGCGGCTGCCGCCGCTCGCGATCGGGATCGGGATCTATCTGCCGATGGCGGTCATCCTGCCGGTGGTGGTCGGCGCCGTCCTCGGCTGGTTCTATGATCGCTGGGCCGAAGGCCGCGCCAATCCCGGCTTTGCCCATCGCATGGGCGTGTTGACCGCGACGGGGCTGATCGTCGGCGAAAGCCTGTTCGGTGTCTTCTATGCCGGCCTCGTCTATGCGACCGACAGCGACGCGCCGCTGGCCGTGGTCGGCGACGGTTTTCAGATACCGTCGATCTTCGTCGGCCTTGGCCTGTTCGCGGGGCTGATCGCGCTCAGCTATGCGCGGACGCGCAAGGCGGTCACGACGACGGTGTAGCCATGCACCGCTTGCCCTTCGCCGCCGGCGCGGCTAAAGGCGCGCTCCTGTGACCGGCATGCGGATGCGTGCCGGCGGCTCTTTCCATCCTTGTGTAGCGAGTGTGCGCGATGAAAATCACCGGCGTTGAAATCCGTCCCGGCAATATTATCGAATATGAAGGCGGCATCTGGAAGGTCACCAAGATCCAGCACACCCAGCCGGGCAAGGGCGGCGCCTACATGCAGGTCGAAGCCAAGAATCTGATCGACGGGCGCAAGCTCAACAACCGTTTCCGCAGCGCCGACACGGTCGAAAAGGTCCGCCTCGACACCAAGGATTTCCAGTTCCTCTATGCCGAGGGCGACGATCTGGTGTTCATGGACAAGGACAGCTTCGAACAGATCAACATCGGCAAGGATGTCGTCGGCGAGGCGCACGAGTTCCTGCAGGACGGCATGGATGTCGTGCTCGAGCTTTGGGAAGAACGTCCGATCTCGGTCGAACTCCCCGAAACGATCGAAGCGACGATCGTCGAGGCCGACGCGGTGGTGAAGGGCCAGACGGCGTCGTCGTCGTACAAGCCCGCGATCCTCGACAATGGCGTGCGCGTGATGGTGCCGCCGCACATCACCAGCGGTACCCGCATCGTCGTGCATGTGTACGACCGCGAATATGTTCGCCGCGCCGACTAACTGAAATCACCGCCCGCAATTCGGGCGGGTGGAGATTTGACATGGCCGTATCGGGCATCATCACCGTCATGGAACGCGCCGCGCGCAAGGCGGGCACGAAGCTGCGCCGCGACTTCGGCGAGATCGAGCATTTGCAGGTCTCGCAAAAGGGTCCGGCCGACTTCGTGTCGAAGGCCGATCAGGCCGCCGAGCGGACGCTGTACGACGAGCTGACCCGCGACCGCCCGGGCTGGGGCTTCGTGCTCGAAGAGGGCGGGGTGATCGAAGGCGAACCAGGCAAGCCGCGCTTCATCATCGACCCGCTCGACGGCACGTCGAACTTCCTGCACGCCATCCCGCATTTCGCGATCTCGATCGCGGTGCAGGAGCCGAAGCCCGGCGGCGGCTGGGGCGATGTCACCTCCGCGCTGATCTACCAGCCGGTGACCGATGAAAGCTATTGGGCCGAGCGCGGCCGCGGCGCCTGGCTGCACGACCGGCGCCTGCGGGTGTCGTCGCGCCGCCACCTCAACGAATGCCTGATCGCCACCGGCATCCCCTATATGGGGCATGGCAATATGGCGCAGTGGAGCCGCATTTTCGGCGCGGTCGCCCCCGAGGTTGCGGGCATCCGCCGTTTCGGCGCTGCCAGCCTCGACCTCGCATGGGTCGCGGCGGGCCGCTATGACGGCTTCTGGGAAAGCGACCTTCAGGTCTGGGACGTCGCGGCGGGCATGCTGCTGGTGCGCGAAGCCGGCGGTTTCGTCAGCGATTATCGCGGCGGCGACCGCGCGATCGAGCGCAGCGAATATATCGCCGGCAGCGGCGCCGTGCACTCGAAGCTGCAGAAGCTGGTGGCGGGCGCACTGCGCAACGCGTGAACCCTCTGTCGTCATGCCGGACTTGATCCGGCATCCATCGTGGCGTTGAAGTCATGGACCCCGGATCAAGTCCGGGGTGACGAGAAAGAGTGAGGGCTCGTTTCGTTCGAGCGGCACGCCGGACTTACTTCTCGAAAACAAACTCGCGGAAGCTGTCCATCAGCGATGCCCAGGTGTTGAGGCTTTCGCCGACATTCTCGCGCGGGATGCCGGCGAAGTCGAGATCGACGTCCATTTCGAGCACCGGATCGCCTTCATCGTCCTTGTAGGCGCGGGCAAAGCGCTTGTCCTTGTTCCACTGGTTGAGCCGGGTCAGCGCGAGGTCCTTCGCGTCGTTGAAGCCCATATAATATTGGATCGTCTTGCACCGTTTGTTGTCGGTGCAGTTCATGAAGATCACCAGGAACTTCATGTCGTTGCGGCTGCTTTCGATATAGGGATCGTCGCCGTCCTTCTGGATCAGCGTTGCGGGCCAGCCCTGCGACTCGAGGATCGTCTTAATCGTCGCCGGGTTCTGGGCGTTGACCAGTTCCGCCCGCGCCGGAGTCGCCGCGATCGCGCTTGCTGCGCCCAGTGCCAGTGCCGTCCGCAAGATATGTTTTTGCATGAAAACTCCCCATTCGAAGCCGGGCGCTGGTTGCCCGGAAGGCCGACCCCTGCGCGAGGCGTAACACAGCGATAGCGCCCGCCGCCACCCGCTCCTGTGCTTTTGATCATAATGATGCGAATTTCGCGCCCGCAGCGCTTGCGAGGTGCGACTTGCTGGCCTAAAGCGCCCCGCAAGAACGGCGCCACAAGAGCGTCAGCAACACAGGACTGCGCGCCCCCATGGTCGACCTGACGCAATATTTGCCGATCCTGATCTTTCTGGCCATTGCGGTCGGATTGTCGGCGGCCTTCGTTTTTCTGCCGATGGGCGTCGCCCGTCTGACCGGTGCGCACCAGCCCGATCCGGCGAAGCTCACCGAATATGAATGCGGCTTTCCCGCGTTCGAGGATGCGCGCAGCCAGTTCGACGTGCGCTTCTATCTTGTCGCGATCCTCTTCATCATCTTCGACCTCGAAGCGGCCTTCCTCTTCCCGTGGGCGGTCAGCCTCGAGGAGATCGGCTGGGCCGGTTGGGCCACGATGATGATTTTCCTCGCCGAACTCACGCTCGGCCTTGTGTACGCGTGGAAAAAAGGCGCGTTGGATTGGGAATGAGCACTTCCAGCATCATCATGCCCGGCCAGATGCCGGTTGCGCCCGGTACGAACCCGGACCAGAACTTCTTCGACGACCTCAATAGCGAAGTCGGCGACAAGGGCTTTCTCGTCACCTCGACCGAGGACTTGTTCAACTGGGCGCGGACCGGTTCGCTGTGGTGGATGACCTTCGGCCTCGCATGCTGCGCGGTCGAGATGATCCACGTCAACATGCCGCGCTATGACATGGAGCGCTTCGGCGCCGCGCCGCGCGCATCGCCGCGCCAGTCCGACGTGATGATCGTCGCGGGGACGCTGTGCAACAAGATGGCACCGGCGCTGCGCCGGGTTTACGACCAGATGTCGAACCCGAAATATGTCATTTCGATGGGTAGCTGTGCCAATGGCGGCGGTTATTATCACTACAGCTATTCGGTGGTGCGCGGCTGCGATCGCATCGTGCCCGTGGACATCTATGTCCCCGGCTGCCCGCCGACCGCCGAGGCCCTGCTGTACGGCGTGATGCAGTTGCAGCGGAAGATCCGCCGCACCGGGACGATCGAACGCTGATGGCCAGTCCCGCTCCCCTGATCGCGCCCCGCGAGGGCATTGGCGCTGCGCTGGAAAAGCTGCTCGGCACCGACCTGATCGAGCATGTCTTCACGGTCGGCGAGGACAGCATCACGGTGCGCCGCGAAGCGGTGGCCGGCGTGATGATCGCGCTGCGCGACAATCTCGAATATCAGTCGCTGATGGAAATCGCCGGGGTCGACTATCCCGAACGCGCCGAGCGTTTCGAGGTCGTCTATCACCTGCTCAGCGTGACGAAGAATCACCGCCTGCGCGTGCGCGTCTGCACCGACGAAGCGACGCCGGTGCCGAGCATCGTGCCGGTCTGGCCGGTCGCCGGCTGGCTCGAACGCGAAGTGTTCGACATGTACGGCGTGCTGTTCGCGGGCAACCCCGACCTCCGCCGCATCCTGACCGACTATGGTTTCCAGGGGCATCCGCAGCGCAAGGACTTCCCGCTCACCGGCTATATCGAGCTCCGGTACAGCGAAGAGGACAAGCGCGTTGTCTATGAGCCGGTGAAGCTGGCGCAGGATTTCCGCAATTTCGACTTCCTGAGCCCGTGGGAAGGCGCCGACTATGTGCTGCCCGGCGACGAAAAGGCCGGCGGCACCGGCGAAGCGCCGGGCAAGGGCGCGCCGACGCCGCTGACCGCCGCCGAGGTCAAGAAGGCCGACGACAAAGCGAAGGCGCCCCCGCCGCCGACCCCGAAGACGACCGAAAAGCCGGCCGATACCGGGGCAGGGGCGAAAACCAATCTGAAGGCCGCCAAGACGAGCCATGACGGCGCGAAGGCAAAGCCGGCGACCAAGGCCGCCAAAACGCCCGCGATCGCCAAGGCCGAGAAAGCGCCCGCCAAACCGCGCGCGCCGCGCAAGCCGAGGACGGCCAAGGACGATGGAGGTGACGCATGACCGACTCTCCTTATGTGAAGCACCACGGCAGCGACATGTTCGAGGGCTATCCGGTCGATACGGCGGATACCGCCGGCGATCAGGTCGTCACCAACTATACGATCAACTTCGGCCCGCAGCATCCCGCGGCGCATGGCGTGCTCCGCATGGTGATGGAGCTCGACGGCGAGATCATCGAGCGTGTCGATCCGCACGTCGGGCTGCTCCACCGCGGCACCGAAAAGCTGATCGAGTACAAGACCTATCTGCAGGCTTTGCCCTATTTCGACCGGCTCGACTATTGCTCGCCGCTCGGCATGGAGCATAGCTATGTCCTCGCGATCGAGAAATTGCTCGACCTCGAGGTGCCCGATCGCGCGCAATATCTGCGGACTTTGTTCGCCGAGCTGACGCGCATCTGCAACCATATGCTCAATATCGGGTCGCACGTCATGGACGTCGGCGCAATGACGCCGAACCTGTGGGTGTTCGAGCTGCGCGAGGATTGCCTGAACTTCTTCGAGCGCGCGTCGGGCGCGCGGATGCACTCGGCCTATTTCCGGCCCGGCGGCGTCCATCAGGACGTCCCCGAAAAGCTGCTCTACGACATCGGCGAATGGTGCGAAAAGCGGCTGCCGAAGCTGTTCGGCGACGCGATGAGTCTGGTCATCGACAACCGCATCTTCAAGCAGCGCAACGTCGATATCGCGACGGTGAGCAAGGAAGATGCGCTGGCCTGGGGCTTTTCGGGCCCGATGATCCGCGGCAGCGGCATCGCATGGGATCTGCGCAAGTCGCAGCCCTATGACGCCTATGCCAAGATGAACTTCGACATTCCCGTCGGCACGCGCGGCGACTGCTACGACCGCTTCATGGTCCGCGTGCAGGAAGTCTATCAGTCGGCGCGGATCATCCTGCAATGCATCAACGAGATGCCCGCCGGTCCGATCGCCAGCCTCGACCGCAAGGTCGTGCCGCCGAAGCGCGGCGAGATGAAGCAGTCGATGGAATCGCTGATCCATCACTTCAAGCTCTATACCGAGGGCTTCCACGTCCCCGCGGGCGAGGTTTATGTGGCGACCGAAAGCCCGAAGGGCGAGTTCGGCGTCTATCTGGTCAGCGACGGCACCAACAAACCGTACCGCTGCAAGATCCGCCCGACGGCGTTTTCGCATCTGCAGGCGATGGACATGATGTCGAAGGGCCACATGCTCGCGGATACGACTGCAATCATCGGCGCGATCGACGTGGTGTTCGGGGAGTGTGACCGGTGAGTCGGCTTCCCCGATACTGGAACCTCGTACACACCGAAGACGTCCGGTTTGGGCGTGCGCCGAAACCGGCACCGTCGGCGTTGCCGGAATTTGCCGCGTTGGCATTTGCTTTCGTCATCGCCGGAACCGTCATCTGGCAAATTGTTGCGTTTGAGCGATTGCAGTTGAGCGTTTGGCTGCAAAATTTGGCTGCAATTTTGCTTTTGTCTGCCTCGGGCCTTTATTTCCGGAGGCGGAGGCAGCGCTTGGCGCAGGCCGAAAAGACATTCTACGCCGGAAAGATTACAGCAAATGGCTGACGCACCCCAAATCCCCGATGAAGCCGAAACCCGCGCGCGCTGGGGCGCTTTTGCGTGGACGGCCGAAAATGCCGAGAAGGCGAAGGCGGTCATCGCGCGCTATCCCGCGGGGCGCCAGCGTTCGGCGGTGATGCCGCTGCTCGACCTCGCGCAGCGTCAGGTCGGCGCTGAGACGGGCACGCAGGGCTGGCTGCCCGTGCCGGTGATCGAATATGTCGCGGCTGAGCTCGATATGCCGTTCATGCGCGCCTATGAGGTCGCGACTTTCTACACCATGTACAATCTCGTCCCGGTCGGTCGCTATCACGTCCAGGTGTGCGGGACGACGCCGTGCCTGCTGCGCGGGTCGGACGATGTGATGGCCGCGTGCAAGAACCGCGGCATGGTGAAGGGCAAGACGACGCCCGACGGCCTGTTCACGCTGACCGAGGTCGAGTGCATGGGCACCTGCACCAACGCGCCGATGGTCCAGATCAACGACGATAATTATGAGGACCTCGATTTCGACAGCATGTCGCGCATCCTCGACGATCTCGCGGCGGGCAAGCAGCCCAAGACCGGCCCCCAGAACCCGAAGCGTCACACGAGCGAGCCCGAAGGCGGCCCGACCACGCTGAAGGAAATGGTCAAGGCCAACCATGATTACCGGAAGGAGTGGTGAGCATGAGCCACGCTTCATTTCTTCGTCATGCTGAACTTGTTTCAGCATCCATGGTCAGTGCTCTCGTTCGGCGCGGCGCTTGTGGAACGGTCGGGCCATGGACCCTGAAACAAGTTCAGGGTGACGAGCTGGGAGATGTCGCATGAGCCTTGCCGACAAGGATCGCATCTTCACCAATCTCTACGGCTTCCAGCCGTGGAACCTCAAATCCGCGCAGGCGCGCGGCGATTGGGACAAGACGAAAGACCTGATGAAGCGCGGCCAGGACGCGATCATCGAGGAGATCAAGGCGTCGGGCCTGCGCGGCCGCGGCGGCGCGGGCTTCCCGACGGGGCTCAAGTGGAGCTTCATGCCGAAGGAGCCGCGCGCCGACCGCCCGAGCTTCCTCGTCATCAACGCCGACGAATCCGAGCCCGGCTCGTGCAAGGACCGCGAGATCATCCGCCACGATCCGCACAAGCTGATCGAAGGCGCGCTCATCGCGGGCTATGCGATGCGCGCGCGTGCGGCGTATATCTATATCCGCGGCGAGTTTATCCGCGAGGCCGAGACGTTGTTCGCGGCGGTGCAGGAGGCGTATGACGCCGGGCTGCTCGGCAAGAATGCCGCCAAGTCGGGTTATGATTTCGACGTCTTCGTCCATCGCGGCGCCGGCGCCTATATCTGCGGCGAAGAAACCGCGATGATCGAAAGCCTTGAGGGCAAGAAGGGCCAGCCGCGGCTGAAACCCCCGTTCCCGGCGGGCGCTGGCCTTTATGGTTGCCCGACGACGGTGAACAACGTGGAATCGATCGCGGTCGTCCCGACGATCCTGCGCCGAGGCGCGCCGTGGTTCGCAAGTTTCGGGCGCGAGAATAACAAGGGCACCAAGCTCTTCCAGATCTCGGGCCATGTCGAGCGCCCGTGCGTCGTCGAGGAAGAGATGGGCATCACCTTCCGCGAACTGATCGACAAGCATTGCGGCGGCATTCGCGGCGGCTGGGACAATCTGCTCGCGGTGATCCCGGGCGGTTCGTCGGTGCCGCTCGTTCCCGCAGCCGAAATCATGGACGCGCCGATGGATTTCGACGGGCTGAAGGCCGTCGGTTCGGGCCTCGGCACCGCCGCCGCGATCGTGATGGACAAGTCGACCGACGTCGTTCAGGCGATCAGCCGCATCAGCTATTTCTACAAGCATGAAAGCTGCGGCCAGTGCACGCCGTGCCGCGAAGGCACCGGCTGGATGTGGCGCGTGATGGAGCGGCTGCGCACCGGCGACGCCGACATCAGCGAAATCGACACGCTATACGATGTGACCAAGCAGGTCGAAGGCCACACGATCTGCGCGCTCGGCGATGCCGCGGCGTGGCCGATCCAGGGCCTGATCAAGCATTTCCGCCCCGAAATCGAACGCCGCATCCGCGAGAATGGCGCGCTGGAGGCGGCCGAGTGAAGCTGGCCTCTTCCCGATTGGCGGGCCTTGCCTGCGCCGCGATGGTTGCGTTGCAGCCGTCGGCGGCTGCGGTCGCCCAGCAGGGATCGCACCTGCACGCGCCGGATGCGCCCAACGTGCCGCTGGTCGCCGATAACGCCGCCAAGCAGCGCGAAATCGTCATGAAATCCTTTGCCGATTGCGTGGTCGACAGCGCGCGCGCGCGTCGTCTGGCGCTGGAATTCATTGCGATGGATCCGCAATCGGAAGACGCCGGAAAATTCGGCGACAAGATCACCGAGCCCGGTTGCCTGCCGAACGTCGGTCAGACGCAATTTGCGTCGAAGCTGGCGTTCACGCCGTTTCTCTTTCGCTACGAGTTGCTCGGTGCCCTTTATCGCAAGGCCTATCGCGATGCGCCCACCCCGGCGCTCAAGGATTTGCCGGTGCGCGATTATGCGAAAGAATTCGCGTCCGGCACCGTCCCGAACACGATATTGTCGTTGCGGCAATTCGGCGATTGCGTTGCGCGCATCGCGCCCGCCGAAAGCCACAATCTGGTGACATCCGATATCTATACCGCCGAAGAAAATGCCGCGCTGACCGCGGTTCTGCCGAATTTGCAGGCCTGCATGCCGCCGGGGCAGAGCATAAGCTTCGGACGGGGAATCCTCCGTGGCGCGCTCGCCGAGGGGCTATATCGCCTGCGCGAAGCCAGCAATTCATCTGAAAGTTCTACCGATGCCTAAGGTCACCGTAGATGGCATAGAGCTCGACGTTCCGCAGGGCGCAACCGTCTTGCAGGCGTGCGAGATGGCGGGGAAGGAAATTCCGCGCTTCTGCTATCATGAGCGTCTGTCGATCGCCGGTAATTGCCGCATGTGCCTCGTCGAGGTCGCGCCCGGGCCGCCCAAGCCGCAGGCGTCGTGCGCGCTGCCGACCGCCGAAGGGCAGGTGATCAAGACCGACAGCCCGATGGTCAAGAAGGCGCGCGAAGGCGTGATGGAGTTCCTGCTCATCAACCACCCGCTTGACTGCCCGATCTGCGATCAGGGCGGCGAATGCGATTTGCAGGACCAGTCGGTCGCCTATGGCCGCGGCGCCACGCGCTATGACGAGAACAAGCGCGCGGTCACCGAAAAATATATGGGCCCCATCGTCAAGACGGTGATGACCCGTTGCATCCAGTGCACGCGCTGCGTCCGCTTTGCGGAGGAAGTCGCGGGCGTGGAAGATATCGGCGCGATCTATCGCGGCGAGAATATGCAGATCACCTCCTATCTCGAACATGCGGTGGCGAGCGAGCTGTCGGGCAATATCGTCGATCTGTGCCCGGTCGGGGCGTTGACCAGCAAGCCCTATGCCTTCGAAGCGCGGCCGTGGGAGCTGACCAAGACGCTGGGCATCGACATGATGGACGCGGTCGGCACCAACGTGCGTATCGACAGCCGCGGGCGGCAGGTGCTGCGCGTGCTGCCGCGCGTCAATGACGATGTGAATGAGGAATGGGCGAGCGACAAGACGCGCCATCATGTCGATGGCCTGATCCGCCGCCGCCTCGACCAGCCTTATGTGCGCGTCAATGGCGCGCTCCAGCCCGCCAGTTGGGCCGAAGCCTTTGCCGCGATCAAGGCGGTGAACGCCGGATCGTCGGTTGCGGCGATTGCGGGCGACCTTGCCGATTGCGAGACGATGTTCGCGGCGAAATCGCTGGTCAACGCGCTCGGCGGTAATCTGCTCGAAGGGCGCCAGACCGGGCTCGACTATGACGTGACCAGCCTGTCGGCGGTCAATTTCAACACGACGATCGCCGAGGCCGAGAATGCCGACGTGATCCTGCTCGTCGGCACCAATCTCCGCTGGGAAGCGCCGCTGATCAACACGCGCGTCCGCAAAGCGGTGTGGAAGAAGGGCGCGAAGGTCTTCGCCATCGGTCCCGAAACCGACCTCACCTACAAGACCGAATGGCTCGGCGACGATGCGTCGCTCGTCGCGAAGCTGCCGACGCATGTCACCGACGCTCTCAAGGGCGCCGAGCGGCCGATGCTGATCTTCGGCGGCGGCGCGCTGTCGGTGCCCGGCGTTCACGGCGCGGGCCTCGCGCTCGCCAAGACGGTGAATGCGGTCAAGGACGGCTGGAACGGCTTCAACGTCGTGCATTTCTCGGCCGCGCGCATGGGCTCGCTGATGCTCGGCTATGGCCTGCCCGGCGGGATCAGGGATGTCGTCGCGGCCAAGCCCAAGCTCGCCTTCTTCCTCGGCGCCGACGAGGTCGATTTCGCGGCGCTGCCCGATACGTTCAAGGTCTATGTCGGCCACCATGGCGACAAGGGCGCCCATGCCGCCGACGTCATCCTGCCGGCGGCGGCGTGGACCGAAAAGGACTTCACCACGGTCAACACCGAAGGCCGCGTCCAGCGCAGCGAAAAGGCGGTGTTCGCGCCGGGCGACGCGCGCGAGGACTGGAGCATTTTCCGCGCGCTCGCCGACGCGCTCGGCGTGTCGGTCGGCTTCGACAGCTTTGCCGAGTGTCGCGCCGCGATGATCGCCGCGGTGCCGGCGCTGGGCGTCGAAGGGCTGGCCGATTACGGCTGGACGGTGCCCAAGCTGCCAGCCAAGCCCGAAGCGCGCGCGATCCCGTCGCCGATCAAGGATTTCTACCTCACCAACGCCATCTGCCGCGCGTCGCCGACGATGCAGCGTTGCTCGGACGAACTGCTCCACGGCGCCGATTATGCGGAGGCCGCGGAATGAGCCGCGCGTTCAACAGCTTCGTCACCCCGGACTTGATCCGGGGTCCATGGATGCCGGATCAAGTCCGGGGTGACGACAGGGAGTGGTCGCTGTGACCGAGTTTTTCCAAAATCTTGGTATGTCCTATGAATGGGCGTGGGGCGTCGCCACCGTCGCCGGCATCCTGCTCATCGCGCTGCCGCTGATGCTCGCGGTCGCGATGATCATCTATGCCGACCGCAAGATCTGGGCGGCGATTGCGCTGCGCCGCGGTCCGAACGTCGTCGGCCCCTTCGGCCTGCTGCAGAGCTTCGCCGACGGGCTGAAGGTGTTCCTGCAGGAAACGATTATCCCGAGTTCGGCAAACCGGGGCCTGTTCCTGATCGCGCCGATCATCACCTTCACGGTCGCGCTGCTGGCGTGGGCGGTGATCCCGTTCAATTCGGGCGCGGTGCTGGCCGACATCAACGTCGGGCTGCTCTACATCCTCGCGGTGTCGTCGCTCGGCGTGTACGGCGTGATCCTGTCGGGCTGGGCGTCGAACTCGAAATATCCGTTCTTCTCGGCGATGCGCGCTTCGGCGCAGATGATCAGCTACGAAGTCTCGATCGGCTTCATCCTGATCGGTGTCGTGCTGTTCGCCGACAGCTTCAACATGAACGAAATCGTCAAGGCGCAGGTCGGGCACGGGCTCGGCTTCGTCAACGCCTTCGGCTTCAACCTGCTGCTGTTCCCGCTCGCGGTGATGTTCCTCATTTCGTCGCTCGCCGAAACCGCGCGCGCGCCGTTCGACCTGACCGAGGCCGAAAGCGAGCTCGTCGCGGGGTATCAGACCGAATATTCGTCGATGAGCTTCGCGCTCTTCTGGCTCGGCGAATATGCCAACGTGCTGCTGATGTGCACGCTCAACGCGGTGCTCTTCTGGGGCGGCTGGCTGCCGCCGGTCGACTGGGCGCCGCTCTATGCCGTGCCCGGCATCATCTGGCTGTTCGCGAAAATCCTGTTCTTCTTCTTCGTCTTCAGCTGGGTGAAGGCGACTGTCCCGCGTTACCGCTATGACCAGCTGATGCGGCTGGGCTGGAAAGTCTTTCTGCCGATTTCGCTTCTCTGGATCTTCCTGATCTCCGGCTATCTGATGCTGACGAGGTATTCATGAGTTACGTCGCCCATCTCGTCAAAAGCTTCACGCTGTGGGAGTTTGTGAAGGCGCACGCCCTCACGCTGAAATATTTCTTCAAGCCGAAGGCGACGATCAACTATCCGTTCGAGAAGAACCCGCTGTCGCCGCGCTTCCGCGGCGAACATGCGCTGCGCCGTTATCCGAACGGCGAGGAGCGCTGCATCGCGTGCAAGCTGTGCGAAGCGGTGTGCCCGGCGCAGGCGATCACGATCGAGGCCGAGCCGCGCGACGACGGCTCGCGCCGCACGACGCGCTACGACATCGACATGACCAAGTGCATCTATTGCGGCTTCTGCCAGGAAGCGTGCCCGGTCGATGCGGTGGTCGAGGGGCCGAACTTCGAATTCGCGACCGAAACGCGCGAGGAGCTGCTCTATGATAAGGCCAAGCTGCTCGCCAATGGCGACAAATGGGAACGCGCGATCGCGGCGAATCTTGCCGCCGACGCGCCCTATCGGTAAGGGCGCGCGCACATGATCCAGCTCTTTGCCTTTTACCTGTTCGCGACCGTCGTCATCGCCTCGGCGGCGATGGTGATTTTCGCGCGCAACCCCGTCCACAGCGTGATGTGGCTGATCCTCGCCTTCTTCAACGCGGCTGGGCTGATGCTGCTCGCGGGCGCCGAATTTATCGCGATGCTGCTCGTCATCGTCTATGTCGGCGCGGTCGCGGTGCTGTTCCTGTTCGTCGTGATGATGCTCGACATCGATTTCGCCGAACTGCGCGCCGGTTTCGTGCGCTATCTGCCGCTCGGCGCGCTGGTGGCGATCATCCTGGCCGCCGAACTGATCTTTGCGGTCGGCGCCTGGCAGGCGGGCGGGGTCGATCTGGCTGCGCGCGCGGCGCCGGCGGCGACCGATACCAGCAATATCCAGCAGATCGGCGAACTGCTCTACACGCGCTATATCTTCCTGTTCGAGGCGGCGGGCATCGTCCTGCTCGTCGCGATGATCGGCGCGATCGTGCTGACGCATCGGACCCGCGGCGGGGTGCGCATCCAGAATATCTCGGCGCAGAACCGGCGCCGCCCCGAGGATGCGACGCGCCTTGTCGATCCGGGCACCGGGCAGGGGGTTGAACTGTGATTTCGGTCGGCCATTATCTCGCCGTTTCGGCGGTGCTGTTTACGCTCGGCGTGCTCGGCATCTTCATCAACCGCAAGAATATCATCGTCATCCTGATGGCGATCGAGCTCATCCTGCTGGCGGTGAACATCAACCTCGTCGCGTTCAGCGCGGCGCTGGGCGATCTCGTCGGGCAGGTGTTCTCGATGTTCGTGCTGACCGTTGCCGCGGGTGAAGCGGCGATTGGTCTTGCCATTCTCGTTATCTATTTCCGCGGCCGCGGCACCATTGCCGTTGACGATGCCAACCGGATGAAGGGGTAAGCCGGTGATCCAGGCGATCGTTTTCCTGCCGCTGCTCGCGGCGATTGTCGCAGGGCTCGGCCAGCGGGTCATCGGCCCGTTTGCGTCGAAAATCGTCACGACGGGCGCGCTGTTCATCAGCTGCGCGCTGAGCTGGCCGATCTTCCTGTCCTTCGTGGCGGGAACGGGCGAGGCCGGGGTGACGCCGGTGCTGCACTGGGTGTCGTCGGGCGCGCTGCAGTTCAACTGGGAATTGCGTGTCGATACGCTGACCGCGGTGATGCTCGTCGTGATCACGACGGTGTCGGCGCTCGTCCACCTCTATAGCTGGAGCTATATGGAGGAGGACCCGGACCAGCCGCGCTTCTTTGCCTATCTCTCGCTCTTCACCTTCGCGATGCTGATGCTCGTGACCGCGAACAACCTCGTCCAGATGTTCTTCGGCTGGGAAGGCGTCGGTCTCGCATCCTATCTGCTGATCGGTTTCTGGTACAAGAAGCCGAGCGCCAATGCCGCGGCGATCAAGGCGTTCGTCGTCAACCGCGTCGGCGACCTTGGCTTCATGCTCGGCATCTTCGGCACCTTCCTCGTGTTCGGCACCGTCTCGATCCCCGAGATCCTCGCTGCCGCGCCGGGCATGGCGGGTTCGACGATCACCTTCATGGGGATGCGGCTCGACACGATGACGATCCTCTGCCTGCTGCTGTTCGTCGGCGCGATGGGCAAGTCGGCGCAGCTCGGTCTGCACACCTGGCTTCCCGACGCGATGGAGGGTCCGACCCCGGTGTCGGCGCTGATCCACGCGGCGACGATGGTCACCGCGGGCGTCTTCATGGTCTGCCGCCTGTCGCCGATGTTCGAGACCTCGGCCGTAGCACTCGGCGTCGTCACCTTCGTCGGCGCCGCGACCTGCCTGTTCGCCGCGACGGTCGGCACGACGCAGTGGGACATCAAGCGCGTCATCGCCTATTCGACCTGTTCGCAGCTCGGTTACATGTTCTTTGCCGCGGGGGTCGGCGCTTATGGCGCCGCGATGTTCCACCTGTTCACGCACGCCTTCTTCAAGGCGCTGCTGTTCCTCGGTGCGGGTTCGGTCATCCATTCGATGCACCACGAACAGGACATGCGCTATTACGGCGGCCTCAGGAAGCATATCCCGATCACCTTCTGGGCGATGATGGCGGGGACGCTGGCGATCACCGGCGTCGGCATCGCGGGCGTCGCGGGTTTTGCCGGCTTCCACTCGAAGGACGGCATCCTCGAGGCGGCGTTCGCTGCCGGGGGCGGCGGCCAGATCGCTTTCTGGGTCGGCATCTTCGCCGCGCTGCTCACCAGCTTCTATTCGTGGCGGCTCGTCTTCCTGACCTTTTACGGCAAGCCGCGCTGGGAACAGAGCGAGCATATCCAGCATGCGGTGCATGACGACCATGGTCACGGCCATGACGATCACGCGCACACGCACGCGGCGCACGACGATCATCACCACCATGATGCGTCGAGCGACGGCACGGCGGGTTATCACCCGCACGAAAGCCCGTTGCCGATGCTGATCCCGCTGATCGTCCTGTCGATCGGCGCGGTGTTCGCGGGCTTCGTCTTCGCGCACCCGTTCATCTACCCCGAGGAAGGCCTTGCCTTCTGGAAGGGCAGCATCGCGTTCGACGAGCATCTGATGCACGCCGCGCACGAGGTGCCGACCTGGGTCAAATGGACGCCGTTCACGGTGATGGCGATCGGTCTGTTCCTCGCGTGGAACAGCTATATCCGCAACACCAGCCTGCCGGGGCGCTTCGTGGCGCAGTTCAAGCTGCTCCACCAGTTCCTGTACAACAAATGGTATTTCGACGAGCTCTATAACATCCTCTTCGTGAAGCCTGCCTTCGCGATCGGCCGCTTCTTCTGGAAGCGCGGGGATGAAGGCACCATCGACCGCTTCGGTCCGGATGGCGCCGCGGCGCTCGTGCAAGGGGGGACCCGGCTCGCGGTCCGGCTGCAATCGGGTTATGTTTATGGATATGCGTTCGTGATGCTGCTTGGGCTTGTCGGCCTCGCCAGCTGGGCCATGGTGAATTTCCTGTGAGCGGCGGTCTTCCCATCCTCTCGCTGATGCTCGCGGTACCGCTGATCGCGGCCGTCCTCTGCATCTATGCCGGCGACCGCAATGCACGGATGATCGCGCTCGTCGCGACCCTGGTCGACTTCGTGCTCGGCTGCGTCCTGTGGGCGCAGTTCGACATCGGCGGGGCGCAGTGGCAGTTCACCGAACGCGCCGATTTGTTCGGGCGTTTCCAGTGGGCGCTCGGCATCGACGGCATGGCGCTGATGCTGATCATGCTCAGCGTCTTCCTGATGCCGCTTTGCATCCTTGCGAGTTGGGACGCGATCAAGAGCCGTGTCGGCCTCTACATGGCGATGTTCCTGATCATGGAAACGATCATGATCGGCGTGTTCTGCGCGCAGGATCTGCTGCTGTTCTACATCTTCTTCGAAGCCGGGCTGATCCCGATGTATTTCATCATCGGCATCTGGGGCGGCGCGAACCGCATCTATGCGGCGTTCAAATTCTTCCTCTACACGCTGCTCGGCTCGGTGCTGATGCTGATCGCGATGATCGCGATGATCCGCGAAGCGGGCACGACCGACATCCCGACGCTGCTCGCTTATAATTTTCCGCCGGAAATGCAGACGTGGCTGTGGCTTGCCTTCTTTGCCAGCCTTGCGGTAAAGATGCCGATGTGGCCCGTCCACACATGGCTTCCCGACGCGCATGTGCAGGCACCGACCGCGGGTTCGATGATCCTCGCGGGCGTGCTGCTCAAGCTCGGCGCCTATGGCTTTCTGCGCTTCATGATGCCGATGTTCCCCGACGCGTCGGCGCAGCTCATGTGGATCGTCTTCGCGCTGTCGATGGTGGCGGTGGTCTACACCAGCCTCGTCGCGCTGGTGCAGAACGACATGAAGAAGCTGATCGCTTACTCGTCGGTCGCCCATATGGCGATCGTCACCGCGGGCCTCTTCGCGTTCAACCAGCAGGGGATCGAAGGCGCGCTGATCATCATGCTCAGCCACGGTGTCGTCTCGGCGGCGCTCTTCTTCTGCGTCGGCGTGATCTACGACCGGCTCCACACGCGTGAGATCGACCGTTACGGCGGGCTCGCGGTGAACATGCCGGCCTATGCATTGTTCTTCATGCTGTTCACCATGGCGTCGATCGGCCTGCCGGGCACGTCGGGCTTCGTCGGCGAATTCCTGAGCCTGCTCGGCATCTATGAAGCGTCGAGCGTCGTGGCGTTCGTGTGCACCACCGGCATCATCCTCGGCGCCGCCTATATGCTCTATCTCTATCGCCGCGTCGTGTTCGGCGAACTGACCAAGGACGATGTGAAGGCGATGCCGGACCTCAGCGCACGCGAATGGACGATCATGGCACCGCTCGCCGCCGTGGCGCTGTGGATGGGGGTCTATCCCGAAAGCTTCCTCGCGCCGATGCGCGGCGACGTGACGACCGTCGTCGCGCGGCTCGCGCCCGCCAAGCCCACCGGCGACGCCCATCTCGCCGCAGCCAAGCCGAAGGCGGCCAGTGCGCATGAAGGCGAAGCCGCCCACGGATCGAGCCATGTGGGAGGCGTCCAATGAGCGCCGATCTTGCCCTCATCTGGCCCGAACTGATCCTGACGATCGGCGGGCTGATCACCCTGATGCTCGGCACCTTCGCGGGGGACCGGCAGGTCGGCCTGTATCAGGGGGCGTCGTTGCTGACGCTCGCTGCCGCTGCGGCAGCGGTCGTGGCGCTGTTCGGTGTCAACGCCACGGTTTTTTCGGGCACGCTGTCGGTCGACGGTTTCGGCGGCTTTGCCAAGCTGCTGATCTATGCCGCGAGCTTCGTCTGCATCCTCGTCGCGCCGCGCTTCTTCAACGTGGGCATGCGCGCCGAATATCCGGTGCTGATCCTGTTCGCGGCGCTCGGCATGGGCATCATGGCGTCGTCGCGCGACCTGATGACGCTCTATGTCGGGCTCGAACTCAACAGCCTTGCCGCCTATGTGCTCGCCAGCTTCATGCGCACCGACGAGCGGTCGAGCGAAGCGGGGCTCAAATATTTCGTCCTCGGGGCGCTCGCATCGGGGATGCTGCTTTACGGCATCTCGCTGCTCTATGGCTTTTCGGGCACTACCGATTTCGCCGGGATCGCGGCGCGGATGGGCGGCGAGATCAATATCGGGCTGATCTTCGGCATCGTGTTCGTGCTCGCGGGGCTCGGCTTCAAGATCAGCGCCGTGCCGTTCCACATGTGGACCCCCGACGTCTATGAAGGCGCACCGACCCCGGTGACGACCTTCTTCGCCAGCGCCCCGAAAGTGGCGGCGATGGCACTGACAACGCGCGTCGTGATCGACGCGATGGGCCCGGCGGTCGGTGCGTGGCAGCAGATCGTGATCTTCCTCGCGCTCGCGTCGATCATCCTCGGCGCGGTCGGCGCGATCGGGCAGAAGAATATCAAGCGCCTGCTTGCCTATTCGTCGATCAACAATGTCGGCTTCATGCTGATCGGCCTTGCTGCCGGTACGCAGCAGGGGGTCGAGGGTGTGCTGACCTATCTGCTCGTATATGTCGTGACGACGCTCGGCGCCTTCCTTGTCGTGCTGCAACTGCGCGACCCGCAAGGCAACCAGATCGAGAGCATCCCGGCACTTGCCGGCCTGTCGCAGCGCCGTCCGGGGCTTGCCGCGGCGATGGCGGTGTTCCTGTTCAGCCTTGCCGGCATCCCGCCGCTGTTCGGCTTCTGGCCGAAGTATCTGGTGTTTGAGGCCGCGGTGAACGCCAATCTCGTGCCGCTCGCGGTTGCGGGGATCGTCGCCTCGGTGATCGGCGCCTTCTATTATATCGCGATCATCAAGACGATGTACTTCGACGACAAGTCGGACGTCGAAGTGACCGGCGGCGGCAATGTCGTCGAGGGTGCGATCGTCGCGGTCAGCGCGCTGTGGCTGTCAGTGATCGGCTATCTGTTCATTCCCATGCTGGCGATCGCTTCGGCGGGCGCCGCGTCGGTGCTGTTCTGATCCCCCCGATAGAGCAGGTAGCGCAGACAGGTTCGACCAACGCCGACCTGCTGGCGCGACTGGCGGGCGGCGAGCATGTCGGCGAGGGCCATTGGCTCGTCGCCGACCGCCAGACCGCCGGGCGCGGCCGCCTAGGCCGTGGCTGGAACGACGGGCAGGGCAATTTCATGGGCTCGACCGTCGTCCACCTGACCGCCGGCGATCCATCGCCTGCAACGCTCGCGCTGGTCGCGGGGGTTGCGCTGGCGAAAGCGGTGGCGGCGATGGCGCCCGGGCTCGACGCCCGGCTCAAATGGCCGAACGACCTGCTCGTCGACGGCGCCAAATGCGCCGGCATATTGATGGAGCGCACGGGCAATGCGGTGGTGATCGGGATCGGCGTCAATCTGGTCGCCGCGCCCGAACTGCCCGATCGCCCGACGGCGGCGCTCGCTGCCAAGGGTGCGGTGCTCGACCGCGACCGCTTCGCCGAGGCCCTGGCGATCGCGATGGTCGATACATTATGGACATGGCGGCAGGAGGGCGTCGACAGCATCGTCCGCGCGTGGCTGCCGCAAGGCCATCCGGTCGGAACGCCGCTCCGTGTATCGGAGCAGGGGATCGACGGCAGCTTCGACGGGCTGGCGCCCGACGGCGCGCTGCGCTTGCGCCGCGCCGATGGGGAGGTCATGCTGGTCCATGCCGGGGACGTCGAGCTACGCCGCCCGGTCGAGGGGAATTGAGATGCTGCTCGCGATCGATGTCGGCAACACCAACGCCAAATTCGCGCTGTTTCGCGATACCGAACTGCTCGCACGCTGGCGGATTGCGACCGACGACCGCCGCACCGCCGACGAATATATGGTCTGGCTCGACCAGCTCCTGCGCATCGAGGGACACGACCGCGCCGAGGTAAGCGACGTGATCATTTCGACCGTCGTGCCGCGCGCGCTCCACAATCTGCAACTGCTCGCGCATAAATATTTCGGCGTCGATGCGCTCGTCGCGGGGCGCGAGCCGGTGACCTGGGGGATCGCGCTCAAGGTCGACGAGCCGCAGTCGGTCGGCGCCGACCGCGCGGTCAATGCGATTTCGGGGCAAGCCGTCGCGCCGGGCAGGGACAAGCTCGTCATCAGCTTCGGCACCGCGACGACGCTCGACCATATCGGGCCGGACGGCGCCTATCTGGGCGGCATCATCGCGCCCGGGGTGAATTTGTCGCTTGAAGCGCTTGTCGCGGCGGCGGCGAAGTTGCCGCGTATCGCCATCGAAGCGCCCGAAACCGATAGCGTCATCGGGCGTACCACCGAAAGCCAGATGCTGATCGGCGTCTATTGGGGCTATGTGTCGATGATGGAAGGCCTGATCGCGCGAATGAAGGCCGAGATCGGTAAACCGCTTACCGTCATCGCGACGGGCGGCCTGGCGACGCTGTTCCAGGAACAGGCGCAGTTGTTCGACCGTATCGAACCCGATCTGACGCTCAACGGGTTGATGCACCTCTATAACCAACGGAACCAGAACAGATGACCATCCCCGGCAAGGAGTTGCTTTTCCTCGCATTGGGGGGCTCGGGCGAGATCGGCATGAACGCCAATCTCTATGGCTGCGACGGCAAATGGATCATGGCCGACCTCGGCGTGACCTTCGGCAGCCACGACTATCCGGGTATCGACATCGTGATGCCCGACCTCGAATTCATCGAGGATCGCAA